>JASHQI010000182.1 GCA_030037645.1 Xanthobacteraceae bacterium
CGATTCTTATGGCGAGCTGTACGACCGGCAAACTGATCCGCACGAGATGGACAATCTGTTCGACGATCCGGCGAACCGCGCGCTGCGTGCTGATCTCATGGAGCGGCTCGCCTATCGCGAAATGGAATTGGCCGACCGCTCGCCGCTGCCGAGCGGGCGAGCGTAATAATAACTCGTCATTGCGAGGAGCGAAGCGACGAAGCAATCCAGGTCGCGACGAGATTTATGAGCCTACTGGATTGCTTCGCTCCGCTCGCAATGACGGGGATCGCCTGCGCAACAGCGCGCTCAGCTCGGGCCGACCGGCGGAAATCCGAAAGCCTCCGCGGGATTGTCGACGAAGATGCGCTTGCGCGCGTTCTCGTCCGGCACCCAGTCGAGCATCATTTCGAGCAAGGCTGTGTCGTTCGGCATCGGCTTGAAATATTGCGGGTGCGGCCAGTCGGAGCCCCATAGGAGCCGCGTCGGCGCGTGCGCCACCAGCTTTTTCACCAGCGGATCGGTGTCGGAGAACGGAAATGTCTGCTGATGGGAGATGCGCGGCGACAGTTTTACCCAACAGCGGCCGGTATCGAGGCATTCAAGCACGAACTTGAATGCCGAGCCGTCGACGCCTTTGGCCGGGTCGACGCCGCCCATGTGCTCGAGCACGAATTTTCCCGGCGACTTCAGGATCTGCGGCTTCCAATCCGGCTGCTCATCCGGCTTCACCAGATAATGCATCGACCAGCCGTGCTCGTGCGTGCGCGCCACGAGGCGGCTGTCGATTGTCTTCGTCACGCGATGCGCGATGCGGTAGCCGACCACGCCGGCTTTGGTGAGGATTTCGAGTTCGCCGTCGGTGATGCCCGGCCACGGCGCCACCACCGCGCGCAGCCGATCGGGCAGACGGGACTGCGCGTGCAGCGCAATCTCGTAATTGTTCTCGTACATCATCGACTGCACATGGAGCCCGCGCGACAGGCCGAGCGCGTCCTGCAGCTTTAGCCAATCCTCGATCGGCGTGTCTTCGAACTGCAGATGGGAAAAGACGTGATTGGGCTTGAGCGGAAAGAGCCGCTGCGGGCCGATGAAGTGAAAATGCGTGTCGCAGGCGCCCGGCGGCAGTTTCAGCTTCGGCTGCGGATAGGTGCGGTCGATTTTTGGCGAGAACGGGCGGGCGTCGGCCACCGTATCCATGGCGGTTTCATCGCTGCAACAGCGCGATCAGGCTCGACGTGTCCCAGCGCTTGCCGCCCATCTTTTGCACTTCCGAATAGAACTGATCGACCAGCGCCGAGACCGGCAGATGCGCGCCGTTCCTTCGCGCTTCGTCGAGGCAGATGGCAAGGTCCTTGCGCATCCAGTCCACCGCAAAGCCGAAATCGAATTTGCCGGCCACCATGGTCTTGTAGCGGTTCTCCATCTGCCAGGACTGCGCCGCGCCCTTGGAAATCGTCACGATCAGTTTTTCGATGTCGAGCCCGGCCTTTTGCGCAAAATGCAGTCCCTCGGCGAGGCCCTGCACGGTGCCGGCGATACAGATCTGGTTGACCATCTTGGCGAGCTGGCCGCTGCCGGGCGCTCCCAGCAGATTGCAGGCGCGCGCGTAGGTCGCAATCACCTTTTCGGCCTTGGCGAACGGCGCCGCGTCGCCGCCGCACATCACCGTGAGTACGCCGTTCTCGGCGCCGGCCTGGCCGCCGGATACCGGCGCATCGACGAAGTCGAAGCCACGCTTTTTCGCTTCGGCATGAAGCTCGCGCGCGATCGCCGCCGACGCCGTGGTGTGATCGACCACGATCGAGCCTTTGCCCACGCCCGCGTAGATGCCGTTCTCGCCAAGCATCACCTCGCGCAAATCGTTGTCGTTGCCGACACAGGCAAACACGAAATCCTGGCCTTGTGCCGCGGCTTTTGGGGTCGGTGCGGTCTTGCCGCCGCCGTACTGCGCCACCCATTTGTCCGCCTTGGCGCCGGTGCGGTTGTAAACCGTGACATCGTGGCCGCCTTTCGACTTGAGGTGTCCGGCCATCGGGTAGCCCATCACGCCAAGCCCGACGAATGCGACCTTTGCCATCGGTGTCTCCATTCATGCAGCCCGGATCGCTCGGAGCGAAATCCGGGAACGATTGACCAACTTGGATGTGGCCCGGCTGGCGCCGGTCCGTCAACCGCCATCGGGGCTACAGGTTGCCGAGGCGCGTGCGGCGGACACGGCGGCTCTGCCAGCCGGCCGGCACGTCGATCTCGGCATCGTCCGGCGCCTCGACGGCGAATTCGGCCGGCACGCCAAGCACCATCTGTCGGCGCCAAATGACGGCTTGCGGGCATCTGGCGCGGACCGGCGTAAGCGTTTGTTGCCAATCAACGCCGCGCGGGCGCGTCAGCCAATAGACGCTGGATCGTACCGGCAATGGCGTTTCGCCGCCGGCATGGGCATAGATCCCGCCGGTGCCCTGGTCCATTTGCGCGGCCACGTTGTCGTGGAACGCCTTCGTCGCGCCCGCGACGGCAAAGCTGTTGAGTGGATCCATCGCCCATGAGGCTTCCAGCAGGCACCAGTCCTCGTAGCCCGGCTGGTCGTCCAGCCACGGCACCGCTTCGATCCGAAACGACGCGGCGGAGATGAATCCCGGCGGCCGTTCCTGGGCGAGTTGCGCCTGGAAATGCAGGATCCCTGTTTCGTAGCGCGTGCGGTCGGCATCCGCGTAAGGCCGGTGCCAAAAGATATAGGCGAGCATGGCTGAAATCCCGATGCAGTTGCGGCATGTGCCTTGCCGCATAGAACTCCAAGTATATGTCAACGCCACGGCTATTGGTTCGGCCCCGAACGAAGCGAGAGCCGGCATGGACCGGTGCGGCAATCGCTCGCGCCGGCGTTGACCGTCGCCGCGGCGGGCCTATGTAGATCGGGCTCGGCGGGCGCGGTTTCGCGCGAGGTGGAGATTGTGGCATGGCGCTTGCGAAGGACGATATTCACAACGCGCTCGCAAAGGTTATGAGCCCCGACGGCAAGCCGCTCACCGAGACCGGCACGCTGTCGGACTTCGTCGTGACCGACGGCAAAGTGTTCTTTTCCATCACCGTAGATGCCGGCGCAGTGAAGCAATGGGTACCGATCCGCGCCCGCGCCGAAGCGGCCGCGCGCGCCGTACCGGGGGTCAATTCCGTGATGGTCGCGCTCACCGCCGAACGTCTGGGGGCGCCGTCCCGGTCCGCCAGCGGGCCTGGCCAGGGAGCAGAGCCGCAGCGACGGCCGCAAGCGCCGGCTCAAGGCGCGCGCCCGCGCCAAGGCGGCGCGCCGACGCATGCGCCGGCCGGCATTCCCGGCGTCGAAGCCATCATCGCGGTCGCTTCCGGCAAGGGCGGTGTCGGCAAATCGACCACCGCGGTCAATCTCGCACTTGCGCTGCATGATCTCGGGTTGAAGGCCGGCATTCTCGATGCCGACATTTACGGGCCGTCGATGCCCAGGCTGCTCGCCATCCGCGAAAAGCCGGAGACCATCGGCGGCACGCGTCTCAAGCCGATCATGCGCCACGGCATGCCGGTGATGTCGATCGGTTTCCTGGTCGAGGAGGAAACGCCGATGATCTGGCGCGGGCCGATGGTGATGTCGGCACTGACCCAGATGCTGCGCGAGGTGGAGTGGGGCGAGCTCGACGTCATGGTGGTCGACATGCCGCCTGGCACTGGCGATGCGCAGCTCACCATGGCGCAACAGGTGCCGCTCAAAGGCGCAGTGATCGTCTCGACGCCGCAGGATTTGGCGCTGATCGACGCCCGGCGCGGTATTGCCATGTTTCGCCGCGTCAACGTGCCGGTCCTCGGCATTGTCGAGAACATGAGCACCTTCATCTGCCCGCATTGCGGCGGGCGCTCGGACATATTCGGCCACGGCGGCGCCCGCAACGAGGCCGAGCGGCTTGGCGTGCCATTCTTGGGCGAAATTCCGCTCGACCTCGCCATTCGCGAAAATTCCGACGCCGGCCGTCCGGTGGTCGCGGCCGCGCCGGATGGTCCCCATGCGCAATGCTACCGCGACATCGCGGCGCGCGTACGCGATGGCTTGCAGACCGCAAGTCGCCCGGCGCCCAAGATTGTGATCGAGGCCTAGTGGAGCGGATTTGACATTCGCGACCCACTTGGCCGCAAACCCGTGAAGCGAATGTCAAATTCAAAGCTCCACGAGGACTGATATGTGCCAGTAGTCCTTTGATTGTCGCATTCGCAAAAGAGCCCGCCGAACCCGGATGCGAACGCTAGAATCGGACCACGGGAGTACCTACCTAGACTCCGTGCGTTTTCCAATTCGGCGATTGAAGCCAAGGGATTGTGACCATGCGCAAAGGCAGTGTCTTTATCGCGGCCCTGGTATTGGCGGCCCCGTTATGGGTCGGCGCGGCCAGAGCGGCGCCGACGCCCTATGACGGCTCCTGGAGCGTATCCATCATCACCGATTCAGGCAGTTGCGATCGCGGCTATCGCTACGCACTTCATATCAAGGATGGGCGCATCTCCTACGACGATCCGAGTTTCGGTGTTTCGGGCATGGTGAACCCGCGCGGTCAGGTTGCCGTGACCGTCAGATACGGCGATCAGGTGGCGAGCGGCACCGGCCGCCTCTTCAGCGATTACGGCGAAGGCGTCTGGAGCGGCCGCTCGCCGAGCTCGCAGTGTTCCGGGCACTGGGAAGCCGAACGCCGCCCGGGCGTGAACCCGTAACATTCGCAGAATCGTCAGCCGACGGCCCCGGCGCCGTCGCGTCGTAGCACCATGCCGGGCAGCGCGCCGGTATGGGCGGCGTTCTCGACCACGATCGTGCCATTGACGATGACGCTGGTGCGCGCGCCGCTCGGGAATTGGTGCGGATCGGCGTAAGTGGCGCGATCGTCGAAATCGTCCGGATCGAAGATCACCACGTCGGCGCAAAAGCCTTCGCGGAGCAAGCCGCGGTCCTTCAATTTCAGCGCGCGCGCCGTCGCGCCGGTCATCTTGTGGATGGCAAGGGCAAGCGGCAGCACGTTTTGCTCGCGCACGTAGCGCGACAGGATTTTCGGAAACGTGCCGTAAAAGCGCGGATGCGGCAGGCCGCGGCCGACGGCACCGTAGGGTGCGACGCAATTTCCGTCGGAGCCGACCAGCGCCAGCGGCGAGGCGACGATGGTGCGCAGGTCGTGCTCCGAGATCGAGGTCACCAGCACGCGGGTCGCGCCGCGGTCGTCGATGAGATAGTCGCACAGCGTATCAACCGGATCGGCGCCGCGCTCGGCCGCAAGCGCGGCGATGGTGCGGCCGGCATGCTGCGGCAGATGCGGCGAGATCGAGATCTGCACGCAATCCCACGACGGGATGCGGCCCCAATTGTTGAGTCCGTCGCGGGCGATGTCGGCGCGAATCTTTTCGCGGGCGCCGTGTTCGGCAAGCCGGGCCAGCATCGCCTCGACGCCGCCCGCCTGTACCCACGGCGGCAGCAGGTTCTTCAGCGGATTGGAGCCCGCGTCATACGGATAGGAATCGCAATCGACATCCAGTCCGCGCGCCTTCGCCTCGCCGATCAGCTTAAGTGCGGTCGCCGCCTTGCCCCAATTGTCCATGCCGGAGCACTTGAAGTGCACGATTTCGACATGCACGTGGCATTGTTCCGCGATCTCGATCGCTTCGCCGACCGCTTCGATCACATTGTTCGCTTCATCGCGCAAGTGGGTGAAGTACCCCGCATTGTGCCGCTTGAGCACGTGGCCAAGCGCGATCATTTCGGTGGCCGCGGCGTAGGAGCCGGGCGGCGTGAACAGTCCTGAAGACAGGCCAAGCGCGCCGGCGTCGAGCGCGTCTTCGAGGAGTGCGATCATCTGCCTGAGCTCGACTGCGCTCGGCGGCCCCGGCGCCATGCCCATCACCATCAGGCGCAGCGTGTTGTGGCCGACCAGCATGCCTGCATTCACGGCGGTTGCCGGAAAGTTCTTGAGATAATCCGCAAAGCTCGTTTCCCGAAACGCCAGCCACGGCGCGCTCGGGCTCAGATAGTCGCGCAGCAGCGCGACCTTGCCCGGCAGCGCCGGCGCAACGGAATAGCCGCAATGGCCGACGATCTCGGTGGTGACGCCCTGGCGTACCTTGCTTTCGGCCTTCGGATTGATCGGCAGCGTGAAATCCGAATGGGTCTTGATGTCGATGAAGCCCGGCGCGACGGCGAGGCCGGCGGCGTCGATGATCTTGCGCGCCGCGCCCGCGCTGACAGTCACGCGTCCCTGCGTGCCGGCCTCGATCGCGGCAATGCGGCTGCCGGCGATGGCGAGATCGCCTTCGACGCCCGGATTGCCGGCGCCGTCGTATAAAATTCCGCCGCGGATGACGAGGTCATACATTGCGCCAGATTGGCGCGAAACGACAACACCGCCAAGTCAGCGGCAAGTCAGCGCCAAGTCAGCGCCAATTCAGCGCCAAGCCAGGCGCGCGATTGCCGGGACGGTTTTGCCGCAACGTCGGCGGCGATCGAGAGTTTGAGCGTTGATCTCACCGCGCTCGAAACGCTCAAGGTGATGGCGTTCAATTGTGTGGCCAGCTCCCGCCCACCTGCGGCTGCAGAACTCTTAGCGAACGGCTGGGCCGGTCCATTTCACAATCGTTCGATGTGAGTAAGGCGGAATTTGCGCAACGCCGCGATCCCGCCAGTCCCAGCTTACTGGCTTTTCTTCATGCAAAGTGCGATCGCCGGTCCCGGCGTATTGCTGCAGGCGGCCGCGTCGATGCCGCCGGATCTGCTGATGTTGATCGATCCGCCGGGGCAGGTAACGGAGACCAATTCCTCGCCCGGGCTGCAGGTGAGGTCGCAATTATTGGCCGTGCCGCACGACGCCTGGCGGAGCACGTGCAACCCGCTGGCGCCGACCGGACCGGGCGGCCCTTGCGGCCCTTGCGGCCCTGCCGGGCCGCTCTTGCCGGCAGGCCCTTGCGGTCCCGCGTCGCCCTGCGGTCCGGTAGGCCCCTGCGGGCCCTTGGAGCATCCCGCGATCGAGACGGCGGCGACGAGAGTGATGATTGCAATGGCAGCGCGCATGAAAACTCCCCTACGGTCGGTCCAAAAGCGTTTCATCGTCGGCCAGGAGTGTCAATCCGGCAAGCCGGCAGGCGCCATGGCCGGCAACACAGTCGCCGACGCCACTTCGCATAGGACACAAAAAATGAGGCCGCCAGCGCGGCGGCCTCAGCAGGTCATCAATGCGCTCTGAGAGTTTACTCCAGAGCGGTGGAAACTGTGCTGAACGTGGTGTTGAGGTTGGTTCCGAGTGCCTGCACGACGGCGATGATCGCGACCGCGATGCCTGCTGCAATGAGGCCGTATTCAATTGCAGTGGCCCCGGATTGATCGTTCTGGAAGCGAGCGAGAAGTCGAAGCATGGCCAGTCCCTTTGCTATGAGTGTTGCCGCCCGCCAATCAGTAGCCGCCGTGGGCCGGCCATGCGTAAAACTACGCAGAGCAAATTTAACGATCGCCCCGGTTGTGCGCTCTGTTTGCTCGAAGGCTTACCAAGTTGCAAAGGCGATGCTCGAAAAAGTCAAAGAGCGGCCGTTGTGACGACACCTGTCATGGAAAATGGGCTCTAAGCCAACCGAGACGAAGACGCCTCGGGCATCCTGCGCCGAGGCGTCCGGAGCAACCGGCACTGGGGGTGGGGATACGGGGGGAGTATCGTGCCGGTAGATGGTAAATATAAACCACGCCGCGGTCGCCGGATTGTGTTTCCTAATACATCGTTAATATGTGAATTAGGGCATTGGAGTCAGCGAATTAGCACGGGCGGTTCGGAATTGGGACGGCATTCAAACCAGCCAGTTGGTCCCGGAATTTGCCAATGAGGGTCGAGACACTGGCAAGGGCTGTCAATGACAGAGGCCGCCAACCGAGGCGGCCGTGATCGATCTCAAAAGTGCGGAATGCTCACGGATGAACAATCACCGTGTTTGTCCAGGTGCATGTTGCCATCTTTGAAGTTGTATTCATATTCCAGATGGCAGGTTCCGTCGTCATAATGGAAAAGAAAGTGATCGTTGTTCCATTCTTGCTTGACCTGGGGCGGGTGCGGCCCGGCCTGCGCCAGCGCGGACCCCTGCAAGACGAACGCAAGAACGGCGGCGGATGCGGCGGATGCAAAAGTTTTCGACAACGGCGGCCTCCTGCGGCGATTGCTTCACGCAAACCATCAACGGCGGGGCGACCGGAGTGGTTCCTGCGAGCCGTTAAATCGGGACAAGCCGGAACACGGTGCGAAGGAATAAAAGAGGCCGCAAACTGAGACGGGCGATCATACGTCTTTCTTGGCGTCTCGTATGTCGCACACAACAAACGAACAAGGATCCGTTCTTCTCCGCTTGTTCGGCGAGGACGATCCAGGCTTGCGCCATGTCGAGCATTGCCAGCTTTTCGTGGGCGTCCTCTTGCATCTTGGCCAAAAGCACGCACTTAGAGCATGATGATTTTAAGTTGGTGCCGCAGCGCTGGCGCGGCGTGCTCCCTCTCCCCAGCGGGGAGAGGGTTGGGGTGAGGGGGTTCGGAAGCTGGAGACTATTCTGCAACAGCCGAACCCCC
>JASHQI010000183.1 GCA_030037645.1 Xanthobacteraceae bacterium
TTTTGTTTGATTTGCGGTCTAGCCCGCCCCGCGCGCGGGCGAGGAGAGCGTAGAGACGACCGGCAATTCGGCGGCGGAGGCCGACGATCGCGCCGCGCGCCATTGGCGTATGCGCAGTGGAATGCTCATCAATCCCCCGGGCAGGTAAAGGATGACGAGGACGTAGATTCCGCCGAGCACATACTGCCACCAATGCACCAGCGTGCTGAGATATTCGCGAACGAAGAAGACCACGCCAGCGCCGATCACGCCGCCGATCAAGGTCCCGGCCCCGCCCAGCACGACCATCAATAGCGCATCGACCGACGTGGTCAGCACCACATCGTCGGTACTGACGATGCCGGAGGTGTGCGCCCACAGCACGCCGGCGAGCCCGCCGAAGGCGCCGGCGATGACGAACGCGATATATTTGTGCAGCCAGGTATTGTAACCCAAAATCTTCATGCGCAGTTCGCGCTCGCGAATGCCGACCAGGCTGCGGCCGAACGGCGAGCTCACGAACGTATACATGACCAGAAGCGAAGCCGCGAACAAGGCAAAGACCAGATAGAAGAAAGTCACCTCGTGGGAGAAGTCGATGCCGAAAATTTTGAGCCGCTGCGACAGATTAATGCCGTTGTCGCCTCCCGTGAGTGAATTCCACCGATAAGCGAGCCCCCACACGCATTGCCCGAGCGCGAGCGTGATCATCAGAAAGTAAACGCCACTGGCGCGGATCGCGAGCAACCCGAAAAAGGCCGCCAGCGCCGCGCCGCCGAGCATGGCGAGCGCCACTACCAGCCAGAAATCATCGCCGAGGCCGATCTGATAACGCGTCGCCAGAATCGCCGTGAGATAGGCGCCGACGCCGAGATAGGCGGCCTGTCCGAGCGAGGCGAGGCCGGTGAAACCGAGCAGAAGGTCGACGCTCATCACCAGAATGGAGAAAGCAAGCGCCCGCGTTGCCAGCAGGATAACGAACGAGTTGGTATGCGGAACGATCAGCGCGACCGCAGCGAGCGACGCGACAACGGCCAGGACTTTGGTGCGCGCACGCGTCATGCCCGTTCATTCCCGCCCGAACAGCCCGGTCGGCCGCACCGCCAGGATCAGCGCCATCGGCGCGTAGAGCGTGAAGTAGGAGACTTCCGGGAACAGCGCTTTGCCGAAATTGTCGGCGAGCCCGACGATTAGCGCGCCGATTGCGGCGCCGCCGAGACTGCCCATGCCGCCGATGATCACCACCGCAAAAGCGATCGGCAGCATCTCAAAATCGAGGCCCGGATAGACGCCGAGGAAGGCGCCGCCGATGACGCCGCCCAGCGCCGCCAAAAACGCGCCCAAGCCGAAAATCAGGGTCGAGATGAGCGAGGTGTTGATGCCGACGCCGCGCGCCATTTGCGCATCGTCCACGGTGGCGCGAATGGTCGCGCCGAGCCGGGTCTTTTCCATGACCAGCCACAGCGAAAGCCCGATGGCCAAGGCGACGCCGATCATGAAGATGCGATAGACCGGCAGGTGCAGGCCGTCGACCACGACGCTGCGGGTCAGTTGCTCCGGCGGATCGATGTCGAACGGGTTGCCGGTCCAGATGTCGAGCGCGGCCTGCTGAAACAAATACGCAAAGCCGACGGTCAACAACACCTGGCGCAGCGGATCGAACCCCAGGGGCCGCAAAAAGACCCGCTCCATCGCCAGGCCGAGGATGGCGATGCTGACGGCCGCGACCGGTATGGCCAAGACCCAGGAGCCGGTCGCCCAGATCACCGACAGCGCCACGTAGCCGCCGAGCAGAAAATACGAGCCGTGCGCCAGGTTGACGATGCGCATGACGCCGAAGATCAGCGACAGACCGCTGCCGACGAGGAACAGAAGCGCGCCGTAGGAAATGCCGTTGAAGGTCTGGATGACCCAGAACTGGGTATTCATTTCCTTTCGAACTTTCCGCTACAAGAATTTCCTCCGCTAGGCGTGAGCCGTCGGCTCGGGATGCCGGTGAAATGGCGCACCTTGTCCCCGTCCGCGCGCCGCGAGACACTGAATTCTCAATATCGAGCGTGGCTAACTGATCGTCAAGCCGATTATCACGTTCGCCGAATAGCGAGCTATCATGCCGCATCAAGTCAGAAACAGGGTTTTCAGGATTGCCATCTAAAGTATCAACTTGGAATCGAACGGCGCGCGCGATATCACGTGAGGCCCATTCTCGGTAATGAGAACCATCTCTTCCAGCCGCACCCCGCCGCCGCCGCGCACGCCTTCGACCCAAATCAGCGGCTCGACGGCAAACACCATGCCCGGTTGAAATTCGTAAGTCGGCGCACCGGGCAAAGTTTCGCCGATATAGGGCGGCTCGTTGGCTCCGATGCCGACGCCATGGGCGATGAATAGCGACAAGAAGTTGCCGGCGAGCCCATACCTGCTCGCCGCACCGATCATTGCCGTCGCAGCATCCTTGTTGGTGCGCTGCGGCCGCATTTCGGCAATACCGGCATGAAGGCTGTCATAGACGGCCGTGAATATCTTCTTCTGTTCGGCGGAAGGCGTGCCGCAAATAACCGACCGCGCGACGTCGCCGAAGTAGCCTCCCCAAGCCGCACCAATGTCAATGAAGACGATATCGCCGTGACGAATGAGCTTGTCGCTGCAGATGCGATGCGGCGGCGCCATATGCTCGCCGGACGCGACAAAGGGTGTCATCACGTGCGCATATTCACCGCCAAGCTGGAACAGCGTGCGCATCGCCTCGCCGGCAACGTCGCATTCGCGCACGCCTTCTCTCACCGCCGCCGTGGCCGAAGCCGTAACGGCATCGGCGATTGCGGTCGCCTCTTCCAGCAAGACCAGCTCTTCCGGCAGCTTTATCCTGCGCGCCTGCTGCATCGGCGTATCGCCATCTTCCACGCGGAGCGCGGGAAAATGCGTCGTCAGCGCCTTGACGAACACCGTGTTTGCCTCGTCGAGGCCAAGCCTTGCGTCGCTAAGACGATATTTTCGCAGCACCGGTCCCAAAATATCTTTCATCATGCCGTCGACCAGCGCCTTTTCCTCGACGATTGGGATGGTATAGGCCTCGGTGATCCACGGCATCGTTCGATCGACACGGTCGCGCTCGCCGCCCGAACAAAACAGGATTGGCGCCATGCCCTCGACCAATAGCGCACCATTGAGCGCCGTTGTCTTGCCAGCAATCAATTGCGGACGCAGATCGGTCAAATAGCGGCAATTCTCGTCTTTCCATACCAGCAACGCGTCCAGTCCGGCTCCTTTGCGCTGCTCGTCGGCCTTCGCGACGCGCTTTTTGCGCAGCAGGTCGAGATCGATCCGTCGTTCATAGCCGACATGAAATGGCCCACGCGCAAAGTTGTTCATTCCTCTTCCTTCCACCGTCTTGCCGTTATCGGAGTAATCGCCGATTCAAAACGCACGAAGCGACAGAAAAATGTACCGTCGACATTGCATGGCGTTGTGGCAAGAATGACTGATCGGCGCGCGCCGGCGCAATGTCCGCACTCAGAGATACGGCATTTTAGACGCAGCCGGAAGCGCATTGGTATTGTGCGACGCCCCTTGACCGGCCGTCTTTCTCCAATGTGCGTTCACATCCGTCTCGGGAACGCGATCGCATTGAAAAGCTGAAACTCGCATGTTACGCCGTCAACGATTGTGGTGGAAACAATTCAAGGCGAGTGACAATGGGCGTCTGGAATAAATATGCCGACACCGCGGCACGCAAACACGGAGAACGTAAAGCCATCGCGGGTGCCGTCACTGTCGACTGCCATACGCA
>JASHQI010000184.1 GCA_030037645.1 Xanthobacteraceae bacterium
GCCTCGCTTTCCAAATGTTTGCTATCGCGCAGGCGACGGGTCAGGACGGCTATGAGGCGACGGGCATTGCCAGCAACGTCTACGACGTGATCACCGGCAATAAAACCAAGCCCGCCTGAGGTCGTGTTAGCGGATGAAGGCGCTGCTCGGCTGACCTAGACCTTGATCCAATTCAACTGAATCGGATCAAGGTCTAGATTACTCGTTCAAGCATGATCTTATCCGAAAACCGGCTTCCACTTTTCGGGATCATGCTCTAATCCCCCAGCGCCCCGCGCAGCGGCCAACGGCCCAGCGAGATCATGACGCCGGCGAGCGCACCGATGGCGGCGATCATCAGAAAGAATTCGGGCTTGTCCATTCGGCTCCAGAAGCTGCCGAGCCAGCCGGCCAGGAAGCCGCCGGTGAAACTTGTTGCCAGCCAAACGCCCATCAGCATCGACACGAACCGCGCCGGCGCGACTTTGGTCACGAACGAAAGGCCGACCGGCGACAGGTAAAGTTCGCCGATCGTAAGCACGACGAAATAGAACAGGAGCCACAGCCAGCTCGCCTTGCCGGCGCCGGCGTGAAGCGCCGCCAGCGCCATGATCAGATAGGCGGCGGCGAGGCCGAAACAGCCCAGCGCCATTTTGGTGATGGTCGCCGGCTCACGGCGACGCGCCGCCTGCCACGCCCATAGCGCGACGACGATCGGCGTGAAGGCAAAAATCATGAACGGATTGAAGGCCAGAAACCACGTCGTCGGGATTTGCGCGCTCCAGCCGAAAAGCGATAACGCGCGATCGGTATTGCCGTCGGCCCAAAGCACAATAGTGTTACCCTGCTGCTCGTAGGCGCCCCAGAACAAAGTGTTGGGCACGAACAGCACGAGCAGCGCAATGACAGCGTGCCATTCGTCGCGATTGAGCGGACGTTTTTCCACATGCGCCGCCGTCGCCTTCTGCAACTCGTCCGGCGGCAGCATCGGCAACGCATAGAGATAAATGCAAAGCCCGAGGCACATGCCGACGCCGGCGGCGGCGAAGCCGTAGTGCCAACCAACCTCTTCGCCGAGCGTGCCGCAGACGAGCGGCGCCAGGAACGCGCCGACATTGATGCCGACATAGAAGATGGAATAGGCGCGATCGCGGCGGCGATCGCCCGGTGCATAAAGCCCGCCAACCTGGGTGGAAATATTCGGCTTGAAGGCGCCGCTGCCGACGATGAGGAACAACAGCGCGAACAGAAAAAGCTGCTCGACCGCCATCATGAAATGGCCGATCGCCATCAGCACGGCGCCGACAATGACGGTGCGGCGCTGGCCGAGCACGCGGTCGGCAAGGAGCCCGCCGAAAATCGGCGTGAAATAGACCAAGCCGGTATAGAGGCCCCAGATTTGCGACGACAGCGGTTGCACGTCGAGCGGGCCGAATGCCGCTTCGAGGGTGCGCTTGACCGTCACGAGGCCGATCACGTCGCCGGAATGCGCCGGCAGCAGCAGATATTTTGTCATGTAGAGCACGAGCAGCGAGCGCATCCCGTAATACGAAAAACGCTCCCACATCTCAGTCGTGAAAAGGAAGGTGAGGCCACGCGGATGGCCGAAGAGATCGCCAGAGAACGATCGCGGCCCGCGGTCCGCCGTCTCGACACGTTCGCTCAAGCTTGCCATCCTGGACGTCATGGCCGGGTATAGCCCGTCGAAGACGGGCGTGAACGCCCTTTTGCCCGGCCATTCACGTCTTTAATGTGACTCGGTACCAAGACGTGGATGCCCGGCACAAGCTTGCACTCGGGCCGGCCTTCGGCCGCACCCAGGTGGCCGGGCATGACCAGGAAACCCAAAATGCCAAAAAACATGCTCGATGGCGGACAGGTCATTGTCGACTATCTGATCCGCGAAAAAGTGCCCACCGTGTTCGGGCTATGCGGGCACGGCAATATCGGCTTCATCGACGCGTTGTACGAACGGCGCGACGATATCAAGACGATTTCCGTGCATCACGAGACGGTCGCGGGCTTCATGGCCGACGTCTATTACCGCGTCGCCGGCCGGCCGACCGCGACCTTCACCTCGTGCGGGCCGGGATCGGCCAATCTGCCGATCGCGCTTGCCAACGCCTATCTGGATTCGGTGCCGTTCCTTGCCGTCACCGGCAACGTGCCGACCAGCCAGTTCAATCGCGGCGCCTTCCAGGAGCTCTATCGGCACTATCAGGCCGACTATCCCTCGACCGTGCGCTCCTGCTGCAAGCATGTGTTCCAGCCGACGCGCGGCGAGATGGTGCCGCTCGCGGTGCGCCAAGCCTGGAAGACCATGGTCACCGGCCGGCCGGGGCCGGTCGTGCTCGACGTGCCGTTCGATATTTTCAAGGAGGCCGCCGCCGAGGAAACGCCGCGGCCGGAAGAATGGTGCGCCAATATCTCATCGCGCTGCGGCGCCGATCCCGACGGCGCGGTCAAGGCGGTGGACATGCTGCTTGACGCCGAGCGGCCGGTCATTCTGGTCGGCCAGGGGCTGCGCTACGGCGGCGCTTCGGCCGAACTCGTCAAGCTTGCCGAGCGGCTGCAGATTCCGGTGGCCGCGTCGGCGAGCGGGCTTGGCGCGATGCCGAGCGATCATCCGCTCGCGCTCGGCCTGGTCAATCGCGGCGGCCTTTATCACGCCAACCATGCCACGCGGCAGGCCGACGTGCTGCTGGCGCTTGGCGTGCGCTTCGACGACCGCACCTCGAGCTCGTGGATCCCAGGTTATTCCTTCACCATCCCGCCGACCAAGCTCATCCATGTCGACATCGATCCGAACGAGATCGCGCGCAATTATCCGGTCGCGCTCGGGTTGATGGCCGACGTGCGCACATTTCTTCGCCAGGTTTTGGCCGAACTCGATAAGCGCAAGGCCGCCGACAACGGCAAGCGCACGACGTGGCTGAAGAAGATTGACGGCTATCGCAAGGAATGGAACGCGCTGGTCGCGCCGGGTTTTTCCGACGACTCAAGCCCGATCAATCCGCAGCGCGCCGCGCACGAGATCGACAAGGCGCTGCCCGACGACGCCATTCTCGTCAGCGACATCGGCGTGCATCACAATTGGCTGTTGCAGTTCTGCAAGCCGAAGCGGCCGGACTCGCTGATCGGCTCGATGGGATTTGGGCCGATGGGTTTTGGCGTTGCCGGCGTGCTGGGCGCGAAAATCGCCGCGCCCGATCGGCCGTGCATCGGCGTTGTCGGCGACGGCGCCTTCTTCATGCACGCCAGCGTGCTCGGCACCGCGGTCGAATACGAGCTGCCTGTGGTGTGGGTGATCTGGAACAACTATGCCTACGCCTCGATCCGCGGGCTACAGCGCGGCTATCTCGGTGGCCGCGAGCTGGCGACCGATTTCAAGCATCCCAAGACCAACGCACCGTACAATCCGGATTTTGCCGCGATGGCGCGCTCGGCTGGCATCGAAGGCGTGTCGATCGACCGCGCCGGCGATCTCGGCGATGCCATCCGTGCGGCGATTTCGAGCGGCAAACCCTATTTGATCGATGCCAATATCGGCGCCGACAAGAACCCGGCCGGCGCCGGCGTCTGGGAGTTGCCGAACCACGGCATCAGCGCGCCGGTGATCGGCGGCCGCTATCAACCGCGCTGAGTCCGCTCGGCGATATTCCGACAGCGAGCATGGAAGTTTACCGCCGCGTCATATGGCAGCTTGCGCTTGCGATCGTCGTCGTTGGAGCGGCGCTCAGCTTGCCCAACGGGCGTGCATCCGCGCAGCAACAGGCAACGCCGCCGTCGTTTACCGCCGAGCAGGTCGCGCGCGGCCAACGCGCCTATCAGACGAATTGCCAGGATTGCCACGGCTCGCAGCTCGACAACGGCGAGTTCGGCGGTCCGCCGCTCAACGGCAGCTACTTTCGCCAGCACTGGGGTTCCGGCACCGTCGATGCATTGTTCGACTTCTTGCGCCTCGCTATGCCGCCGGATCGTCCCGGCCGGCTTAGCGCGGGCACCTACGCCGATCTCACCGCCTTCGTTCTCAGCAAGAACGGTTATCAGCCGAATGGCATTGAGCTTCCCGCGGAGGAGGAGCAGATGCGCAACATGACGCTGAAGA
>JASHQI010000185.1 GCA_030037645.1 Xanthobacteraceae bacterium
CACCTAACCGGCCGGCAGGCCACCTCATCGCTGAGAACGGCATGACGATCGCGGCGAAGGGCTTGATCGAGCGGGCGAAAACCGCATACCAGACGGCTATCCGGCTCGCCTCCAGTGACCTCAAGGTCAAGACGCATTTCGATGATCCGTGGCTGCGCGCCATCGTGCTGTCGCCGAGCGTCCGGCGCGACCTGACCACCGTCGCGCTCGGCCCGCAGGACTACGCCGCTCTGGCGTCATTAATGGTGAAGCCATCGAGCTCTGTCATGATGACATTCTCATCCGATCCGAGCCTCGGCTTGTCATCGGACCACTTCAGCGGCAGCGCAATCGTTTTCGTGTCGACGGTCACATACCCGGTGCAGACGGCATCGTTGCAGTAACCGCCGCCGTTGCGAGGTTAAAGAGTCGGCCCGACCGCGGCCGGCCGAATGCCGGGCGCCGCCAAGCAATCCAATTCGGTAGCGCGGTGGACGGCACTGTCGGTCGCTTTTCGACACCAAGAATTATCCCAGCATCCCGAGCGCGTTCAGGTAAGTCTCCAGAATGGCTTCCTGCTCCTTGCGCTCATTAATGTCCTGCTTGCGCAGCCGCACCACGATCCGCAATGTCTTGACGTCAAAGCCATTGCCCTTGGCTTCGGCATAGACATCGCGAATATCGTCGGCGATCGTCTTCTTCTCTTCTTCAAGCCGCTCGACGCGCTCGACAAAAGCTTTGAGCTGATCTTTGGCGAAGCGACGGGCCGGTTGATCGTCCTTGGCGGCGGCAGTGGCCATCAGGCACTCCTCACGATGACGGATATGCGAAGAGCATTCGAAAGCGGAAGCGTTCAGGTCAAGCGGCGACTGCCCTCATCCACGCTCTGCACAGGATCGCGGTGCAAGCGATGCCTGTTCAATGCTTTTGACTTGCCTTTTCGAACTTGGCTTTTTGCCCGGCCGAGGCGTCCTTCTGGTATTTGGCGCGCCATTCGTCGTAGGGCATGCCGTAAACAATCTCGCGGCTTTGCTCCTTGGTCATTGGCACGCCTTTGGCGTCGGCCGCGTCCTTCATCCAGTTGGACAAGCAATTGCGGCAGAAGCCCGCCAAATTCATCAGGTCGATGTTTTGCACATCAGTTCGCTCACGCAAGTGCTCGACCAGGCGGCGGTAGACGGCGGCTTCGAGCTCGATACGGGCTTTCTCGTCAGTAGCCATGATTCTCTCCCATAGGCCCGATCCGCCGAAGTCGGACCGGTTCGGACATAAGATCGCGCGACAAATCAACGACCATGCTAGTTATGGAAAAGATAGAGGCAGCACTGCCGGGTTTCCAGAGTCGGATCCGGGATGACCATGGACGCGTCACCGCGCCAACTGCTTGAATCGCTGTTTCAGACCGCGGTCGGCGTCGCCCAGCCGTCGCGCTGCCTGCCGCCGAACTTGCCCGCTCCCCCGCCACACGGACGGCTCATCATTCTTGCAGCCGGCAAGGCCGCCGGCGCCATGACTGAGGTGGCCGAACGCCATTATCTTGCGCAAATGCGGCCTGACCGGATCACCGGCATCGCGGTAACCCGCTACGGCTATGGCCGGCCTACTCGACAGATTCCCGTGATCGAAGCCGGTCATCCGGTGCCCGACGAAGCTGGCCTTCACGGCGCCGAACGCGCGCTCGTGCTCGCCGATACGGCCGGCGAGCACGACCTGGTATTGGTCCTTCTCTCCGGCGGCGCTTCAGCCAATTGGATCGCACCCGCGACCGGTATCTCGCTTGCGGAGAAGCAAGCAACCACACGGGCGATCTTAAGGAGCGGGGCTCACATCGGCGAGTTCAACTGCGTTCGCAAGCATCTGTCTCGAATCAAGGGTGGACGCCTCGCCCAGCGCGCCCACCCCGCAACCGTAACGACGCTGTCTATCTCCGACGTACCCGGCGACGATCCAGCCGTGATCGGATCGGGACCGACGGTGCCCGACCCCACAACGCTGCGAGACGCGTGCGACATTGTGCGCCGGTTCGCGCTTGACCTACCCGCAACCGTGACACGCGCCCTGGCCGATGCCGCAAACGAAACGCCGAAACCGGGCGACAACGTCTTCGCCAAATCAGCCTATCGGATCGTCGCGCGGCCGGCCGACTCGCTGCGCGCGGCACAAGCGCATGCGACGGAAGCGGGTTATGAATGCGTGATGCTCGGTGATCGCCTGCAGGGCGAGGCCCGCGAGGTTGCGGCAGAACATGCACGGTTGGCTCGGGAGTTGCGCGCTCAGCGCCGCCGCGCCGCCATCCTGTCCGGGGGTGAACTCACGGTGACGCTACGAGGTAGCGGCCGCGGCGGTCCAAACCAGGAATACGCCCTCGCCCTCGCGATTCATCTTGCGGGCGAACCGGGCATTTCTGCACTCGCTGCCGACACCGATGGTACCGATGGCGGGCGAGGACAACCGGACGATCCGGCAGGCGCGTTCGTCGACCCAACCACGCTCCGCCGGGCGCAGGCGGTCGGCCTCGTTCCCGCCGCGTTTCTCGCCGACAACAATTCCACGGGGTTTTTCAACGGCATCGGCGATCTGTTCATGCCTGGTCCAACGTTCACCAACGTGACCGATTTCCGCGCCATCGTCGTCGAGGGGCGCTAGCCTTCACGGAAGCCGAACCGGATATGCCAGACGCGACTTGTCCCAGATCAGTGACGACCGTCCTCCTCGTAAGCCTGTTCGCGATGGTCGTCCTTGCCGTCTCGGCTGGCCCGGCGGCGGCCGATTTCCGGCTGTGCAATAATACGACGAGCCGAGTGGGGGTCGCAGTGGGGTACAAGAGTGCGCAGGGCTGGACCACGGAGGGCTGGTGGAACTTGCCGCCGCGCACCTGCGAAACCGTACTCAAGGGCAATCTGATTGCACGCTATTATTATGTTTACGCGGTCGACTATGATCGCGGCGGCGAATGGACCGGACGGGCCTATATGTGCACCCGCGACAAGGAATTCACGATCCGCGGCATCTCCGACTGTCTGGCCAATGGTTACGACCGCACCGGCTTTTTCGAAGTCGATACCGGCGAGCAGCGTAGCTGGACCGTGCAACTGACGGAATCCGCAGAGCAGCCGTCGCAAAAGCCATTGCCCGTCGCCAAGCCGCTCAATCAACTCCCAACCATAGGCGCCCATGCGGCGCCCGCAACGGCCGCTCCGCACGGAACCCAGAGCCAATGAGGCGACAGCGCCGGACCAAGGTCGTGGCGACGCTTGGCCCGGCGTCCTCGGACCGCACCGTTATCAGCCGATTGTTCGAGGCGGGTGCCGACGTATTCCGCATCAATATGAGCCATGCCTCGCACGAGCGAATGCGCGAGCTGGTGACCACGATCCGCACGGTTGAGGCGGAGCACAATCGGCCGATCGGAATTCTTGTCGACCTGCAGGGCCCCAAACTGCGGCTTGGCAGCTTCAACGGCAACATGGCCGAAATCGACAAGGGCCAGGACTTCATCCTGGATATCGAGCCGACCCCGGGTGACGCCAACAGAGTGCACTTACCGCACCCGGAGATCTTTGCCGCTATCAAAGCCGGCGATGCATTGCTGATCGACGACGGCAAACTGCGCTTGGTTGCCACCGAAGTCGGCGCTGAGCGCATCGTGACGCACGTCGAGATTGGCGGCAAAGTTTCAAACCGCAAGGGCGTGAGCTTGCCAGACACCGTCATTCCGCTGGCGGCTTTGGCGTCGAAGGATATCGCCGACCTTGAAGCCGCGCTCGACGCCGGCGTCGACTGGCTGGCGCTGTCGTTTATTCAGCGCCCGGAGGATGTCGCTGAAGCGAAGAAACTGGCGCGCGGGCGCGCGGCGGTTATGGCCAAGATCGAGAAACCGCAGGCGGTGGCACGCCTCGGCGACATCTTGGATCTCGCTGACGCGCTGATGGTCGCGCGAGGTGATCTCGGCGTCGAAATGCCGCTCGAACAAGTTCCCGGCGTGCAGAAGGAAATGACGCGGGCGTGCCGCCGCGCCGGCAAGCCGGTCGTCGTTGCCACGCAAATGCTGGAATCAATGATCGCAAGTCCGGTGCCAACCCGAGCCGAGGTGTCCGATGTCGCCACGGCGATTTTCGATGGCGCCGACGCCATCATGCTGTCGGCGGAATCGGCCTCCGGCCAATATCCGGTGGAGGCGGTGGCGACGATGAACCGGATCGCGGAAGAAGTGGAAAACGATGCGATGTACTTGCCATCGCTGCATGTGCTGCACACCGAGCCCGAGGCAACGGGCGCCGACGCTATTGCGGCGGCGGCGCGTCAGGTCGCCGAAACCCTCGACCTCTCGGCCATCGTGTGCTGGACCGGCTCGGGGTCGACGGGATTGCGCGTATCCCGCGAGCGACCGAAGTCGCCTATCGTCGCCATTTCGCCGATTATCGCCGCCGGGCGGAAATTGTCGGTGGCATGGGGCATCCACTGCGTCATTGCCGATGACGCGCACGATCAGGATGATATGGTCGAGCGCGCCTGCCGGCTTGCGTTCAAGGAAGGCTTCGCCAAAGCCGGTCAGCGTGTGATCGTGGTCGCTGGCGTTCCGCTCGGCACGCCGGGCGCGACCAACATGATGCGCATCGCCTTTGTCGGCGCCCAAGAATAGCGCATGCGGAACGCATAAGATCACAGCCTCATTGCTGGGCCACGGCAGCGGGCCGGATGACGAAGTTCCCGAAAGCTGCGCTACGGCCGGTCAGATATCGCGCCCCTCGACCTTCTCGGACAGCGTCTTCACCACGTCCGGGATGTGCTCGAGGTGGGGGTCGATCGCCAGCGCCTTGCGATAGGCCGTCAGCGCATCCTTGTCGTCGCCGATATCCTGGAGAATGAGGCCGAGACCGGACAGCGCGCCGAAATGGCGCGGCTCGCGGACGAGAACCTCGGCGATATCGGCGAGTGAATGCGCAAGATCGTCTTTCATGTAATAGACGGTGGCGCGACGGTTCCAGGCTTCAACATAGTCCGGTTTGATCGCGATGATGGCATCGAGGAGCTTGATGGCCAGATCGTAATCCTTGTCGTCGATCGCCACCGTGACTCTGCTCATGAGCAGATTGCAGGTGTCGCTGTCGGAGACTGACCAGATCGCCCAGATCCGATCCTCGATCGCTTTGGCGCTCTCCTCGTCCGGCGCTACTTTCAATGCATCGAACAAGGTATCGAGATTGTCTGTCGAATCTCCATGATCGGCCTTGGGCAGGCGGCTCGGCGGTCCGATCCACTTTTGCTGAGGCTCGCTTTGCGCCCACGCCGGCATCGCAAGCGACATGCCGACGATAACAGCAAGAGCAAAAGCCGAGAATCGCGCGCGCATGGGCATGAGTGTATTCGCCTCTCGCACGGCAACAAGCCTGAAATCAATTCAATGTTCCGCGAACAATGCGGCGCAATTGGGCAGGTGGCGGACGTAGGCGCTGCGATCGGCCGCGCTTGGCCGGGACGTCAGCCCTGGCGGGCTTTGAAGCGACGCTGCGTTTTATTGATAACGTAGACGCGCCCCTTGCGTCGCACGATGCGGTTGTCGCGATGGCGACCGCGGAGCGATTTCAACGAATTGCGGACTTTCATGGCGTCATATTCCTTTTGCGCGTGATCGTCTCCGAAAGCCGACGCGCCTGCTCGGGATCATGCTCCGGCGTGGGCGGTTGATTACGAACCCGACCCGCACTTGTCAATGTTCAGGCCGCGGACCATCCTCGCCACAGAAATGGGGTTGAAATGCAATGATCAAGACCGTCGCCTCGTTACGGCTCATCTCGGGCGCCGGCGCCAAAGGCCCGGCCTGTTTCCTGGTCGAGGCCGACGGCCGGCGGCTGATGCTCGATCTTGGCGAAGGGCCGCCTCCGGGGCTGCTGCCGGCCGTTGACGGCATAGGCCCAATCGACGCTGTCGTGCTGAGCCACGGCCACACGGACCATGTCGGGGGGCTATCGCTGCTGCCCAAGCTCGGTTACCCCCCGGTCTACGCGACAGAGATCGTTGCACGCGGATTGCCCAAAGGCATCTCCGTTCGGCTGCTACCGATCGGCGGCCGTGGCGAGGTCCTTGGCATTGCGGTCGACACCGGCCGCAACGGCCATGCGCCGGGCGGCATTTGGCTGCACTTCGCCATTGGCGACGGTCTGCTCTACACCGGAGATATCTCGGCGGAATCTCCGCTCTATGCCTACGATCCGCCGGCGAAATCGGCGGCGACAGCCTTGATCGATTGCTCCTACGGCAGCTACCAGAAGCCGATCGCCGAATGTTGGAGCGCTCTTGTACCGATCATGGAGCGCGGTGCGCTCCTTCTTCCGGTGCCGGCGAATGGCCGCGGTCCTGAAATTGCGCTCGAAACCCTGCGCTACGGTCGTACTGACATCTATGTCGACGATGCCATGCACGCTGCATTGCGGAGACTATCCAGCAGCGACGGCGTGTCGCTGCGCAATGGCGTCGATGACGACATCAAAGGCCTCGCCGTTGCTGCAAAGCCGATCAACGGCGCTCGCGGCGTAATGCTTGCGGCGTCCGCCGATGGAACCTCCGGAGCGACAGAAAAACTACTCGGCCAATGGGAGCAGACAAAAGAGCCCGCGATCGTGTTCACAGGCTATCGCGCGCCTGGCACGCCAGCAGACCGTTTGATCAAAAGCGGCCGCGCGCAATTTCTACGCTGGAACGTGCATCCGTTGCTTTCCGATATTGTCGCGCTGTTGCGCACTGTTCAGGCGAAGACAGTGATTCCGGCTTTCTGCGACCGCGTGCAGCTTGCCGGACTCACCGACGCACTCGCGCCTGCGCGCGTGACGATGGATGGGCCGGTGGCGCTATGATCCCGGAATGACGGATCATCGCACCTGGTCGCCACGCAACCGCGGGTGGCCGATGCCGATCGGCTTGGCGTCGAGCAGGACGATGGCGAGTCGCGCCGGCTCCTGGCCGCGATTGACCCAGGCATGATTGGTACCGCGCTGAACCATGATGTCACCGGCACGAAGCGTTACGGTGGAATCGTCCATGTCCATGTCGATCTCGCCGGAGAGCATGGCGATGTAATCGATGGTCTCGGTACGATGCATTTCCGAAGCAATGCCGGGAGCAAATTCCATGACGATAAAACGCGAACCATCCGGCGGCGGTGCGGTGCCGAGAATGCGTGCACCCATGTCCTCGACGTGCTCGCCGACGGCAATATCGACCGGCATCGCATCGGTGGACCACATCAGCGTCGAGGCGACGCCCTCGCGCGGCGTTTTGGTGTTTGCCGCCGGCCCTTCGATAATGACCTTGGCGACGTTCTTGCTGTCGTGTCCGGTGACGACACGGCGGATCGGCTCGTGAGCCATAGGCGTTCTCCTCTTCAGGGCTGACCGTAAAGTCCGGGCCGTCGCTCAGGCTTGCGCCATTGGCTCACGCGCGAGGTCGATGAACTCGATGACGTTGCGGTCTGGATCGCGGATGTAGGCGCTGCGGCCGACGAACACGCCCGAGCGGCGATCTTCTTGTTTGAAAATCTCGACACCCTTCTCGGGCAAAATCGTCAAGGCTTCGTCGTAGGCCTGCGGAGTCATGCGGAACGCCGAATGAATCTCGTGACCGGCATTGGTCGTGATCTGGTTTTCCGAGTAGGTCAGATTGAAATAGTGCTCGCCGGCACGCAGAAAAACGATGCGAGCGGTGCGGCCGATTTTCTCGAATCCCAAAATCTCAGTGTAAAATTTTTCCGAACGATCGAGATTCTTGACCGGAATGGTGAAATGCAAAACACCTTCGAACTTGAGCATGATCGGTCCCATCTGCATAACGCATGACACTGACGCGTCATTGCATCCGCTTGGATCGCGGCGGCACCGATGACGATAGCAGAATCGGCGGGACGTTGCCTATGCGGCCCGTGCTTGCACGTCCGCTACGGCCCCGACAGGCCGATAATCGGGTGCGGCATAGCCCGCAGAAAACCCGGTAAGAACGTCGAATGCTTTATTCCACACCCGCAACGCCAAGCCGAATCGTCGCGGCATACGGTGCCGGCAGACGGCGAGCTTCAACACATGCTGCGGCACATGCCAGACGCTGCGGCTCCCGGACGGGAAAAACGCCATGTCGCCCGGCCCGAGCCGGCAGACTTCGTCCTTCTCGTTGGTGACGAATACTTCGCCGGCAATAATGTGAAGCGTCTCCTCGACCGAATAATACCAATTGAACCGGCCGGCGGTGCACGACCACACCATGACCGAAGAGGTGCCGTCGCCGCTCTCCGCCACGCGTTTTGAGCGCACCCGCGGCGCTCCCTCAATGACCCAATCCTGGCGAATTGGATCGTCGGGAAGTTCGATAGCGGACGGCTTGGCGAAGATGACGGGCGCTGGCACGGTTTTCTCCCGCGGTTATTTTCCGCGATCATTAAACCGCCGTACCAACAAACGAAGCGTAAACTCTTCGAGCATAATCCGGAAAGTGGATACCGGTTTTCCGAATAAGGCCGTGCTCCATTAAAATGCTAGAATGCCAAATCGATTCACCTTGAAAAGGTGACGTTCTAGCGTGTGAACTCGCCCGCTGCCCACGACAGGACGCCCACCGGCCAGTCGCGCCAAGCCCGCCGCGACAGCGCATTGAATGGCCGCCGATCCGCCTTGCGGCCTCTCAAATAATGAATCCATTTCTTGTAAATGCTACTGGCGCACGCCCGCCACGGACTTTCCAGTCCGGTCTCAAGCGCAGACATCGGAAAATCGGCGAAAAGATGTTCCCCACGATTGGAAAGCGCGCGATCGCGAAAGGCATTCGCAATGGCCACCGCTTCGGCACCAAAATAGCCTTGCGGCAACATCGGATAAGTTGAGCTCTCCTTCTTAAGAAATCGGCAAACATCCCGACGATATTCGCGCAGCAGCGTAGTCGCCTCGTATTCCGGATGGCCCTGCAGGAAGAGGTGAAAACTTTTTTCCTGCCTCGAAAACATATCGACGCCGGCGACGGACGATCGCGTGAGAATGCGATAGCCGCAAGACGCTAGCGCCTGTTCCGGCAGGCCGTTGTATCGCGAATGGGGAACGCGAAAGCCATGCACCACGTCGCTCGTCATCGGATGCCACGCAACCGGATGGCAATCGAAGACACCGCATAGCTTTTCTGCGAGCGGCTGACGTTCGACGTCGTCGACGTGAAGCACCGCTGCGTGCACCGCAAGACACGACCAGATGGTCGACGCGGTGTTTTCTCGCGCCCAGTCCACGACCTGAGCGAGCGTATTCCAATATGGCTCGTCCCTGAGGTTTTTCGTCCGCGGCGCTGTGCCGGTCACGATAAGACCGTCCAGCGGAGTGTCCCACAGCTCGGAGACATCATGATATCGGTTTTCAACTGCGCTCCGCACTACGTCGGCGCGCGGCACTTCGGGAATCAGAAACAATCTCAAGCGGACGACGGCATCAGGCGCTGCCGTGCGGATGAGATCGGTGAATTGCCGTTCGGTCGCTTCATGCGCCGCATCGGGCATATTGTTGATGAACCCGATGGTGATGCAGTTCGCCGCGCGAAATTCCGCCATGGGAGGCGTTCGTGTAGTTTCGATAAGAAGCGGCATCGGTCTCACCACCCGAATATTGTCTATTCGGCCGCGAGCAGCGCCGACCGTTGCGCTCGCGCTGCGCCGAGAGCTTGATCGAGATCAGCGAGAATATCGTCGATGTGCTCGATACCGACACTGAGGCGGATCATTTCCGGCCGCACTCCCGCTTTGGCCTGCTCTTGCGCCGACATTTGACGATGCGTCGTGGAGGCCGGGTGGCAAGCGAGCGATTTGGCGTCACCCATATTGACCAGCCGCTTGAACATCTTCAACGCGTCGTAAAAGCTCTTCGCCCCTTCGAGCCCGCCGGCAACACCGAATGTCAGCAGCGAGCAAGCCTTGCCGCCGAGATATTTGCACGCCAGCGTGTGATATGGATTGTCGGCAAAGCCGGTGTAATTGACCCACTCAACCCGCGGATCGTGCGCCAAGAATTCGGCAACGCGTCGTGCATTTTCGACGTGGCGCTCGACGCGCAGCGCCACCGTCTCAATGCCCTGCAGCAACAGGAAGGCGGACAGCGGCGACAGCACGGCGCCGGTGGTGCGCTGGTAGACGCTGCGGCAGCGCGCGATATAGGCGACGTCGCCGAAATGCTCCGTGTAGGTCAGGCCGTGATAGGATAGATCGGGTTCGCTGAACATCGGAAAGCGGCGTGCATTCTCCCGCCACGGAAACCGACCACTATCCACGATTGCTCCGCCAAGCGTGGTACCGTGCCCGCCCATGAATTTAGTCAGCGAATGGACGACGATATCGGCGCCGTAATCGATCGGGCGCAGCAGAATCGGCGTCGCCACCGTATTGTCGACGATCAGCGGAATTCCATGCCGCGCGGCGACGACGGCGAGTGCCTCGACGTCGCAAATATTGCCCGCCGGATTGCCGACGCTTTCGCAGAAGACGGCGCGCGTACCTTCATCGATCAGCTTCTCGATTGCGTCGGGCTGGTCGGATTCCCCGAAGTGGACGTTGACTCCTTGACTGGGCAGGAGGTGCGCGAACAGCGTATAGGTCGTTCCATAGAGCTGCGGAACCGAGACGATGTTGGTGCCCATGGCGACGACGTTGAGCACCGCATAGTTCAGCGCCGCCTGCCCCGAGGCAACGCATAAGGCTTCGGCACCGCCTTCCAGCGCCGCTATGCGGCGCTCGAGCACCGCAACCGTCGGATTGCTGATGCGCGAGTAGCGATTGCCGGCAACTTCGAGGTTAAAAAGCGCCGCGCCATGGTCGGCGCTATCGAACTCGTACGCTACGGTTTGATAAATCGGCACCGCGACAGCTTTCGTCGTCGGATCGGTGTCGTAGCCGCCATGGATGGCAACCGTTTCTTTTTTCATGCCTTGCCGCCGCTTGTCGGAATCCGGACGCATTCTAAGCCATCGAGGTTTCTTATCCGTGGCGGGCGGTGTGAACAACGTAACTGCTGCGAATTAGAAGGAATAACCTTAATTGTTTTCCATGCGTCGTGGACGCTGCGGCGCGCGATGCCACGGCCGCAGTCGTTCAATTATTATCTAATGTTGAAGCGAAAGATTCACTTTGTTGCGCAATTATCGCGTATGGCCCTTCTCGACACAGAACGAGCGACGCCGCGCACCGGCAGCCAACGCGCCCTGCGCGATTGGGTGCGCGCTTTTGAAGCGACCGCACCGATCGGTGCAAACCCACAACGCATCCTGCCCGTTGCGATCGAGGAACTTGCGCAAACGTACGGCGACTGCGTCGCACTGCTCTCAACAACCGAAAGTCTGACCTATCGCGCACTCACCCAACGTGCCAACCGCTACGCACGCTGGGCAATCGACCAAAAACTCGCCAAGGGCGAGACCGTATGCCTGATGATGCCGAACTGTCCCGAATACATGGCGGTCTGGCTCGGCATCAGCGCCGTGGGCGGAATTGTTGCACTCCTCAATACCCATCTTCGTGGGGCGCCGCTCGCCCACTGCGTCGACATCGTCTCGCCGAAACACATTATTGTCGCCGCGGAAATGCTCGGAGCGTACCGCTCAGCATCGGCACATCTTTCGACGCGCGCGAAAATCTGGTCGCATGGCGAGGGCGGCGGTAGATTCCCCCGCATCGATCGCGCGCTCGAGCGATTTTCCGTCGCGCCGCTGATGACGCCGGAACGCCGCTCTGTCACGATCGCGGATCCGGCGCTGCTGATCTACACCTCCGGTACGACCGGGCTGCCCAAAGCGGCCAATGTCAGCCATCACCGGCTGATGCAGTGGAGTTTCTGGTTCGCCGGCCTGATGAATACCGGGTCCGACGACCGCATGTACGATTGCCTGCCGATGTATCACAGTATCGGCGGTGTGGTCGCCACCGGCGCACTGCTGGTGCGCGGCGGATCGGTTTTCATCCGCGAAAGGTTCTCCTCAAGCGTGTTCTGGAGCGAGATCTGCGCCTGGGACTGTACGCTGTTTCAATATATAGGCGAACTGTGCCGCTATCTCGTCCATGCGCCGGTGCATCCAGAGGCGACGGCGCATCGGCTTCGATTGTGCTGCGGCAATGGCTTGCGAGCCGACATCTGGGAGAAATTCCGGGAGAAATTCGCAATTCCAAGAATCCTGGAGTTCTATGCGGCGACCGAGGGCA
Organism: Xanthobacteraceae bacterium; assembly: GCA_030037645.1. Lineage (GTDB taxonomy): Bacteria > Pseudomonadota > Alphaproteobacteria > Rhizobiales > Xanthobacteraceae > BOG-931. The sequence continues at coordinate 12,188 of JASHQI010000185.1, forward strand.
ACGTGTCGCTGTACAATGTTGAAGGCAGGGTTGGCGCAATCGGCCGCGTGCCTTCATTCCTTTCTCATCGCTTTCCGTTGTCGCTGGTGAAATTCGATCCGTCGCAGGATCAACCTGCACGCGCCGCGAACGGCTTTTGTATCGGCTGCAAGACCGGCGAGCTTGGCGAGGCGATCGGCAGAATTCACAATGTTTCGGCTTCCAGCGGCGTTGAATTCGAAGGCTATCTCGACGCCCGGGAAACGGAGCAGAAGATCATTCGCGATGTCTTCGAGCGCGGCGATGCCTGGTACCGCACCGGCGATCTCATGTTCATGGACGCGAATGGCTTCTACTATTTTGTCAATCGGATCGGGGACACGTTTCGTTGGAAGGGCGAGAACGTAGCAGCATCTGAAGTCGCGGAAGCCATCACGACTTTTCCTGGAATTATGGACGCGAGTGTGTACGGCGTTCCCGTCCCGGGAACGGAGGGCTCAGCCGGCATGGCCGCGCTGGTTGTCGATGGTGAGCTGGATTTCACGGAATTTCGCGCACATCTCACTCGCCGACTGCCGTCGTATGCTCGGCCGCTGTTTCTGCGCATCAAGGATCGAATCGAAGTGACGGCCACGTTCAAGCACCGAAAGATCGATCTGGTGCGGGCTGGTTTTGATCCGGCGGCGACACGTGACGCGATCTATTTCGACGATCCGTCGCGGGGTACCTACGTGCGGCTCGACGGCGCACTTTATCGACGCATCGCGGCTGGCGAGCTACGCCTTTAGGCCGATGTATCGATCGAGACGATGCTTGCGTCTTCGCTCCGAGGCTGGAACACATCACCAACGCCGGTAAAATGGGGCGCTCTCATAGGCATAGCCTTGATCTTGATAAGGATAGTCTTGGTAAGCATAGCCCTGATAAGCATCGCCTTGCGGCGCAAAATACTTTTGCTCTCTTCGCCACTGAATCGGGGCACGCTTCTTTTGCCTGCGTGCGACATGTCCCACGCGAATGTGTGACTCAATGGGCCCTACCTGGTTCGACGTGGCGGCGTTAGGTACCGCTTGGTCTGACGTGACCGGGTTACGCGTAGCCTGATCCAATACCGGCGCCGCCGTGTCCTCGATTGCCATCGGCGCGGCGCCGTCGAGTGCCTGCCGCGATGCCGTCGAGATCGTTCGTGCTTCGCTCCGTGCCATATCAATCGTTGGGCCGGTATCGACCGCTGGCGGCAGCGTGGCGATCGTCGCCTGCGCGGGCACCGGACTACGCGGCTGCATTGTAATCGTCGGCTTGGTCGTGCGCGCGGTCGCTGTCACGGATGCCTCAACCATGCGGCTGTGCTCGGTCGACGGGCGCCCCACAAGCGACACTACAACCGCGGCGCCGGCGATTGCACCCACTGCAGTCGACACCAAAACCGTCCGAACCGTACGAACAAAGCTCGGCGCCGGTGCGAGATAGCCCCATTGGGGGTGATAACGGCCGCTGGATCGCATCGGAGGCTCTTGGAAGCGCTCGCCACAGTCCGCGCCGGAGCAAGCTGAAAACGAAAACGTTCGAAGCAACAATTCGGTTCCACGCCGGGCGAACAGAATTCTAAGGGCTCGGCGAATATTGGTTAATGATCCCTTGGATTGAAACTTTCTCGTCTAGGCAGCGTTCGCCCTGTGTGTGCCGCTCGCGGATACGCGAGAAGACCTGCATCACGTTGCACCGCGCACACAATCCACATGGAACCCAGAGGAGATCGTCGAATGAAAAATAAACAAAATATTTTATTGGCCGGCGTTGCGGCGCTTGCCCTACTCGCCGGTACGGGCTTGGCATCGGCGCAAACTGGCAAGAAAGACAATGGTGCCGCCACCCAACTAAATAATAAAGGTGGCACGTCGGGCGCCTCTAACCACGCGATAACCCCAGGCGCGGGAGCGACCGGTGCGGCGGGCGCAAGTGCCTCGACCAGTCTGAATACACAGAGCAGAGCCTCGAACAACGACAGGAACGCAAAAGGTCCCGGCGCAGGCATGGCGCAAAAGGGCACCCCGCAACAGGGCCAGAGCGCGCAAAACATGAAGCCTGGCACCGGCGGCAGAATGAACAGAATGAACCGGACTGCGCAGGGTGAGCACCGGCGAGGCCGCACAATGGCCGAGCAGAGGCCGCTGCATGGTCGTAATGCGGCCACCGCACAAAAGAACGAGCGCGGTAACCCGAACACCGCGCAGCAGCTTGAAAGCAACAAGCGCCTGCAGGGCAATACTTCGATCCCGATGCAGGGCGGTTCCGCGGGGCGGCAAGGCGCCAACCTCGGCAACGTGCAGCTCAGCGACCAGCAGCGCTCGACGATTCGGAGCACGGTGATCGACGCTCGCGGGGCGCCGCGGGTCGGCCATGTTGATTTCAATGTGCAGGTCGGAACGGTGGTTCCGCGCCGTGGAATTCGCATTGTTCGGGTGCCCGAAACCCTTGTCAGGATCGATCCGCGATGGCGTGGTTATGAATATTTCGTGTTCGAGGACGAAGTCGTTATCGTCAATCCACGCGATATGAGGATCGTGGCGGTCGTGGCGGCCTAATCCCCCCGACTGAGTCAATGATACCCGACAGATGGGGGCGGCCGGTAAGCCGCCCCCATTGTTTGGTTCACGGCATCGCGATCCCGTAATTTCCGCGGAACAAGATCAGCGCTTGCCAATTAACTCGCAGCGGCGGGGTTGTAGACCCGCCGCGAACCCCAAGATCTTGGAACCTTATCCAGCAGTTGGAGACCCACATGAGACCGAAACTCCTTGGCACTGCCGCCGCGATAGCGCTCGCGGCAGGCGTCGTTTTGGCCACTGCCGCGCCCGCGTCTGCGCAGGGCTGGCGCTGGGGCGGCTGGCGCGGCGGTTACGGATGGGGGGGCGGCGGTTGGCGCGGTGGTTACGGATGGGGCGGCGGCGGTTGGCGCGGCGGTTACGGATGGGGATGGCCCGCAGCAGCGGCCGCTGGATTTGTCGGTGGAACTATAGCGGCCGCTACTTCGCCGCTCTGGGCCTATGGTGACTATTATGACTACGATCCGGGTTATGGGTATTCCGGCTACGGGTATCCCGGCTATGGGTATTCGGGCTACGGATATGACCCCTACGGCTACACCTATGACTATGCCACACCGGCCCCGGCGGTCACAGTTGCCGCGCCGGCGATCACGATGACAGGCAATGGTAACGCTGCGTGGTGCGAGTCGCGTTACCGGTCATACAATCCGGCAACCGGAACCTTTCTCGGTTACGACGGACTTCGCCACCCCTGCCCATAGCTTCGGGTAGCGCCAACGTTTTGCTTTGGGACCGCGCACTGGGCGGACGGCCCCAAAGCCACTTTGCAATCTGTCCTAATTTCTACGCCGTGGCGCCGGCATCGATGGTCAGCACCGTGCCGGACATGTTGCGCGCTTTGTCGCTGAGCAAATATTCAACGGCGTTTGCGACATCCTCTACATCGGCAAGCCGACGCAACGCGCTACGACGCACGACCTGCTCGCGTTGCTTGCCGACGAGACCATGCGTCATATCGGTATCGAGGAACCCGGGCGCGACGGCGTTCACGGTGATACCGAGCCGCCCCACCTCACGAGCCAGCGATCGTGTGAAGCCGAGCAGTGATGCCTTGGTCGCGCCATAGACGGAAAGGCCGCTATTGCCGGTGAAGCCGACAATCGAGGCGACATTGACGATGCGGCCTGCGCCTTCCGACATCATCGAGCGCACTACATATTTGGTCAGCACGATGGGGGAAAGCGTGTTCACGCGCACGAGCTCGTCGATCCGCGCGTTGTGCATCATGGCGAGCGCGCCATCGTGTCCGACCGCAGCGTTGTTGACCAAGCCAAACAGCGGGCCGAAATCCTTGCGCACTTCGCGCACCAACCGCGGGATCTCGTCGATCTTGCCAAGGTCGAAGGCCACGAAATGCAGCGAGCCGGGCTTGGCAGCCTCGGCGCCGAATGCCGTCACGTGCTTGGTGCTTTGCCGGGCCAGAGCGATCACGCAATAACCAGCAGCCGTCAGCTTTCGCGCGATGGCGAGCCCAAGGCCGCGACTAGCGCCGGTGACAAGAACGTTGCGGGTCGGTTTTTCAGCCATGCCCGCGTGACAATTTGCCGGTAGCCGCAACCGCGAGCATCGGCACGAAGCTGATGGCGGCGGGAACCTTGTGTCGCGGTAACGTGTCGCGGCACAGGCTCAGAATGTCGTTCCTGACTTGAAGGAGCTGTTCGCCCGCACGCTGCCCATCGACGTTGAGAACGACATCGGCGATCACCACCGAGCCGGTGACGGGACTTCGCTTCGATCGCACAAGCGACATGCGGACCCGCGGATGCCGATTGATCACGGCTTCTACCTCTTCGGGATGAACCTTCAAGCCGCCGATGTTGATAATGCCGCCCTTACGGCCGACGAACACATAGCGATCGGTACGAAGTTCAACGATATCTCCCGTGTCGACGAAACCGTCGTCATCCACGAGTGCGGCTTGATCGGTGCCGACATATCGGGATGCCGCGCGCGGCGAGCGGATGCGAAGCGAGCCGTCCACCACTTTGATCTGCACACCGTTGCGGGTTTCTTTGATGAACGCGGCCGGAAAACCGGTAAGACCGTCATTGACCTCGAATGCAACGCCAGCTTCCGTCGACGCGTAGGCGTGGCCGATGCCGGCCTGCGGAAAGGTCGCGCGAAGGCAATCGAGGATAGCCTGATCCGCGATTTCTCCCGACAGGCGAACATATTGAGGCGAAATTTTTCCAATCTCCGGGCTCATCAGGGCGCGACGCCAATGTGACGGCGTGCCTGACAAGTAAGTCACCTGGTGTCGAGCCAACCGAGCCAAATGATCGGCAATCGGCTCTCCGGCGCTCGACAGCACGAGCGACGCCCCGCCAACGATCGCTCGCAGCAGAATCTGCAGGCCGCCATAACGGCGAATGTCGTAAAAAGTCGCCCACACGACGGTCTTGTCGGCCCGCCCGCCGGCGGCGATGGGCGCCGTGAGGCCCGCAAGGCTGTGCATGACGAGCTTCGGCACTCCCGTCGTGCCTGAAGTGAGCAACACCCATTCGGTCGGCAGCCGAACCGGCGGCCGCTCGTCCTTCGCGGCAATGGTCGGAGCGCAGGCGACGCGGATGCAGTGATCAAATGCATCGCATTCCGGTGGGTCGCGATCCGTCACGACGGCATCGACTTCGGCCGCGGCAACAATCGCCGGGAGATGATCGGTCGCAACGTCGGGCGGCAGGATCGTGATACGGCGCGCAACGCCGTCAAGCTCGATCAGGGCGAGTGCGGTGGCGAGCTGGCTAAAGGTCGCAAGCAACACCGACCGGCCTGCCAGTTCCGAAGCACGGCCGCCGAGACTCGTTCCGTGCGCGAGCTTGTTGACGCAAATGCGCCCGGCTCGATCCCAAAAGAATCGCTCCAACGGCGTACTCTCGATGTAGTCCCGCAGCGAGCGCGCCTCAGCGTGCGCCATTTTCGTACGCCTTCACGAAGTCGCCGAATGTCTGCGGAAACATGACATCTTCGGAGGCCGTGAACGGATCGATGCCGAGTGTGTCTTCAAGACGCGCGACGAGCACGGCAAAGCCGAGCGAATCCAAACCCGAATTCAAGAGCGCCAGATCATCACGCAATGGCGCCAGCATCTTGCCGTGCTCGCGCGCAACCTGTGCCATCTGATCCATTATGGTTAATTTTATCATCATTACCCACGAGCCTACGCTTTATTCATCGCCAGCCGGTATATTCGACAACGATTACAATCAAGTTCATGACACGATCGTGGTCAACGCGAATGACTTCCGCAGCGCCGGCAATCCGCTGTCG
>JASHQI010000186.1 GCA_030037645.1 Xanthobacteraceae bacterium
CCGCTCGGCATCGTCATGGGTTGGCGCGTGCGCGTCGGCTATGCGCTCGATCCGCTGATGACCGTATTTTACGCAAGCCCGCTGGTCGCACTCGCACCGCTGGTGGTGATCTTTTTCGGCGTCGGCGTCGGCGGCAAGGCCGTCATCATCTTCTTTCTCGCCGTCTTCCCGTTCATCTTCAACGCCTATGCGGGCGTGCGCTCGGTCGACCGGTTGCTCATCAATGTTGTGCGCTCGCTGGGCGGCAGCGAGTGGGACCTGTACATCAAGGTAATCCTGCCCAGCGTCCTGCCCTATATCGTCGCCGCGAGCCGCATTGCCGTCGGGCGGGCGCTTATCGGCGTGCTGGTCGGCGAGTTCTTTGCCGCCTCCGAAGGCATCGGCTACGCCATCTCGAGGTTCGGCGATATTTTCGCAACCGACCGCATGTTCGGCTGCATCCTTACGGTGATGGCGATCGCGGTGGTGCTGACGGAAGGCATACGCTTTGCCGAGCGCACCGCCTTTCCGTGGCGAGCTGGGCGGTAGCGATGACTGAAATCCAAGCCGGCGCCGTGAATATCGCCGCTGATGCGGCTGACGGCCTCGACGCGCCCCGCAAGACCGTTTGGCAGCGCTTCGAGCCGACCATTTTCGGCACTGCAACGATCATCCTTCTCCTGCTGGTCTGGCAATTCCTGCCTGACTTCGTTCCGCTGAAGGCCGGCACCAAACTTTTCTTCGCCGTGCCCAGCCAAATCGTCGGCACGTTGTGGAATATGTTCGCCACCGGCATGATCTGGGCGCCGCTTGGCGTCAGCGCGTCGGCATTCGGCGTCGGACTCGCGCTCGCCATCGTCGTCGGGCTCCCGCTCGGCATTCTGCTTGGCCGTTCGATCACGTTGAATGCGATGTTCGACCCGTTCATCACCGCGTTCAACGCCACGCCACGCCTGGTTTTTCTGCCGCTCTTGCTGCTGTGGTTCGGCATCGGCTTGTGGTCGAAAGTCGCCATCGTTTTCATCGGCGCCTTGTTCCCGCTTCTGATCAACACCTACGAGGGTGTGCGCAACGCCGACAGGCTTCTCATCAATGTCGTGCGTTCGTTCGGTGCCACGGAATGGGACATCGCCCGGCTGGTGGTGGTGCCGAACTCGTTGCCCTTCATCATGGTCGGATTGCGGCTCGCAATCGGCCGCGCGGTTCTCGGTGTCGTGGTCTCGGAGTTTTTCGGCTCCGAGAGCGGCCTTGGCGTCATCATGGTTCGAGCTGCCAGCGCCTTCAAGGTCGACGTCGTATTCGCCGGCTTGATCATATTCGCCGCGCTGTCGCTGATGATGACGGGCATCGTAAAGCTGATCGAGGAACGCCTGAGCCGCTGGCGGCCGGCGCAGGGCAACAGCAATTGATTACGTTCGTCCTCCCCCGCGAAAAGGGTGAGGACGGCGGTATCAGTCCGCCTTCGTGGGCGCTGCGAGGTTTGTCGGCACGTAGCCCATTTGCTTGAGCGTCGGATCAAGCAAATTGCGCGCCAGGAACTGTTCCGGATCGGGCAACGGCTTGTCTGCCGGCCATTGCCGCGCGGCGATCATGGTGAGCCGACGCGATTCAAAGATGTCGCGGAACAGGTCCTTCGGCACTTCGGCACCGAAGGAATCGTGGAGCTGATCCCAGATCAAGCCGGCCTCTTCGTCGTTCTTGATGCTGCCGATATGATGCTCCATCACCGGGATCGAGCCCGCTTTGTTGGTGCGGAAGTACATGATTGCCTTGGCGATGGCGCGAACGATCTTTTTGACCGTCTCCGGGTTCTTCTGCACGAATTCTTGCGAGCACCAGATCGTGCCGCCGGCGCGCGGGATGTAGTCGCCGGTACGCAACAGCACCTTCAGTCCGGCTTTCTCAGCCACGATGGCGTGCGGGATGGACAGCGACGCGCCCTGAATGTCGTTGTTGACCATGGCCGCGATCCGCTCGGGCTCGGCCTGGAAGGAAATGACCTTATAGTCCTTGCCGGCGTCCATGTGAAAGAAGCGATGCAGCACCGCTTGCGCTTCATCGTAATCGGCGCCGCCGGGCTGGCCCAAGCCGAGCGTCTTGCCTTCGAGATCCTGCGGCTTCTTGATATCCGCCCGCGTCGTGATGGTCCACTGCGATTTGAGCGATTCGCCGACGATGTACATGATCTTGGCACCGCTCAACGCCGCTTGCGCCCCGCCGGAGGGGATCGGCGCACAATCGAGGTTGCCGGAAAGCACGGCAGCGACCTGCGACCGCGGTTGCAATTCGACGAGGCTGGCGTCGAGGCCTTCCTGTTTGAAGAAGCCTTTGTCCAAAGCGATGTAAGTTGGAATGTGGAAGCCGTCGCCGCCGATCACCTTGCCTATGGTGACTTTATTCGATTGTGCCTGTGCACTCGCCGCAAACGAAACGGTCAGCGCAATCGCCGCAGCGGGTATGACCAGAAGCCGGAGCATCCGCATGAAAAATTCCTCCCTCTTGGCCGATCGAACGAGCGGCGTCGGCAACGATACTACGCCTTGGCTGCGAGCGGAAACGGGCGCCGACGCCGCACCCCTGCAACGGACCGCAATATTGATGTAGCCTTACCGCAGAGCTGCCCGCTGGACGTGCCGAAGTCCACCGCTTAAGCGGCAGCGCTCGTGCCGGCGGCCGGCTCTCACCTTCATCATTCTGATCGACGCGTCGATCAATCGGTCCCACCACCACGAGGGGAAAGCCATGACATTTCCACGCCGTCAGTTCCTGCGACTCGCAGCAGGCGCGGGAGTCTTGCCGGCGACATCGCAGTTGGCCAGGACGGCGACTTATCCGTCGCGCCCGATCACGCTGGTGGTGCCGTTTCCCCCCGGCGGCCCGACCGACACGTTGGCGCGGATCGTCGCCGACCACATGAGCAAATCACTCGGCCGATCGGTCATTATAGAAAATGTAAGCGGGGCAAGCGGCAGCGTAGGCCTCGGACGCGTGGCACGCGCCGCGCCCGACGGCTACACGCTCGTGATCGGACACTGGGCGACCCATGTCGTGATCGGCGCGACCATGAAGCTGCCGTTCGACGTGCTGAATGATTTTGAGCCGGTGGCGGAGCTGGCCGACACGCCGATATGGCTGGTCGCGAGAAACAATTTCCCGGCGGCAAACGCCTCCGAACTGCTGGCCTGGCTGAAGCAGCATCCAGGCAAGGCGCTGGCGGGCGCCGTCGGCGTCGGCAATGCGTCCGACCTCAACGCGGCCTATTTCGAGAAGATGACCGGCACTAAGTTTCAAACGGTGCCCTATCTCGGCGCCGCTCCGCTCAACCAGGATTTGCTCGCGGGGCGCATCGATCTGTTCTTGGGCATGGCGGCGGCAACGTTTCCATTTGTGCGTAGCGGCCAAATGAAAGCCTACGCCGTGATGGCGAAATCGCGCTGGTGGGCCGATCCGGATGTGCCGACCATGGCGGAAGCAGGCGTACCGGGACTCTATGCATCGTTCTGGCACGGCATCTGGGCGCCGAGGGGAACACCGAAGGATATCATCGCGACGCTGAACTCAGCGATACGCGCGGCTTTGACTGATCCCACCGTGAAGAAGCGATTTGCCGACCAGGGTCAAGCAATTCCACCGCCCGAGCAGCAGACGCCGGAGGCGCTCGGCAGATTGCAAAGAGCGGAAATCGCGAAGTGGTGGCCGATCATCAAGGCGGCCGGCATCAAGGCTGAGTGAAACAACTGGCCGTCGTGCGCACGGCAAACAAGGGAGGCTCGAATGCAATGGCATAATCGACGTCGTCTCGCGCTCGCGCTCGTTGCGGGGATCTCGTTGCTGCTGACCGGCCCGGCTGCCTGGCCGCAGAGCGGCGGAACAATCAGAATGATCCTGCCCTTCCCGCCCGGCGGCCCGGCCGATGCCATGGCTCGCCTGTTGGCGCAACAGATCGGCGCCGCCGGCGGCCCGACGATGGTGCTCGAAAGTCATCCCGGCGCTGGCACGGAGATCGGAACCGAATTGGCATCCCACGCAGCACCCGATGGCAACACTTTGGCGATTATTTCAAATTCGTTCATCGTGCTGCCGCATCTGCGCAAGCTCAACTACGATCCGCTGACGTCCTTCGAGCCCATTTGCGAGCTCGCGAGCTTTCCGCCTCTGATCGTCGTCAACAGCACCTCGCCTTACCACACCTTCGCCGAGCTCATCGACGCGGCACATGCACATCCCGGCGCGTTGACACTCGGCACGCTTGGGCCGGCGTCGGCTTCGCAGATGACATTCGAAATGCTCAAACGTGCGGCCAAGGTCGATATCACATTCGTTCCATTTCCCGGATATACGCCGGCGATCCAAGCCCTGCTTGGCAATCAGATCACGTCGGCGCTCGCCGACCTCTCGACATTGCAGGGACAATTGCAGACCGGCAAGTTGCGCGCACTGGCCACGACGGCGCGGCGGCGGGTGGACTCGCTGCCGAACGTGCCGACCATCGCCGAAGCCGGCTACCCGCAAGCCGAGGCCGAGTTCTTCGGCGGCGTGGTTGCTCCGGCCAAGACGCCGAAAGAATCAATCGACCACCTCATCGGCTGGTTTAAGACCGCGATGCAGCGGCCAGAGATCAAGGCAAAATTCGCTGCGCTCGGTTTTTATCCGGGCGGCGCTTGCGGCGCCGATTTTGCCGCCATCCTGCACAAGCAATACGACGATTACGGCCGCATCATTCGCGAAACCAACATCAAGGTCGAATAGTGCAGGTCGTTCCCGCAACCCGGTCGCAATTCGGGTGAGGTCGCTTGATCCGAACTCGCCGGTGGACTTCAATACCAGGGATTTCACGCCAATCGTGCATGGGCATGTCCGCTGCCGACCCGAAGAACGTTCTTGCAGGCCTGCTGCGCACAGCCGGCAATAGCGAAGCGTGGCTCCGCCATGTGGAATTGACCGGCAATGAGCCGGCGCTGCCGTCGTCGTTCGCGGTCGGAACCGCGGCGCAGGCGACCATTGCAGCGGCAGCGCTGGCGGCCGCCGAATTGTGGCGCCTGCGCGCCGGCCACCGTCAGGGCGTGCGCGTCGATATGCGCAATGCGGCGATTGAATTTCGCAGCGAGCGATATCTGCGCGTCGACGGCGAACCGCCCAATGATCATCATGACACGATCGCGGGTCTCTATCGCTGCGGCGACGGCCGTTGGGTACGCCTTCACACCAACCTGCCACATCATTGCAGCGGCTTGCTCGCACTGCTGGGCTGCGAGCACGATCGCGCCGCCGTGCAATGCGCGCTTGCCGGTTGGCAGGCTGAGGCCCTGGAGACCGCGGCTGCTGACGCCGGCCTCGTTGTCACCGCATGCCGGTCATTCGCCGAATGGGACGCGCACCCACAATCTCGCGCGATCGCCGAGCTGCCGCCATTCACCATCGAGCGGATCGGCGAAGCGCCGGCAATGCGCTTGCCCGTGGCCGATCGGCCGCTTGCCGGCATCAAGGTACTCGATCTGACCCGCATCATTGCCGGCCCGGTCTGCGGCCGCACGCTTGCAGCGCATGGCGCCGACGTTCTGCTCGTAACCGCGGCGCACCTCCCGTCATTGCTGCCGCTGGTCGTCGATACCGGCCGGGGGAAATTGTCCACCGCGATCGATTTGCGCGAAGCGAGCGGGCGCGAGGCGCTCACGGCACTCATACGCGAGGCGGATATTTTGGTGCAGGGCTACCGGCCCGGTGCCATCGCCGCGTTCGGCTTCGGACCGCAGGACGTGGCTCGGATCCGGCCCGGGATCGTCTACGTCTCGCTTTGCGCCTACGGTCATGAAGGCCCATGGGCTTTGCGGCGCGGCTTCGACTCGCTGGTGCAAACGGCAAGCGGCTTCAACGTTGCCGAAGCGGAAGCGTTTGGCGACAACACGCCGAGAGCCCTTCCGGCCCAGGAACTCGACCACGCAACCGGTTATTTGCTGGCCTTCGCGGCGATGTCGGCTCTGGCGCGCCGTGTCGAGCGCGGCGGCTCCTGGCACGTCCGCGCCTCGCTGGCACAAACTGGATATTGGCTGCGCCGGCTCGGCCGCATCGACGGCATGACCTTTCCCGACCCCCGATTCAAGGACGTGCAGGATTGTCTAGAGGAAAGCTCATCGGGATTTGGCCGGCTCACGGCGGTGCGCCACTCTGCCGTCATGTCCGAGACACCGCCGTGCTGGGCGCGGCCCACCGTTCCTCTCGGCACACACGCACCAGCCTGGCCGAATTAGCATCGGCGCAGATTATTCCGTCGTTGGCTAATGCGGATTGCCGCCGCGCTCGCCGGCCAAACCCGAAACATTTCGAGTTGCGTTGGTCCCTTATAGAGCACATGCTCTCAGATTGCGCGCGATGCGCGGCAAAATGGGCGTCTCGCCGTATTCGAATTTTTGCCCCGTAATCTGCTCGTACATCCGGATGTACCGGCGTGACAACTCTTGCACCAAGTCCGGCGGAGCGTCCGGCAACGCCGCATCGCGATACGGATCGCAGTGCTCGACAAACCACAGCCGCAAAAATTCCTTGTCGAAATAGGCCGGTTCCTCGGCCGCGGCGAAGCGCGAGTCATAGGAGTCGCGCTGCCAATAGCGCGATGAATCCGGCGTGTGAATTTCATCGATGAGGACGAGCGCGCCACCGTCCGTTCCGAATTCGTACTTCGTGTCGACAAGAATGAGCCCGCTGCGCGCCGCGAGCTCCTGCCCGCGCGCGAACAGCGCGAGCGCCGCCGCCTTAATGCGCGCGAACAGCTCCTTGGTGATGAAGCCCTCCGCCATCATTTGCTCGGGAGTGAGCGCCCGGTCGTGCAGGGCTTCCTTGGTGGTTGGATCAAATATCGGCTGTGGCAACCTTTGGTTCTTTGTCATGCCATTGGGCAAAACTATGCCACCGAAATCCCGCTGGCCTTTTGCGTATCGCGTCCAGATGGCCGTATCGGTGACGCCGGTGAGATAGCCGCGCACCACTGCTTCGACCGGCACCATCGCGCACTTCTTCGCGATCGTGACATTCGGGTCGGCAACGGCCCGCACGTGGTTCGGCACGATGTCTTTGGTCCGCTCGAACCACCACGCGCTCACCTGGTTGAGCACCTGTCCTTTCCACGGAATGTGGGCGATGATCCGGTCGAACGATGAATGCCGATCGGTCGTAATCAGGATAAGCTTGTCACCCTGGTCATAGACATCGCGCACCTTCCCCGTTTTCTTTGGCCCGAGAAAATCGAAGTTGGTTTCCCTGAGAATGTCCATGTCAATTTCCGGGCGGCGAAGGCAGGAATCCCGCCGTCCGTTTCGATGTCAAGCGCTGGCGGCCTTGACCGTTTCAAACAGCGGCCGGGATCGTCTTAATCCGGTTGGATATCGGCGTCCTTGACCATCTTTTTCCACTCAATGAGCTGGGCCTTGATGTAACTCTCCAACTCCTCGGGCGTTGAGGAAAAACCCTCGAAGCCGATGACCTTGAATTTCGCCTGCACATTGGGATCGCCGATGATCGGCCGCAGTGTCTTGTTGAGCTTGGCGATGACTTCCGGCGGCGTGCCGGTGGGCGCCACCAAGCCGGCCCAGGCGTCGAGGTTAAATCCGGTCACCCCGGCCTCGTCCATGGTCGGCAGTTCGGGATAGAGCGCGCTGCGCTTGATGCGGGAGAGCGCCAGCGCGCGCAGCTTGCCGACCTTAATAAACGGCATGGCGGTGGTGAAGTCGGCGAACATCATCGACACGCGGCCGCCCAAAATGTCGTCGAGCGCCGGCGGCGTCGACTTGTAGGGCACGTTGAGCATCTTGATTCCGGCCCAATGCTCAAGCGTGTCGCCGGCGACGATGCCGGCGGTGTTGCCGCTGGCGATCGACAGCGTGTTGGGATGATCCTTGGCGTAGGCGACCAGCTCCTTGACCGAATGGAACGGCAGCTTCGGATTGATCACCAGCATCAGCGTGAAGCTTCCCACCCGTGTGATCGGCACGAAATCCTTGAGCGCATCGTATTTGACGTTCTTGTGGAGAAACGGATCGGCCGAGAGTGGTGAGTTGGTCGCCATCAACAGCGTGTAGCCGTCCGGGGCCGCATGATGGACATAAAGCGCCGACAACGAGCCGTCCGCGCCGGGACGATCCTCGACGACGACGGGCTGGTGGAGCATGGCGCTCAGCGGTTCGGCGATGATACGGCAGACTGTGTCGCTGCCGCTGCCGGGACCGAACGGATTAACGAAGGTGATCGGCCTCGACGGATAATCGTCGGCGTAGAGCGCCGGGCTGAATAATGCGACTCCAGCAGCCACGAGAACGAGAAGCAGCCTTTTCATGGACGTTCCTCCCAAGCTGGCGCAATCGTTGATTGCCAAAATTACTGACGTGTTCTTGTTGCGCCGGCAACCCGCCTCCCCCGGCGGCACAATCCAGGATAGCATATTTGCGGTGCAATGGAATTCGGTTTCACCGCAAGCAAAGGCTCATTGCGTTGTCGCCGCCTTCAACCCGAGAATTTTGGCGATAGCGGCGAGCTTGTCGCGTTGCGCCTGGACGCTGGCGGCGAATTCGTCCGGACCTCGAATATCCATGACAGTGCCGATGTCGGTGAGCCGCTTGGCAATGATCGGGTCGGTGGAGACAGCGCGGAAATCCGCGGCAATGCTCTTGCGCAGCGCCTCTGGCATGCCGCGCGGCCCGAACACCCCGCCGACGCTTTCAAATGTTAGCGCCGGGTAGCCGGCCTCGCTGGCGGTCGGAACGTTCGGTGCGCTCGGCGCACGCTGCCGGCTGGTCACCGCCAAGATTTTGATTTTGCCGGCCTGCGCCAGCGGCTGTGGGACCGCCAGCGACGTCGACAACACTTGGAGACGATCCTCGGCGAGATCGTTCGGTGCCTGCATGATGTCGCGATAGGGAACGTGCGCGATCTGCAAGCCCATTTGTTTGATCCAGCCGAACAGCAAAAAATCCGAGATGCCGTTGGCTGCAGCCGCGTTGAGCGTTCCCGGATGCGCTCGCGCCAGCGCCACAAGCTGATTGATCGTGTCGATATGCAGCGACGCCGGTACCGAGATTGCCAGCACGACATCCGAGATACTCACGATCGGCACCAAAGCGTGCAGCGGGTCGAACGGGACCGTCTCGGGCTGGTAGGGAAGCACTGTAAAGGCGCCGGCCGGACCGAACCACAGCGTATGGTCGTCGTGGGCGCTGACAAAGGCCGCCATGGACACAATGCCATCGCCGCCCGGACGATTTTCAACCACCACCGGCTTGCCCCAACGTGCGGACAGCCGATCGGCAAACAATCGCGCGGTGATATCCGTCGCACTGGCGGCGCCGTAGGGCAGGATGAAGCGGACGGTCCGTGTCGGATAGATTTGCTGTGCCGATGCGCCGCCGCCGATAACTTGCAAGCAGGCCGTGATCGCCACGGCGGCAAGCGCGCTTAGCCGTACCATGTGGAGTCCTCCCCTGCGAATTTGACGATCAAGCCGCGGCGATCTGCGCAAGCCTAGGCTGCTTATAGTCCTTGAGCCGCGGCAGAATCTCTTTCGCGAGCAGCGTCAGGCTGTCAACGGTGTCCTTGTGGTCGAGCAAGCCGGCCTGCGCCATGACCAAGAGGTTACCCATGCCACCCGTATATTCGACAAAATCCGTGATCTGCCGATAACACTGGTCGGGAGTGCCGCAGACCATCAGCACCGCGTCGATCAGTTCCTGCACGCCGGCCGTGCGCATGTCGATGACACGCCGATCCTTGGTGAAGCTGCGCTCCGGCACAAAGCCGCGCATCAGCTTGGCGGCATCGTCGGCCGAGAAATAGCCGGGCGGGTTCTTGAACGGCGGATAGACGTTGGCGCCGGTGCGCAAATAACCGGCGACGAGTTCGCCCCGTCGGCGCGCCTCGGCCTCGTCGCGCGCGGTCGCAAACAGCGCCAGATAGGCGAAACGGTCTGGATTGGGCTGCGCGCCGTTGTGGGTGGAGGCATAGCCCTCGCGATAGGCGTCGTAGAGCGCGCGCGTGTTATAGCCGGAGCCGAGCACCGCAATCACGGCGCCGCGCTCGCCCAGTGCACGCGCGTTCGACTTGCTCGCGGTGGTGCTCCACACCGGCGGGTGCGGCTGCTGCCACGGCCGCGGCCAGATATTCACCTGTCGATAGTGGAAGTGCTCGCCTTCCCAATTGAATGGGCCGCTGTGGGTCGTCATGGCCTTGATGATGAAATCGTGCGCCTCCCAGAAGCGCTCCATGACGCCAACCGGGTTGGCGTTTGAGGCCGCAAACTCGTAAGGCACGCCTTTGACGAAGCCCATGTCGAGACGGCCATGCGAAATCACGTCGATCGTGGCGAGCTCCTCGGCGGCACGCAGCGGATCGGGGCGATGCCCGATCGGATAACCCAGGATTAACAGCCTGGCCCGCTTGGTGTTGCGCGCCAGCACCGACAGGCTGACGATCGAGGCCGCGTTCATGCAGGTCGCGGTTTGATGGTGCTCGTTGAGCATGAGATCAAGCCCGAGCTCGTCGGCAAGCAGATATTCATCGTAGTAGCGATGGAAGAGATCGGCCGCGTTCTTCGGATCGATCGCACGATTGGGCAAGTTGACGCGCAGGTAACCGTGCGGATCGTTCCAGGCCGACGGATATGGATGCTCGGAGAAGTGATAAATTCTCATGAGCCATTTCCTCCGATGGAGATTACCCGGTCGTGTGCTTTCCCGCGAGCTTATCCCGCGATCATCTCCGCGAGGAGCCGACCGAAGCCGGGAACAGGCTGCCGAACCGAAAGGCGGCGCTGAATTTCCCAGCACCGCGCCGGGACCGGATGGACGACCGGCACGCCGAGGTCCTGTTCCAGCATGTCGATGATCGGCAGCACCCGCCAGCCGGAGCCAAGCAAATAGATCGCCTGAGCATTCGGATGCCTCAGATACGAAGCCTTCACGTGCGCATAGACTTCATGGGATGACAACTGACCCACATTTTCGAACGGCGTGGATAGGCCCTCCATGCCAAGGGCCTCGAAACCGGCATCGGCGAAGTACTTGGCGAAAATCTCGTTGATCTTCCCGGTGAAATAGGTGGCGCCGACAAAGCGCTTGACGCCGAGGGCGCGCAGCGCTCGCACGTGGTTCGTTCCCGACGTGAAGACGGGCTTGCCGTACTTCTTTTCCCATTCGGCAAGCAGCCTCGCCTCCCCTTTATAGCCAAGCAGCATGAACGGCGGAGCGCCCTCGGCGTGGATGATATCGCAGCCCTGCCCGGCCAACTTGGCGACCAGCGGCTCGACATAAGTGAAGACTCGTTTGAACTCCGCAGTGGTTCCCTCGGAAATTTCGAGGAAAAGCGGGATCACGCCTATTCCCTCGGGGAGCATTCGGATCAGCTCCTCAAGGCCTCCCGGACGCATCGTCGGCTTTATGCAGCCGACCAGGCCGCGCCAGCTTGTGAATGCCATGCGATTTTGCTCCCTTATTGCCGACGCGCCAGATTTGCTGCGGAGCGCGTCAACATGCGCACGTCAAACGTGCCGCATTTTGAGGATAGAGTGCATTATCGCGGCCGCCGTGTCGAATAACCATTAAAATGAACAAGGAGACCGGCCGGAGGGAGGATCGCCCATGTTCATCCGCTGCGTCTGTTTTTGCCTTCTGCTTGCTGGGGCCACGATGCAAACGGCCCAAGCCGATTCCGCTGCGGACTTTTACCGCGGCAAGTCGATCTCGCTGGTGGTGAGTTCCTCGCCGGGAGGCGGCTACGACGCATTGGCGCGCGCGGTCGCCGGCTTTCTCGGCAAGCACATACCCGGAAATCCGTCGGTGGTCGTTCGCAACATGCCCGGTGCAGGCGGCATCGTCGCGACAAACTACATCGCCAATGTAGCGCCCCGCGACGGCCTCACCATTGCCTGCGTCCTCAACAATACGCCATTCGAGCCGCTGTTCGGCACCAAGGAAGCCGATTACGACGCGACAAAGCTGACATGGCTCGGCACTCCATCGGTCGAGACCGGACTGTTGATCGTGTGGCACACCTCGCCGATCAAGACGCTCGACGATGCCAAAAAAATGACCATGACCGCCGGCTCCTCAGGCGCCAACTCGGCGCCGAGCTTTTACGCCAGACTGCTGAATGAGCTGCTGGGGCTGAAGATCAAGATCGTCCTTGGCTATCCGGGCCAAAACGAGGCCTATCTGGCCATGGAGCGCGGCGAGCTTGACTCCTTCGGCGTGACCTTCTGGTCGTCGCTGACCTCGACAAAGGCCGATTGGCTCAGGGACAAGAAGATTCGCATCCTCGTTCAGTACGGCCCGCAGAAGGAAGCTGCCCTGCCGGATGTGCCTTATGGCCCCGATCTCGTCAGCAATCCCGACGACAAGGCGCTGTTCAAGGCGGCCTACGCACCGCTTGCTGCCGGGCGGCCATTCGTCGCCCCACCCGACTTGCCGCCGGAACGCACGGCGGCATTGCGCGCGGGACTACTCGCCACCTTCAAGGACCCCGGATTCCTTGCAGAGGCCGCGAAGGAACGTCTGGAGATCAACAAGCCAACATCCGGTGAAGCGCTGCAGGCGGAGATCGCTCGCGTCTATCAATCGCCGCAGCGCATTGTCGACCGCCTGCGCCGCATCGCACAGAGACAATGAGCCTACGCCCTCATGGCGTCCAGCGAGTCCGGTTCGAAGTGGCCGGCCTGATAACACGCTCACCGGCATGTCAACATTTGGTTGACAGATGTGTCAATGCATGGTTGACTGTCATCCTAAAGTTGACGAAAAGGCGGAGCCATGCCACAGGCTAACAGTACCAAACGCCTATACCGCTGCTCCTTTTGTGGGAAGGCCCAGACCGAGGTTAAGACACTCGTCGCTGGCCCCGGCGTATTCATTTGCGACGAATGCGTGCACCTCTGTGAGAAAATCATCAAAAAGGAGAAGCGGAAGCCAACAACACAAAAGGCGCCCAATCCGCTGTTGCCAGACAACGCGCCAACTGAGACTTTGTTAAACACCCTAACCGGATACAATGGTGCATTCGAGAGGATTGATACCGCCATGCAAGATGTCGCCGACATTCTCCGCGAGCGCGACGTAAGCTGGGCGGCGATCGGACAGGCGCTATCCGTCTCGCGGCAAGCGGCGTGGAAGCGGTTCGGGTCGCCCGTATAGCTCCCGAGAAGCCAAATGGCGGAAAAATCCGTGTGACCGGCCGGGCAATGTGGCAAAAAATGCACTCGCTGCAAGCAGATGGCGAGGTGCGTCGACTTGCTCCACGCGATGAAGGGCACCGCAGTCAAGCATCCAGTTCCTTGAAATAGCGATAGATGCCCCATTGGCTGAATCGAATCCGCCGTTTCGAGGCGAGATAAGCTTTGATGCGCGGCCGCTTGGCCACCCGATCGCGTAGCGCGATCAGGCCGGGCACTTTCCTTTCGAAGCGCTTCATGCGTTTGGGAAAGGCGTAGCGCAAGCCTTCGACGATCTCGAACAGCGACAGGTCGACGTAACTGATGCGACGGCCCACCATATACGTTCCGCCGTTGTGCTGCAGCACGCGCTCGAAATAGCCCAAAAATTTCGGCACGCGATAGCGCCAGAAATCCTGGGTCCGCCGCCGCGCCGCCGGCCGCTGCTCCTCGTAATAGAGCCAACCGGAAACGGGGTGATGGGTATCATGGATGTGCACGACCAGATCAGTGATCGTGAGCTGCAACTGGTGCACCCATAGCCGCCCCGCCTCATCGCGCGGTGCGAGATTGAGACGCGGCCCAAGATAGAACAAAATCAGCGCGGTCTGCGCGATGATGGATTTCCCAGCTTTGAGGAACGGCGGCGCATAAGGCGGCCGGGCGGCACGCTTGTCTTCGAGCACTTTCATCATCGCCGGCACGCCACGCTTGCCCCGCCGCCGCGCGACATCGACATAGTCGGCGCCGGCCTCCTCCAGCGCGAGGCGAACGAATTCACCCCGCCCCTGGATCGTCGGCCAATAATAAAGTTCGTAGCGCATTGGTCACGTCACCGCGGCTCTATATTGCTCGTCGCTGACCTTCTCCAGCCATTCGACGTGCTTGCCATCGAGTGCCTCCTGGATCGCAATATGAACCATCACCGTGGTCGGGCCGGCGCCATGCCAGTGCTTCTCATTGGGCGGAATCCAAACCACATCGCCGGCGCGGATCTCGCGCGCCCTGCCGCCCCAAACCTGCACCCGGCCGATCCCAGAGGTGACGCAGAGCGTCTGCCCGAGCGGATGAGTATGCCAGTTTGTGCGCGCACCCGGCTCGAAGCGCACGAAAGAAGAGCGCACGCGCGCTGGTGCCGGCGCCTCGATAATCGGGTCCTGCCAAACGGTGCCGGTGAACCATTCCGCGGGCACCCGGCGCGACGGCGCCGAACCACAGGGGTGGATGTCCATCCTCGTCTCCTTTCATAGCTTGATAGGCCTTGTCCTTGCTCCGCGCTTGCGACCGCCCCAATGCGGGGCGGAAAGCAGCGGGGCGCAATGAAGTAAGATAGTAGAAATTTCGCCACGATACTCTTGCAACCCGGATGGACAGCCGCGACCGGCTCGCCACGGCCCTCCCGGGGCGGTATGATGGGGGTCAAGCGAGGGGGTCATGCCGACCGGCTTGCGAGGTATTGTACCGCGTATCGCAGACACTGGCCGCGATAGCACGCTTCGGTTCTTTCTTCTGTTCAGCGTCGGACTGATGCTCGGCGCCTGCTCCAAATGCGATGTGCCGACGCCATGGGAGCATAGCAGCGGCGCAAGTGCGCCGCTCGCCTGCCACGGCACGCCGCCACTACAATAACGCCGGCGTCAAGCGAGGATAGATCGCAATTATCCTTCGTGATCGCTGTCCGACGAATTTTTTGCCGAAGCGCCGCGCGATGTCCCCTCGCCTTCGACGCCCGCATCGTCAGCGCCCTCGGGCGGATAAATGCCGGGCAGCGACTCGTTGCGCGACCGCAGATAAGGCTCGGCCTGCTGCCGTGGCGACAGGCCAGCGAAGGCTGGCGCGTTGCCGCCGCTCCACCATGTCCAGATCAATCGCCCGAGCATGACCAATAACGCGAGCTGAAAGAAAAGGCCAAGAAACGACGTCACGCTGCTAAGGCCGCCAAATAAGCCATGACCAAACAACAAACCGAGCAGGCCGGCACCGAGAAAACCGGCCGCAAAGCCGGCGAGCAGTCCGGGACGACTGAATAAATCGCCGAGCGAACCGGGACGCGTCGGCGGTGCCGCACTGGTGCTGCCGAGCACAGCCGCGATGATTGGTGCGCTTTGCGCAATGCGCGATGTCATGAACTTCGCGGTTGCGCTTCCGTCGAAGCTCGATCCACTTTCCAGGCTCGCGTCGGCGCCACCCGCCCACAGCAACAACGCCGTAGCGAGCGCCGCGAACGTTGCGAGCGAGCGAAGCAATCGCATCGGGTCCATCGCAAGCGATAGGATCCCGTCATATTCGCGCACCGTAGGACGCCTCTATTCAAACAACGCACCGCTACTCGGCGCGTGTTGCGAATGCAGTATTGGTACGCGATGGCTGAGCGCCCACACCTGCCGCAAAGCGTCGCACGCGCGCATGTCGCACCGACGGCTTCCCGCGTAGAATTATTAGCTGCCATACGCCTGTCGCAGGACTGCAAGTTAGTCGAGCGGCTGAAGCTTGATGATTTCCGCGCCGTGATTATTGCCAGCCCAGAATGTCACGGGGCTTGTGGAATTATCCACGAAGACTCGACGTATGTTGGTCGACCGTGGCAGCAAGTATTCCACCGCATATCCGCTCCGCGGATCGAAGCGCAGCACGCGGTCGCTTGCCATCCCGCCACTCCATAATTCACCGTTCTTGTCCATAAAAACATCATACGGATAGGTGTACGGGGTCGGCACGTTCCATTCTTTAAACGTCTCCGTCTTCGTGTCGAACATCGCAAGCTTGTTGGCGGCGAATTCGGTGAACCATAGCCGTCCCTGATTGTCGAGCATGGTGCGGCGCGGCCAGGAATTCGGCGTTGGCGTCGGGAACAATGTCGTTTCGCCGGTCTTGGCTTCGACGCGGCCGACATATTCTCCGCCGAAATCCATGAAATAGAGATTGTTTTGGGCATCCGCCGCCATGCCGTAGGGTCCGTGCTGATAGCCTTTGGAAAGCAGCTTGTAGGGATCGATGAGCTGGTATTTCCCAGTTTTCAGATCAAGGCGCATGATCTCCTGCTTGGCAACGTCATTGGTCCACACCTTGCCATCGACCTTGAAGGCGCGCGGCATCACCATTGACTGCTGCATGGCGTCGCTGTCGAGATTTGGCTGGATGGGGAAGATTTGAAACGTCTTCGTTTTCATGTCGAACTTGGCGAGCCCGGTCTGGAACATCAGGGCGAGCCATAAATTGCCGTCGGCGTCCGGCTCGAGGTCGAGCGTGCCGGTCGGCGCGTTGGGCTTACTCACGGGAATAGGAAAGTCGCGATTGGCGCCTGTCTTCGGATCGAGCTCACCGAGGTAATTTTCAACAAAGTTCGAATACCAGACATTGCCCTGCGCGTCGGTACGCACGTCATGGGGCGCAATCGTTTTGCGCGGCAAGTCATATTCGGTGATGACCACGCGCGTGGCGCGGCCTTTGGGTCGCGGCAGGGTTTGCAATTTGTAGGGCCAGGTCGGCCCGTGGCTCAGATTCACGGTGGCAAGATAATCGGCAAACTTGCGCGCCAGATCCTGACGCACGTTGCGTCGCGCGACGCGCAACTGTACGCGCGCCTGTGTGGTGTTGTTGGCGTACTGCGCCATGCGATTGATGACCGCGAGGAACTGCTCGCCGTTATAGGTCGAGCGCGCGATGCGCTCCAAGGTGTGACAACTCATACATTCGAGCAGCGGCCACTTCTGCGCCGGCGTGCCGGGCATGCTCATGAACCATTCGGTATTGGTAAGCTGTGCCGCCAGGTCCGAGGTCGGGCGTAGCTTGATCGCAATCTCGGTCGATGTCGCGCCGAGATCGACCGATCGCGGGCCGTCGAGATCGTAACCCTCGGCGCGAATGCGCAGCATGTAATGCCCGGGGGCAAGTCGGCCGTCTGGAAAGCGGAAGTGGCCGTGCGCGTCGCTGACAACGGTGACGGTGATCGGCGAGCCGGCCTTCTGCGCGCTAACCAGCACACCTTCCATCGCGCCCTCCAGAGCGGACCTCACCGATCCGCTCAGTGTCTGCGCGCAGCAAAAGCCCGTTTGCCAGCCAATGAGCAGGGCCCCAGCCCCGACAAGGCACCAGTTCCTTATTCTCGGTTTATGAAAAAACATGCGCTTCCCTCGCGTCATGTCGTCATTCGCCAAGGCCAGGCCGGCCACGAGCGCATGAAGCGAATGTCAAATCCAAAGCTCCACTACGACTGATATTTGCCAGTGGTCCTTTGATTCCAACATCCGCATGTGAGTCTGCCAAACCGGGATGCAAATGTTGGAATTGAACCACTAGCTTTTCTTCAGATAGCACTCGATTTCGATCGGAGCGGTCGGGTCGGTATGCGGTTGGCGCACGACATTCGCCTGCGTGTAGCCGTCCTTGGCACAGGAAATTGTGACGTCGTTCGGATTAATGTCTTTGCCGAAGCCGGGGATCTTGTAGACGCCCAGGATGTCGGTGCGCGTCACCAGCGCGCCGCGGTCCTTGAGCGACGCGGTGACTTTGGCGTCTGGCACTCCCGGACCGTCGACTTCACGCACAAAACCAAAATAGGAGGGCCCCTCGTCCTCACTGGCAATGTCCTGGTCGCTGAAGCCGATGCCTCCTGCTCGAAGCAGGCCCGGAACGGCAAACCCGAACGCAACGACCAGAGCCACACGCAACCACACGCGATCGAGCGTCATGCAGTTCCTTCCTAGAGCATGATCCCGAAAAAGCCTGCCCTGGATGTGATCAAGGGTGGCACGGTTTCCTGAAGGGATCATGCTCTAACAATAGCGAGAGCGGGATGGCGATTCGAAGATTAAGTCATCCCGCTCCAGACAAGCCCTGCCCCCGCTGCGCTGGAGCGCTCAGCGCCGACGCGGGGCGCAATTTATCGCGTCAGGTTACCGCTGAGAAGACAGGCGCCGTCGGCCGTTCATTTATAATAATGAGCCGACCCCAACAGCAGCGCGTGGATCGATCCCCAAGCGCCGCGGGTCACGGCGTGCTTGCCGTCGGATATGGCTGCCAAAACCACCCGGACATGAACCTGATGCATTTTGCGCTGTACGGTGCGTTCTCGTTGCTGGGCGGACATGCTGGACCCTGCGACTCGGCAGATCCGCGCCCGCCAGACGAGACCGCCGGCACGTCCGCCACGGGGCGCACCGGCGGATGCATGGCGGGCAATACCCCTCCGTCAATGAACTTAATGCAGGCCATGCTGAACGGAACGTCGTCCCTATTGGGACAGACTGAAGCAGCCGGCGGCGCACCTTCGGCGGCCGCCGGCGTTCCGATGACGACGCGATTATTGTGCTCGATCCACAGCAATCCGGCTGCGACGGCGAGCACAAACGCAACGTCGAGCTTGGACAGCACCATTACGGCCCCTCATTGACCGAGGCCGAAGGCGAGCTTCCACCACGGCATCAATGCGTAGATCACGTAAGGAATCGCCAAGATCGGGAAGATCCAGATCAGGGCGAGCGGAATTTTCTTGGTGATGCTCTCCGGAAGAAGCATGGCGATGATGCTGAGGACCACGCATATGATGATGGCCGTCAGCGTGAAGCCGTACCATAGCATGTTCGGCCCTGCCCCCGGCAGAGCACCGCCATTTCCCCAGGCCAAGTGGTTGATCGCAGGCCAGTAGGTGACCAGCGGCAAGTTGAAATACACGACCAGGCAATAGACCACCGGCCCGGTGATGGAGAAGGTCGTGGCGAATGTCTTGAACTTGGCCGACGCCGCCAAGGACGATGTGGCGGGCGTTGACCTAGACGTCGTTGTCGTTGTGCTCATGATCCGAACCCGCGGGTGTTGTTGAGAACGTGGCCGACGATGAAGAGAAACCAGCACATGACCGCGAGCACCAAGGTTACTCCCTTGCGCGCATTGTCATATTCCGGGTTCTGGGCGTTCTTCCAGAAGAACCAATAGCCCGGCAGCAGAACGAGGCCGAGCGTCGCGACGTGCTCCTTGAAATCAAAGAAACCGCCGGTCTTGTAGAAGTGCCCCGCTTCGAGCGGAATCCGAATGTAGGTGCGATACTTGGTGTAGATGAACGAGCCGACAAGGAAGGTCAGCACCCACAGAACGCAAACCGCGGTAGCATATCCGGCAGCGGGCACCGAACGGAAGCGTGTCACGATGCCACCGGCGTGCTGACGCGCGGGCAACGCGACGGCCATGGCCTGGTGGGTCAGCGCTCCGAGCAAGCCAACTGCCAAGATCAGGTGCAGGAACAGCCACAGGGTCCAAAATGCGTTGGTCGATATAACTCCGTTCATTGTGTCTTTCCTCCCGTCTCACCGCATTAATCGAAACGCGCAAATACAACATGCCGAAGGGGCACGTCCGCGCCCCTCTACACTGAGTTCAAGTGTAAAGCGCATTTTCGTGCTCGACAATTTAATAAGGTTGCCACGATAAAGAATGGAATGAGTCTAATTCACATGGTCGCATGGTCTCACCGCCCCGGCGCCGCAATCAGGCCGCGAGCGTCTCTTTCACCGCTTCGACAAGTTGCTTGAGCGTGAACGGCTTGGCCAGGAATGCGAATTGGCCTTCGGCCGGAAGATTCTTCTGGAACGCGTCCTCGGCATAGCCGGAGACGAAGATGATCCTCAGACTCGGGTCACGGCTGCGCAATTCACGTAGCAGTGTCGGCCCGTCCATTTCGGGCATGACGACGTCGGACACAACGAGATCGATTCGTCGCTCGCTTCGCTCCAGCAAATCGATCGCCTCGACGCCGTTGCCGGCTTCCAGCACGGTATAGCCGCGCGAAGCGAGGCCGCGCGCGTTGAGCGCCCGCAAGCCCTCCTCATCCTCAACCAAAAGGATCGTCCCTTCGCCGGTCAAATCGGCGCCGGCGACTTGCTTCGGTTGGACCGCGGAGACGGGCGCAGGCCCGACAGCGGAGTCTTCGGCCCCGGCATGCCGGGGCAGGAAGATACGGAACGTCGTGCCCTGGCCCTCGACGGAGTCGACATAAACGAAGCCACCGGTCTGCTTGATGATGCCGTACACCGTGGAGAGACCGAGGCCGGTGCCCTTGCCGACATCCTTGGTCGAAAAGAATGGCTCGAAAATCCTGTCGACGATCGCCGCTGGAATGCCGGTGCCGGTGTCAGCAACCTCGACAAGCACATAATCAGCCGCCGGCATGCCCTTGGCATGGTATCGCGCACAGTCCGTGGCAGTGACATTGGCGGTGCGCACGGTAAGCCGCCCACCCTCCGGCATCGCGTCGCGCGCATTGACCGCGAGATTCAGAATCACCTGTTCGAACTGCGAGATATCGACCATCACCGGCCACAGGTCGCGGCCGTGCACCACTTCGAGGCTGACCCTCTCGCCAATCAGCCGCCGCAGCAGCATATTCAAATCACTCAGCACTTCGCCGAGATCGAGCACCTGCGGGCGCAGCGTCTGCTTGCGCGAGAAGGCAAGCAAATGCCGCACCAGACTAGCCGCCCGGTTGGCGTTCTGCTTGATCTGCATAATGTCTTGGAACGACGGATCGGTCGGCCTATGCGCATTCAATAAAAAATCGGTCGCCATCATGATGGCGCCAAGGACATTATTGAAATCATGCGCCATGCCGCCGGCAAGCTGACCGATCGACTCCATCTTCTGCTGCTGAATGAGCTTTGCCTCGAGCTCGCGCTGGGCCGTCGTTTCCAGCGCATAAACGATCGCCATTTCCTGGTCGTGCTCCGCCCCCTCGACCGCCGTGACATAGAAGCGTCCGAAGCGCTCGGCTTGACCGGCCAGCATGGCATCGACCGGTGCAATATCGCCTTTGCCTTCCGCGGCCTGCCTGATGGGCGCTTCGAGCGCCGACCGATCGCGCTCGGCAACGATGCTAAGGATCGAGCGATCTTCGCCTTGGCCATCCGCGCCGCGCAGGCCGCGAAAGAGCCGCGCGAACAGCGGATTCGTGCGTATGACTCCGCCCTGCTTGTCGATGGTCGCAATTGCCATTGGCGTATTGTGAAAGAAACGCATGAAGCGAATGTCAGCGGCGCGCTGCGGATCGGTGCCGTCGTCGTGCGCGCGATTGAGCACGAGCGTGCGCGACGCGATCGGCGTGCCATCGGCGCCGAAGGCAAGCTTATGAAAAAGTCGAACCGGAAGTGTGCGCCCGCCGCGGGTTCGCAGATCGAGGTCGAGCACTTCAGTCCTGACCTCGCCCGGTGCCCCTCGCAGCGTCGTCAGCAGCGCCGCGCCGTCGCCCGCGACTAGATCCGCAAGCTTAAGGCCCCCTGAGCCGACCTGGGCCAGGTCCTGGTCGAGCCAGTTGGCAAGGGTCGCGTTGAGGTAGACGACATCACCTTCGGCGTCGAGCGAGAAAAAACCGGCAGGCGCATGATCGAGATAGTCGATCGCATGCTGCAACTCCTGGAAGACATTCTCCTGCCGCTCGCGCTCGCGCGTCACGTCGCTGAGCGACCAGACGGTTAGGCGGCTGTTGCGTCCGCCCTTGTCGAGCGGGCGAATCCGCAGACGCAGCCAGCGCGCGGGGCGTCCTTTGCTTCCGGCAATGCGCACTTCCTCTTGCAGGCTCATGCCTTCACGCGCTGCTTTCAGCAAGCGATAGACGGCCTCGGACGCGTCCGCGTCGCCGATGAACACGCGCTCGACCGGCCGCATTTCGTCTGCATTCGAAGCATTGATCAGATCGAGATAGGCGGCGTTGGCGTAGACCACACGGCCGTCCTCAGCGGTGACGACGACACCGTCGACAGCGCTATCGACAACCGCCTTGATCAGCGGATTGACGGTCGGCGTGGTCGAAAGGCGCAGGATGCCGCTCGCGAGCGCGAACAGCGAGAACACCCCGACCGTTCCCAACGCTGCAAGGAAGGCAAGGATATATGGCTCGGCGTTGCTCTGGCCGAACACAACGATGCCGGCGGCGGCGGCCACCAGCGCGCCGGCGATCACAAGCACGAGGATGAGGCTGCCGCTGCGGTCCGCGCCGGCCATGCGGTCGATCACCCGGCGCACGGAGCCGACACCGGTCTGTTGCCGGTCCTGTGTGACCGTATTCTGCGTCATCATGTTCGACCCGCTCGTCCCCGCGCGTGCAGGACTTCCATGCGCTACGCCCGGCGATGGATTCCCGCTGTGGCGGGAATGAGCGGAAAGACGTTTCCGCCGCACTTCCAGTGCCTCGCCTCACTGAATCGCGCAAGAGGCTTTTGCAGCGTGCCTAATAACTCATCTTGGGAAAGTGGTGTCACCTCGCCACCAAGCGCCGCAACCGCATCAGGTAGCCAATAATCTCAGCGACGGCGCGGTAGTGTTCCGGCGGAATTTCCTGATCGATTTCCACCGTGCCGTGCAGCGCGCGTGCAAGCGGCGGGTTTTCCACAACTGGGATGCCATGCGCTTGCGCCACCTCGCGGATTCGGCGTGCGATCAAATCAACGCCCTTGGCGACGCAGACCGGTGCGTTCATCCCGCGCTCATATTTCAGCGCGACGGCGAAATGGATAGGGTTGGCGATGACGACGGAAGCCTTTGGCACCGCGGCCATCATGCGCTTGCGCATTCGGGCTTGCCGCAACTGCCGAAGTTTGCCCTTGATGATCGGGTCACCCTCGGTCTGGCGGAACTCTTCCTTCATCTGACGCATCGACATTTTTTGCCGCTCGTACCATTGCCGATATTGGAACAGGTAATCGGCTGCCGCGACGATGGCGAGAATTGCAACGACAGTTCCGAGCATCTGCAACGCAAGGCTCTGAGTAAACGGCAGAATCGCGACCGGGTCGGCGGCGACGAGTCCCGCAATTTGCCGACGCTGCGGCCACAACAAAGATGCGATCACGGCGCCGATCGTCGCGAGCTTGACAAGCCCTTTGGCGAAATTGGCGAGCCCCTGCCTGGAAAACAGGCGAGCGAGTCCCGCCGCCGGCGAAATTCTTGCCAGGCGAGGAATGATCGGCTCGATGGAGAGCACGATGCGATGCTGAATCGTCGTACCCACCAGCGCTGCGAGCGCCAGCATCAGAAATGGAATGCCGAGAGCGGTAAGGACGTCTACGGCGAGAGTCTTGACGAGATTATCGAGTGCCGGCCCGTCGGTCGGAATCTGATAGGAATTGGCGAGAACACCACGCAACGTGGTTGCAAGACTGTCCGCCATGGGCGCCGCAAAAACCATGAGCATCATTGCTCCGCCGGCAATCATGAACCAGGTGCTCACCTCCGCGCTTTTGACGACATCACCACGCTTGATCGCGTCCTCGAGCCGCTTGAACGTGGGGTCTTGTGTGCGTTCGGTATCGTCGCGTTCATCGGCCATCGCGACCGCTCACGCGTGAGGGGCGAGCTGGTGCAACACGCCGCCGGCGTAATCGAGAAAAAGGCCCATCATGGTGCCCAGCACCAGCAGCAGGAAAAGCAGGCCGATCAGGATCGAAAGCGGCAGCGCGACGAAGAACACCTGCATCTGGGGCATCAGCCGCGACAGCACACCCAATCCGATATTGAACAACAGACTGAAGGCAAGAAAGGGCGCGGCGAGCTGAATACCAATGCGAAACGCGCCGGAGACCGTTTGGGTCATCAGTGCTGCCACATCGCCTGCGGCGGGCAATTCGCCAGGGCGAAACAGCGTGTAGCTGTCGTTCAGTGCGGCGATAACGAGGTAATGCATATTTGTTGCGAAGAAGAGCGTTATGCCAAGCATGGTGAGGAAATTGCCGAGAATCGCGCCTTGCTCGCCTTGGGTCGGATCGACCGAGGTGACAAAACCGAGACCGAGCTGCTGAGCGATCACCGAGCCGGCGACATCGAGCGCGGAGATAGTCAATCGCGCAGTGAGGCCGAGCACCGCGCCGACCAAAATCTCCTCGATCAGCATGACGATGTCCGGACCAATGGCGCCGGTGTCAATCCGATAGGCGCTGCGGTGGAGCGGCAAGAGAACAGCGGCAAGGACGAGGCCGATTGTGAGCCGCAGCCGCGGCGAAATGTTCTGTTCGCCAAGCCCCGGCAACAGCATCACCATGGTTCCGGTGCGGGCAAATACCAAGAGGAAGGTCGCGCCCAACGCCGGGAGAAAAGATACGTCGATGTGCACGTCCAAAACCCGCTTAGCCGCTGATGATGTGTGCGGTCAGGCGTAAAAAATTGCTGTGCAGGGCGTCGGCCATGAACGGCAATGCGATCAACATGGCGAGGAAGATCGCAAGAATCTTTGGAACAAAGACGAGAGTTGTCTCCTGAATTTGGGTCAGCGCCTGCAGCAGCGATACGGCGACACCGACAAAGAGTCCAACCAACATCAACGGCGACGCGACAATCAAAAGCGTCCAGATCGCGTCCCGCGCCACGTCCAATACTTCCGGTCCGGTCATGCTGCTCTCCCACCAAAGCCCGTCACCCTGACCCCGCCGAAGGCAAGTTTCGAAGGATGACGACTCCGGGCGACACCCTTCGCGACTTGCCGCGTTCGCACCTCAGGGTGACGCGCGCACGCTGTGCCGATTTTCAAATCGGCATTTTTAAGATGTCCTCGTATGCTGCGATCACTTTGTCACGCACAGACACCAGGGTTTGGATCGCGGTTTCGCTCTCGGCAACTGCAGTGACGACATCGATCATATTGGCTTTGCCCATTGCCGCGGCCTGCGCCTGAGTGTCCGATTTCTGCGCCGCCTCGTTGACGACATCGACCATGTCCTTGAGTACCGAGCCGAAGCTCGGTCCCGCAGCCGATGTCCCAGTGGCGGTGCCAAGACTCGCTGTCTGCTCACCCATGCGCGCGAGTGTCGCATAGGCGTTTGCGGCGGCGGCGGTCGGTATCGGCATGTTTCACCTAGCTCTTGAGAATGTTGATCGTAAGCTGGAGCATGCGGCGCGTGGCGGTGACGACGTTGAGGTTGGCTTCGTACGAGCGCTGCGCGTCGCGTAAGTCGGTCATTTCGATGAGTTCGTTCACGTTGGGATACTTGACGTTGCCGTTGGCATCAGCGGCTGGATTACCGGGTTCGTGTTTGATGAGAAAATTGGAATTGTCAGATTCAACCCGGCCGAGCTTGACCACCCGCGCGCCGAGTGAGCGGTCCAGTTCGGACGTGAAAGTCACGATCTTGCGCCGGTACGGATCGCCACCGGGGGTCGGTGAGACGGAATCGGCGTTGGCAATATTTTCGGAAATGATTTCCATGCGGCCGACCTGGGCCCGCAGTCCCGAAGCGGCGATCGCCAGCGATTTGATGAAATCCATCATGTAACTTCTCCGCTGATTTTACGGCCACCGACGAAAAACCTTGCGTCGAGACGCCGCCCTCATCCTTCCCCGACTGCGAGCTTGATGAGCGCGAGACTGCGCGTATAGAGCGAGGCCACCGTCTCGAAGTCCATCTGATTGGACGCGACTTTCATCATCTCGTCTTCGTGGCTGACCGAATTTCCACGCGGCTGCACCTCGTAGTGGGGATCGGTTTCGGATGCGAAAGGCGAATCGCCAATGCCGTCGCCGGCGATATGATTCGGATCGGTGCGATCGAGACTCAGCGAAGCCACCGACAGTTCATTGCTGAAATCCGGCGGCGCAAGGTCACGCGCCTGATAATTCGGCGTATCGGCGTTGGCGACGTTCTCGGCGAGCACGCGCTGGCGCTCCTGGTGCCACTCCATGCGTTCTCGCAGCATCGAAAGGATTGGAATGTCGGTAATCGGCATCGGCATTGGCCCCTGTTCCGGATGTGCGTGGATTTAAGGTTCCAACTATTCAGCCGCGAACTTGCGTCGGAACTTAAAATCCAAAAACCGCACTAGAATCGCGCAGTTGTCGGTGTGCCCTCTGATTTCGACGGTCGAGGAAGCGTGCCGCGAACGGTCACGGGCTTGGAAATCGGAACACCCGGCAGACATTGCCGAGCGTATGGTTAATGGCCGGTTAAGTCCGGTTCCCGGGCGATTTTGCCATTAAACCGCCGTTTACCATGACAATGCTGCAGCGATCGGGGATTGGCGGCGAAATCGCCCATAGACTTTAATTCTTTGTTAGTATTCAAGACGGCAAATGTTACCGGGGCCGTTAACCATTGGAAATCCAATGGATCGCCGCGACGAAACGGGGAGAAGAGCGGATGTTTGATGCTTTGTTCGGCGCGGGAATGCCGCTCGCCGCACGCTTCTTCTTGGCGTTCCTGATCGTGCTCGGGCTGATCGGTGTGACCGCGTGGGCGGTGCGCCGCTTCGGCACGGGGCGGCTCGGTGGAACAAGTACGCGCGGCCGCCAGCCGCGGCTCGCAGTCATCGATTATGCAAGCGTTGATGCGCGTCGCCGCTTGATTCTGGTTCGGAGAGACAATGTCGAGCATCTGCTGATGATTGGCGGACCGACCGACGTGGTCGTCGAATCCAATATCGTGCGTGCCGTCGCGGCGCCGCGCGACATGACGGTGGCGCGACCGGCCGGCGCACCGGAACCGTCACCGCGCGCCATTCCGTTGCCGGAGAGCGGAAACGGATCATGGCCGCTGCAGCCGGAGCCAAGTTCGGCGTCAGTCACGCGTCAGTCGCCGCGCATCGAGCCGGCCCCCGAAGAGCCAGCGCCATGGCCGCTGCAGCCTACGGCGGATACGTCGAAGCGTCCGCAGCGCGACACGCTCGCCGCACTCGCCGAAGAGCTCCAAGCGCGTCCGGCTCCGCAGCGCAATCGCCCGCCCGCAAGCCAACGTGGACAGCCTGTCGAAACGCGCGGCGAGCCGCGCGTCGAACAGCAGGCAGAACGAACGGCTGAATCTGAGACGGAACCGGCGACTGAAACGCATGCCGAAACGCGTGTTGCGGCAGTTCATCCCGATCACACCGATGCAGCGGTGGCCGATCAGAGCCTCGCCGAGATGGCGCACCGCCTCGAAGCGGCATTGCGTAAGCCGAATGCGCAGCCGGACTTACGCCAATCTCGCACGCCCGCTGTATCGCCGCGCGGGGCGCCGCCCATTGAGCTTTCAGCCACACCACCGCGCGCGATACCGCCTGAGCAACATGCCGCCATGCCGTCGGCGCCACAACGCGCTGCACGACCCGCCGAGCCCAAGGCGCCGCGCCCGGATGGCAAACCGACCCAAAGTAAGACGCTTTACGATAGTCTCGAGCAGGAGATGGCGAGTTTGTTGGGCCGTCCAACGAACAAGACTTGATGACAACATCAAATGGCTGCCGCGTCCGGATCATAACGGTGGCAGCCTCAGTAGCGGCACTCCTCGTATCGGCAACGCCGCTGGCCGCGCAGGATATCAGCATCAATTTCGGTCAGGGTGCCGCGACCGGCGGTCTCAACGAGCGCGTCATCCAATTGATTGCGCTGTTGACCGTACTGTCGCTAGCGCCGTCGATCCTGGTCATGATGACCTCGTTCACGCGGATCGTGGTGGTGCTGTCGCTGCTTCGCACCGCTCTCGGCACAGCGACGGCGCCGCCCAATTCCGTCGTCATTTCGCTCGCGCTGTTCCTGACGGCCTTTGTCATGGGCCCCGTGCTCACCCGCGTCTACGACGTCGGCGTCAAGCCGCTCATTGCCAACCAAATCACCGTCGACGAGGCGTTCGAGCGCGCCAGCGGGCCGCTGCGCAAGTTCATGGAAAAAAATGTCCGCCAAACGGACTTGCAAATGTTCATCAATTTGTCCGGCGATAAGCCGCCGGACAAACCAGAAGACGTGTCCATGCGCGTCCTCATTCCCGCTTTCATGATCTCCGAGCTCAAGCGCGCCTTTGAAATTGGCTTCCTCTTGTTCCTGCCGTTCCTCATCATCGATTTGGTAGTCGCCTCGGTACTGATGTCCATGGGCATGATGATGCTGCCTCCCGTCGTCGTATCATTGCCGTTCAAACTGATATTTTTCGTCTTGGTCGATGGCTGGACGCTGGTTGCGGGCTCCCTCATTCAGAGCTACGGAACCTGACCCACTCGGACTGCCTGCGTGAGATGGCGTCCTCGGCGTTACTAAGCGCCGTCAATGTGCGCAGAGACAGGCGGTCTGACAAAAATGCCGTGGCGCTGAGATCCGTCATCCCCAGACCTGGCGCGCCGTCTCCACGACCACTTCGAGCTTGCGTCTCTGATCGTCGGCGCTGACCAGATTGCCCACAACGTCCGAAGCAAACCCGCATTGCGGCGAGATGGCGAGCTGGTCAAGGGGAAGGAACCTACTTGCCTCCGCGATGCGTCGCTTGAGCGCGTCGACGGTCTCCAGCTCCGGCACCTTGGTGCTGACGAGACCGAGCACCACCACCCTGCCCTTCGGCACGAAGCGCAGGGGCTCGAAGCCACCTGCGCGCGGTGTGTCGTATTCGAGCAAAAAGCGGTCGTGCGGGAGCTCATTGAACAGCCGCTCGGCGATGGCATCGTAAGTACCTTCGCGATGCCACATGCTGCGCTGATTGCCGCGGCACAGATGAATGCCGAACGTCACACCCGGATAATTTGCAACGACCGCCGCTTCCGCACTCAGTGATCGAGCAAAATTTTTCATCGGATTTTCACCGCGCGCACGCATCTGGGCCATCGTGGATTCGTCGACATAGGCCGTGAAACCCGGCGCGTCGATGTGAACATAGCGGCAGCCGGCGTCGACCAGGCTCGTCACGATTTGGCGCTCGATCGCGATCACGTCCGCGAGAAAATCATCGATGTCGCGATAAATCGCCGTTGAACTTTCATAGTCGAAGCGCTGAGAAATGCGATCGGGGCCGATCAGAGATACCTTTGCCGGCCTGCTCGCCACCTGGCTGGCGAATCGGTATTCCTCGAGCGGGATGTTGCGCGCAAGTTTGAGCCGCGCCTTGGCGGGGCGACGGTGCGATACCGCCGTTCCGGCGTGGTGCATTGTCGGAATGTCCCAGCGCTGCCCTGGCGCCGAGCCTTCGACGCGCTGCTCGTACACTTTCAGTGTCGACCGGTTGGCGTTATAGCCTTCCACAGAGGCGCCGAAACTATCCTGGAAATTAAGCCGGCGCATTTCGCCGTCGGTCACCACGTCAAGGCCCGCGTCCTCCTGAAGCCGCACCGCCTCGCGGACGGCCCGGTCTTCCACGGCGTGAAGCGTCGCTTCGCTGATCTTGCCGTCATCAAACGCAGTGCGCGCCTCTTTTACAAAAGCCGGCCGCAACAGGCTGCCGACCACATCAGTGCGGATTTTTGCCAGCGCGGCTTTGTTCGTCGTGCCGGAGTCTTGAACTGTCGTCATACGCGTCCACCACTTCACGTTCAAACGCGCAGAGTGTGCATGACGGCATGAGAGCCTACAAGCAAAACCCTGTCCCGCATCCCACGAACAGCGCTGCATGGGCCGCGGCGCGATGATGCACTATGGAACCGGAACCATCAAAAGCGCGCCGCGTGTGGAGCGATCCCCGATCATCATCGCTGCGCGGTGCGGCCTGCGGCGCGCGTCGGCGGAACGAGCGCCGGCAATTGCGGCGCAGTCTGAGCCGCGGTGGTTTTCGGCGCCTTTGCGGCGGAGACAGCGGGTGCTGCCTTTGGCACAGCCGGCAGCGGCGGCGGTATGGCGCTCGCTTCCGGATACTGCGCTTGCATCTCGTGCAGGAAACCATCCAGCGTATCGTCGCTGGCCGCATCGCGGGCGATTTCGCCGAATTCCTTGTCGCTCGTGCCAAGTGGCGCCGACACGACCTCGAAGGCATGCGCGTCTGGCGTCAGCGCCATTTTCGCCGCATATTTTTGACGGAAGCGGCTGAGCCCGAGCGTGTCCTGAGCGAGGGCATACCCGATCTCGGCGCGCAAGATGTCGGCACGCTCGACATCGTTCAAAGGCTGCCATTCCTTCCAACGCTCGCCGTACATGAGTTCGATCTGTTCGGCGGATTCGCGCCACCGCTTGGCGGCCCAGTAAATGTCGGAACGCAGTCGAATGGCCGCACGGCCGTCGACGTCGGCAATGACCTCCAAGGCGAGATCATGCCGGCCCATGTCGGACAGCGCGCGTGCCTCAAGCAGCAGGCGCTGGTCGCGCAATTCGTTGGAAAGATCGGCGGTGCGAGTCGCCCGCAGCGTTGCCAGCGCCCGGTCGGGCTTGCGGTTCATGAGGTAGATGACCGCCAGGCGGGTTCCCACTTGCGCGCGCGCCGCGCCCTGTAAACGGTTGTCGACCTGGTACTGCAGCAGTGCGGCGGCCTGGTCGAGCAGATCCACGGACACCAACCGATCGGCCAGCCGCCGGATCATCTCGTCGCCGCGTGCACCGATGGGCGTCAACTCACGGAAATCGTAGAACAACGCCAACGCATCGATCGCGGGCATCGAGTCGCCCTTGCCGGCAAGGAACAGCGCGTCGAAGGTTGCCGCCGCCTCCTGCTGAATTTTTCGTGTCATCGCCCAATCCGGATGCGCCGCGACGGCGCTACGCATGACGTAGAACGCATCGCGATAGCGGCCTTCCTCGGTGTAGAGCCGTGCCAAAACCTGCAGCGCCTCGATCTCGGTCTCGTCGCCGCGCCAAACCGTCGTCAGCGTCTCGAGTTCGGAAATGACGTCGTCCCGCTTGAGATCGCCGAGCGAGTAACGTAATAGCGTCTCGCGCAATTTTCCCTGCGCGGCAGCGCGGCGGTCCCACGAGTCGGCCGCCGTTTGGTAGGCCGCCAGCGCGTCCTCGGTACGGCCGAGACCCTCAGCCAGACGTCCGATCAGCACCGCTACCGCCGGCTCCATGTCGTGCGGTATGCCGACGGTCTTGAAATCGTTGAGCTGATTCGAAGCATCGGAAAAATCGCCGACCTCGATCGCGGAGCGCACTTCTTCCCTGAGCGCCGTGCGCTGCAGCTCGATCGGCAGGGTGTCGACCTCGGACTCGACGCTTTCGAACCCTTGGCGCGCCTCCTCCCATTTTCCCTGACGCGCGTAAGCAAGTGCTCGCCAGAGCGGGGCATCGTGCTGATCTCCGACCGCCGGATCGGACAGATCCTTCAGCGCATCGTCGGGACGATTCATCATGATCTCGGCGACCGATCGAAGCACGAGCGCCGACGCGTTCTCAGCGTCCGGCCGCTCGTCCTGCAACGTAACATCGAGCACGCCCTTGGCCTCGGGATACATGCCGCGTGCGAGATAGAAACGCGCCAGATCAAGCCGCGGCGCCAAGCGCTTGTTTTCTGGCGCCGCGGCAGCGGCGGAAATGAGATCGGATTGCCGCTCGTTGTACGACGCTTTTTGATCCAATCCCCAAAGCTGAGAGTCGAACATCACCGGCCGCAGCCCGCTACCGTGCAACAAAGTCTGCAACGACGTCGACAGTGTCAGACCGGTGGGGCGCGTAATGACGATTTTATCGGGGGTGAGTTCGACGCGGATGTCGTCGGCGAGCGGCTCAACGACCACGCCTTGCGTCGAGGCGAGCGCGTGAAACTCGACAAAATCCTTGGCATTGACGAAGCCGCGCGCCGGCAGAAACCCGGTAACGACAATGAGTGCATCGCCGGCCTCGGGATCGTCAATCCGGTGGACCAGATGTGGTTCTTCGAACGGGATGGTGACGCTTGAACGATTCGGTCCAATCAGGTCTCGGGTGATCGCGAGCGCGCGTGTGGGTTCAACGTCTTTGTCGCCGATCTGCACCGACCAGCCCGACCCATCGGCGCCAACGCTCGACAGGTGCGGACGATCGAGCTTGATGCGGACGATATCGGCATTAGGAGCACGGGTGAAAGTGGCGCTGCGGATGGTATGGCTCGCTTCATCTCGCAGCGCGCTAAGGTCAATCGCGGCGGCACTGTCGAACACGATCCACAGCGTATCAGCCCTTTGAAAAACCGCCCCGGCGGTCGGCAAGGTGAACGGGAACGACAAGGTCATGTTGTCCCCTTGGTGGGCAAGTTCGACGGCGACTCTGCCACCGCTTTCAGGGGTGGCCGACTTGGCCAGGGCGGCGGGTGCAGAGTGCGTGGCGGGCGCGGCAATCGGAGCGACATTCTTGGTCGCGGTGGCTGCAGCGCTCGCTTGCGATGGCGCCGGTTGCGGCTTTACCGCAAGCATAGCGGGCTTTGCCGCGTCCAAGCGCGCCGCTGGTTGAGGCGGAGTTATGGGTGCAACGGCCGAAGCGGCGGTCTTGGTTTGTACCGCTGTGTGGTCCGCCAGCGGCACGGGAGACGCCGCCCGCTGAACCGCTGGCGTGGGCGAAGCGAGTTGCGACGCAAGGGGCCGTGTCGCGGGCGGATTCGGCACGGTCACGGGTGGCGGCGCAGGCGCGACAACCGGCGCGGCCACTCCTGGCATTTTTGCCATAACTGTCTGCGCAACGACACGACCGCCTGCAACTTCATGCGGCGGCGCGGCAGGCGCCATTTCCAATTTTGAACCTTGCTGCGTAGCTGCAGGCAATACGCCGGGCTTTGCCGCATTTGCATCGTCGGTGACGATATCGACATCGTAACCCTGACCGTCGCGGAAAGTGCGTACATCCACCTTGTCGGCGAAGGTGAAGCGAACCAAAGTCGCGGCACCCTTAACCTGCGTGTCGATCGTCTCAACCGCACGCGGCAGCGCGGCTTCTGCATCCCCCAGGTCGAACTTGATTGGGGCATCGAAAGTCAGCAAAAGCTGATCTTTGGGGTGATCGGCCGCAACCGAAGCTCCGGCGGGCACGTCGAACACATAACGCGTGAATGTCGGCAGGACCCCGACATGGACACGCACCGGTGCGAGTTCCGTCTGCTGCTGCTCTGCTTGATGCGCCTTGCGTATGATTGCATCGGCCTCGCGGGCGCGCTGCGCCAGATCGTCAATGACATCCTGCGGCAGACCCGGCGGGAGGCCGGTCCATGTGTCCGGCAAAAGATCGACGAAGAATTTTTCACCGGTGGACGTGGCATGGACCTTCACCGGGCGCTCGAGCGCAAAACGAACGGCGCTGCCGTCGGGATCGCGCCGTGCTGCGCCAACATAACCCGGCAGTTGAGCCGGAACGCGATCGACCGAAACATCGATCGGCTTTTTGAAACTGATCACCAGAACGTTGCTGGCAAGACGAAAGGACGCATCGTTATACCCGCTCATCGTGAAAACGAGTCGGGCATAGCCGTCGCTGACCTTGGCATCGATAGTGGTCTTGAGCGGGTCGGCGATGGCCGAGCACGGTACAGCAACCGCGACGATGATGAGAATGCGGCCGACGACTGCCGTTGCACGGCGCAAAGAATGCAATGAGAAGCCGAAGCAAGCCGTTCGGATGGTGCGACCGCACGCCATGACTGAACTCGACCGCCGCCACCTTGGTAAGCAGGCACGCCCTCGCGGCCGTAGCGCCCTATCTCGACGCCGGCCAGCGATGAAGCTACCGCGTCGCCTTTAACGTCCGCTTAACGTCTTTTTCAACGATTCCAGAAGGTTATCGTCCCCCGCGAAGCGGAGATGAACAAGAAATACTGCTGTTTATTCGGCGGCCACGCGGGCCGCGGCCCGTTCTTGGTCGTAGAGCCGGCCAAGGATGCGGCGAGCCGCAATGACGCCGGCGTCGGCAGCGATGTCGATCTGCGCCGGATTTGCAAAAAGCTTCAAATTTCGCTGCTGTGCGGAAAAGACCTCGACATCCTGGAGAAAGGCGGCACGAATCTGCTCAAAAATTTTCTCGGTGGTCGCGGGGTCGTTGATATCGAAGTCGTGCGCCTGGCCCCAGAAATAATGTGACGTGGTCTCGGTCTCCGGCGTAATCGCATTGAGATTGCGCATGCCGATGCCGCCGACGCGCTTTCCTTCAGGCGCCCCCGTTCCGGTCGGCGTCGCGCCGACGTCGAGGCGCAAAAACGCCGGCGGTGCAAAGTCGACGATCTGCCAACGGTCAACGTTGCCGCTAAAGCCCCCGACTTTCTTGAAAGTCGGGGGCGCTTCCTGGTCGATGATCCAGCGCGTGACGACGACACTGTTCGGCCCTCGGTCAACTTTCACCTTGGCGTGCTCGGCCAGCGCCATGTTACCGATCGTGCTGTCGTGAACAAAGGCAAGGTGGGTGAGATCCAGCAGATTGTCGACGACCAGTTGCCAGTTCGCCTCAACATGGAGATAGGAGCTTTTTGCGCCCCATTTCGGATCGTCCAACCAATGGAAATCGGTGATCGTCGCCGGATCAGCAAGCGCCGGATCGCCCATCCAAATCCAAATCCAATGGTAGCGCTCGACGACCGGGTAGGTTCTGACCCGAGCGCCATTCGGAATGTGCTCTTGCCCTGGGATGCGCACGCAGCGGCCGTCGACGCCGAAACGCAGCCCGTGATAGTGGCATTGCAGCGCATCGCCTACGAGCTTGCCCATCGAGAGCGGAAGATGGCGGTGCGCGCAACGATCCTCGAACGCGACCGGCGCGCCCTGCTCGGTCCGAAACAACACGATAGGCTCCCCGAGGATCATTCGGCCCAGCGGACTGCGGCCGATCTCGGCGTCGGATGCGGCGACATACCAGTAATTGCGCAGAAACATGGACACCTTCCCCGCCCCTACGTACCAGCTCTGCCGTGGTGCGGTGGCGATAAAGGGGCAAATGAGAGTGGAATTATAATGCAAATTGCACTCTGGCGACATCAATCCCGATGCGGGCCGAGAGCGCGCCGCCCCGGTCGGCGGAAAGCAGTAACTCATCGCGCCGGGAACGCGCTGCACTCGCCCGTTACGGCGTCGTTGGCTGGCCTTGGATCTTGGGCAGTTCGGTCGGGCTGCCGCTGCCCGGCTTGGCCTGTTGCGCCTTGCTAGCAAGCTCGACCGTCA
The DNA here is from genome assembly GCA_030037645.1 of Xanthobacteraceae bacterium. Classification (GTDB taxonomy): domain Bacteria; phylum Pseudomonadota; class Alphaproteobacteria; order Rhizobiales; family Xanthobacteraceae; genus BOG-931. The sequence goes on from JASHQI010000186.1 coordinate 34,901, forward strand.
GGCGCTCGGCCGTCTGTGGCGACATCTGCGCCAGAATATCGGCCATCTGCCGCGGATTGATCTGCGAGGCCACTTCGATCAAAACGCCGCTCTCGAGACCGTCGAAAATCTTTGCTGCATCGCGCGCCTTCATGTTCTCGTACATGGTGACAAGACCTTTCAGGCGCGCATTCTGAACCTGGTCCTTTTGCTGCGTCTCGGCGGCAATCTTGTTCTCGACCTCTTTGAGCTCGGCAAGCTTCGAGTCCATGCGCTTCTCGGCGGCTTTGATGAGACTCTCACGAATATCGAGTTCACGCGCGCGCTTGTCGAGCTCCTCGCGGCGCTGCTGCAAACGCTCGAGAATGGCGCGCTCCGAACTGGAAATATGGGCGGGCCCGTTGAGCGCAATCACCGTGCCGGGCGGTGGCGCGGAAGCCGCCGCCCCAAGACCCGGCACCGCCTTATCGCTCTTGGCGGTGGACGCGCCGCCTTGTGCGGCTTTCGTCGGGACAGAGCCCGTTATGTCCGCGTTGTCGCCGTCCGCGGGTGACGGGGCGATCGACGAGATTACGGACTCCTGCGTCGAACTACTGCCATCGGGAAAATTGAACATCTGCCGCGCCCACGAGAGCGCGGATCCTACTTGCTGCACCACGTCCGGCGTCGTGCGAACGACCGACGTGTCCTCATCATCCGTCGGCGCATTGTCGCTCGTGACAAAATAGCCGTCGTTGAGGACGAGGTCGGCCGTCTTCAACGCCAACAGGCACGCACTCGCGATCAAAACGATCGGAACGAGGCGCAGCTCGCGGAAGAAACGAATCATGCCGCGAGACCGTGCACCTTGGTGCGCAGTCTCTCAGCGAAAGCCTGTGCGGCTGCCGCAACCGCCTGCGCGTCGTTGCGCGGGAGGCTCGGTTCCTGTTGGCGCCCGGCGGCTACGATTTGCGACAGGCGGCTCAATACGTCCTTGCCGGCAGCGACGCCGCGATCAAGATCGCTGCTCAAACGTTCGGCGCGGCCGATGCGGTCGCCCAGGCCGATATCGCATTCGCGGACGGTGATCTTCAGTCCGGCGATGGCGCGTTCGGCAATCTCGGTCGCCGTAATGAGCTCCGAAATCGTCGCCCGCAGCGAATGCTCGTCGGCCTTGAGCAACTTGAGACGTCGATTGAGGATCATGCAATAACCGACGGTCAACATGAGTAGAATTGCGACCAGGCATTCGATGATCATGCCAAATCCGTTGCTCATTGGGCCTCCATTGGATTCGTTGAGCCGCCCGCCATTTCGAACATGGCGAATGTCGTGCTCGGTTTGCGCAAGGGCTTGGCGACGCGCACGGCGACGCGGTCGCCGACGCGTCCCATACGGCCCTCGGTCAGTGTGATGTCGCCGCAACGAACGATGACGAGCGCATCCGATTTGAGTTCGAGCATCAGCGTGTCGCCAACTTCAAGTTTCATGATCTGTTTCATCGGTAGCTGCGCTTCGTAAAGCACGGCATCGACCGCGATTTGCGCTTGTCCGATCTCGGTCGCGAGATGACCTTCCCAGGTCGGATCGCGGCCGAATTTTTCACCCATGAACATCTGCAACAGCACGTCGCGGATGGGTTCGATCGTCGCGTAAGGCAAAAGCAACTCGATATTGCCGCCGCGATCCTCCATGTCGATGCGCAACCGCACCAGGATTGCGGCGTTGGCCGGCCGCGAGATGGCTGCAAAACGTGGGTTGGTTTCGAGCCGGTCAATATCGAACTTCACTGGCGAGAGCGGACGAAATGCAAGCTCGGCGTCGGCGAGCACGACCTCGATCATACGTTTGATGAGGTTCGTTTCGATCGTCGTATAAGGACGACCTTCAATGCGGATCGCGGTCTGGCCGCGGCGCCCGCCGAGCAGCACATCGATGATGGAATAGATCAGGCTTGAGTTGACGGTGAGCAGGCCGAAATTGTCCCACTCTTCGGCCCTGAACACACCCAGAATGGCGGGGAGCGGTATCGAGTTGAGATAGTCTCCGAAACGAACCGAGGTGATCCGATCGAGCGACACCTCGACGTTATCCGAAGTGAAGTTGCGTAGACTGGTCGTCATCAACCGAACCAAACGGTCGAAGACGATCTCCAGCATCGGCAACCGCTCGTAGGAGACCATCGCCGAATCGATGATCGCGCGAATGCCGGAATTGTCATTGAGCGAAATGTCGGCAAGGCTGAAGCCAAGCAGAGAATCGATTTCCTCTTGAGTGAGAATGCGTTCGGCGCCGCCCTTTGTAGCCTGGATGAAGTGGCCGTCATCGACCATAGCGCCCCAATTCGTCGCCGTGGCCTCGGCGCCGTTTTCAACGCCGGCAGCCGTCGGCTCGCTATCGGTCGCCGCCTTCTGCTCGGCTTCGAGCGCAACACCCCATTCGGCGGCAAGCGCGTCCTGGTCGATTTGGTCCTTCAGTGCCATCGGCTCACGGTGTCAGATATGAAGTGTTCGGACTCACAACCTCACTGCACCACAATCTCTTTAAACAGCACGGCATTAATTCGGCTCGGCGCGATCGCGATATTGACTCGCCGCGTCAACTCCTCCTTGAGCCGATAGAGTCCCGCCGAGCCGTCGAGATCGGTTGGACGCAATTCCCGCAAATAGGTCTGGAATGCATCCATCAGTCGCGGCATGAGGGGCTGGATCTGCGCTTCTTCCGACCGGTTGGGCAGTTCGAGCACCACTTTCACTTTGAGATATTGCGTGCGATCGCCGCCGCTGCTCGACAGGTTCACCAAGACGTCGGGCATGTCCATGAAAACGGGCGGTTTGACTACATTCGCGGCAACCGCCGCCTCACCGCGGCCAGCAAAGAAGAAGAAATATGCCCCGCCACCGATCGCCCCCAGAGCGACGACGCCTGCAACGGCAATCAGGATGAGCTTTAGCGGTAACCGGCGCTTTGCGACGGGGGCTTCCGTTGCCTCCTCGCCCGCATCCTCGACCTCAGCCTCTGCGTCCTTGGCGTCAGCCTGCGTTTCGTTCTTTGTTGCCATCACCGTTTCCGCTTGCGTGAGGAGCGCACGCAGCCGGCAGGAATCACGCAGAACGTACGCCGCGAGCGTTGATTGGCGTCACCAGCAGCGCCGCCGAAAATCAAGCTAGACAGCAATGGTTAACGGATACTTGCAACGGTTCGGACGGCAGGAATTTTTTGCCCAGTCGAACCGGTCTGGCGGCGCTTTCTGCCCTCCCATCGGCTGTGGGCTTTTCCCCTAAGCTACTGCCATACGTAAGATTTTCCCATTGGCACGGGTTCTGCAAATCGCAGACCAGCGCGGCTTGGGAGAGCCGGCGGAACGCGCGACGGAGAAGCCTGAAATGCGGCATCTTCCTCGCTCAAGGGGAGAATACCCGATGGAGAATGCTCTTCTCGTCGGCCTGTCTCGGCAGATGGCGCTCAGTAACGAACTCGACATCATCGCCAACAACATCGCCAACATCGACACCACCGGATTTAAGGCTGACAATGCGACGTTCGGCGAATATCTCATGCCGGGCGCCAGCAATCACCAATTCCGGGGCAGCGACCGCCTCATCAGCTTCGTGCAGGACCGCGCGAGCTGGATCAATTTCAGCGAAGGGGCAATCCAACAGACCGGCAATCCCCTGGACATCGCCATCAGTGGCGACGGCTACCTGGCGGTGCAGACGCCGCGGGGGCTGCGCTACACCCGCAATGGGGCGCTGCAAATCAATGGAACCGGTCAGCTTATCACCGATGAAGGCGACCCGGTGATGGGCGACAATGGACCCATCACGTTTCAGACCGGCGATCACGACATCAGCATCAGCCCAAACGGCATCGTCACGGCGCTGTCTGGCTCCGACCCCGATAATGCACCGCGCGGCCGCATTCAGATCGTCGGCTTTGACCATCCACAGCTTCTACAAAAGGACGGCAGCAGCACTTTTATGGCGCCGACTGGGGTCAACACCACGGCGCCACCGACCGGCACGCGCCTGGTGCAAGGCTCAATCGAGAAATCGAACGTCAACGCCGTCGCCGAAATGGCGCGCATGATCCAGATCACCCGGAGTTACACAGACATCGCCGCTATCTTGCAGAACCAGGACGACCAGCGTCGCAACGCACTGTCCCAGCTCTCGCAGACGCCCAGCAGTTGATAGGTTGAGGAGACAGTTGCATGCGTGCGCTCGACACTGCAGCCACCGGCATGGCGGCCATGGACCTCCAGGTCCAGGTCATCGCCGGCAACATCGCGAACATGAGCACCACGGGCTTCAAGAGTCAGCGCGCTGAATTCCAGGATCTCATCTACGAACATGTGCAGCGCATTGGCGCCCAGGCTTCCGACCAGGGCAATATTCTTCCAGTCGGCATCGAACTCGGCTCCGGCGTGAAGACTGTCGGCACACCGCGCCTGATGACGCAAGGCACGTTGCAGCAAACCGGCAATACGCTCGACGTCGCGATTCAGGGCACGGGTTGGTTCAAGATCCTGATGCCAGACGGCACGTACAGCTACACGCGCGACGGATCGTTCCAGATGGATTCGCAAGGCCGCATCGTCACTGCCGGCGGCAATATCGTTCAGCCAACCATCACCATCCCGGCGAACTCGAGCGGACTCACCATAAACCAGCAAGGCCAGGTATCGGTGACGCCGGCAGGGAGCACCACCTCAAGCATCCTCGGTCAGTTCACGCTCACGACCTTCATCAACGATGCCGGCCTGCAAGCGAACGGCGACAATTTGTTCACCGCCACACCGGCATCGGGCCAACCGCAGGACGGCGTGCCGGGGACGAACGGCGCCGGTACGCTCCTCCAGGGCAGCCTCGAACAGTCGAACGTCGAGGCAGTGACCGAAATCTCCAACTTGATCGCGGCACAGCGCGCCTACGAGATGAATTCCAAGGTGATCACCGCCGCCGACGAGATGCTGCAAACGACGTCGCAACTGATGCGCTGAGAAAGGTCCTCTTGATGATCCGCTCCAGCATCCGGAAAATCGCCATCGTCCTCGCACTGGCGGGCCCGCTCGCCAGTACCGCGGCGGCCCAGACCGCAGATCCTCAGAGTACGGACGGTCAAATCGCCGCCGCCCAGATCGCAGTGCCGGCGCTGCGCGACAGCGTCACGGTCACGAGCGACGTCGTGCGCATCGGCGACCTTGTCGAAAATGCCGGACCGGTGGCCGACGTGCCGATTTTCCGCTCGCCCGACCTCGGCACCACCGGGGTGGTGTCGACCGAAAGCATCGTCGAGGCCATTCGTCCTCACCAGCTCATCGATATCGATACGCGCGGGCTTGCCGAAGTCACGGTCACGCGCGCAAGCCGCCCGATCACGCTACAGGAAATCTCGGCACGCATCGCTGAGGTACTGTCTCAGCAGTGCGGCCTGGGAGAACCGCGTGACATTTCGGTCAATTTCGACCAGGCGGTGCACACCCTCCAAGTGGAGCCGAATGCAATTGGGCCGTTGCAGGTCGTCGGCCTCGACTACGATCCGCGCACGGCACGCTTCGACATCACGTTCAATTTGCCCACGAGCGCGGCGTTGCAACTACATCCAGCCCGCTTCACCGGCACGGCGTTCGCGACTATTCCCGCCGTTGCCGTCGACCATCCGGTGGAACGCGGCGGAGTGCTCAAGGCGTCCGATCTCATCGTCGTGCGCCGGCCGAAGTCGGAATCCGACGGCGGAAGCATAAGCGATATCGCTGACGCGGTCGGGCTTGCGGCGCGGCATGAGCTTCGTCCGAGCCAGCCGCTCCACGCGACCGATCTGATGAGACCCAATATCATTCAGCGCAACGATACCGTGACGATCGTCTATCAGGCGCCGGGACTGGTGCTGACGCTGCGCGGCCGGGCGCAGGAGGCAGGCGCGCTTGGCGACTCGATCGGCGTGCTCAATGTGGAATCAAATCGCGTCATCCAGGGGATCGTTTCGGCTCCCGGGCGTGTGACAGTCAGCGCCGTCCCCACGCGCGTGGTCGATAATACGGTCGTGGCTTCCCCTTCTTCGTCGCCGGAAAGGTCCGAGTAAGTAGCACTGCGTGAAAGGTAGTCCGATGTCGAATCGTCGTGTGTGGCTTTTGCGTTGCGCCCTGTTGTCCTCAGTGGCCGCTCTTAATAGTGGTTGCGCAGCGATCGATCGGCTGAAGAACATCGGTGAGACGCCGCCGCTTTCACCGGTCAGCAATCCGACCACCCAACCCGGATACAAACCCGTTCAAATGCCGATGCCAACGCCACAGCCGGCCATCTACAATCCCAATTCATTGTGGCGCAACGGCTCACGCGCGTTTTTCAAGGATCAGCGTGCGCATCAGGTCGGCGACATCCTTACGGTGAAGGTCAACATCAACGACACGGCGGAATTCCAGGATCAAACCCAACTCAGCCGGAGCACCACCGAAGATTCGGGCATCACCAATTTCATCGGCGCCAACACCATCGCCAATCCGGCCAAGGCCGTACTGCCGGGCAGTCTGCTGACCGCGGACGGCAACACCCAGATGAACGGCAGCGGCACGATCAACCGGCAGGATCAACTGATCACCAATGTCGCCGCGGTGGTCACACAGGCGCTGCCGAATGGAAATCTTGTCATCGAAGGTAAGCAGGAAATCCGGCTCAACTCGGAGGTTCGCGAGCTCGTCGTCGCCGGTATCGTGCGCCCTGAGGACATCGACAGCGACAACTCGGTTGAGTTGCCGAAGATCGCCGAGGCGCGGGTCGCCTACGGCGGTAAGGGCACGCTGACCAACGCTCAGACGCAGCCGTGGGGCCAGCAGGTGACGGATGTTGTATTGCCGTTCTGATCGGGAATCAGATGTCAGCAATCGGTCATCAGAAAGAATGTCTGGGAGCACTCCCCTGATGACTGATGGCTGATTCCTGCCCTCCCCGGGGTTACGTCGCGGCAGCGTGCGGGAACCCCGAGACGACGCGGCCTCCGGCAGCTCCCCGCCGGAGGCCGCGGTTTTTGTTTGTTGCGGGAAGCATCACGCCGACAGCTTGCGCGTGAAAGGCAGGAGCCGCGCCCGCGCCAATTCCGACCGTAACGCAGCGACGACGCTGTCCCATTCGCCGAACTTCGGCTGTCTGACCAACCGGGCAGTCGGATACCAGGGGCTATCTTGCCGCTCGCGCAACCAACGAAAGTCCGCAGCGAAGGGCAGCAGCAGAAGCAGCGGCTTGCCCATCGCGCCGGCGAGATGCGCGACTGCGGTGTCGACCGAAATCACCGCATCAAGTTGCGCGACCACGCCGGCAGTATCGGCAAAGTCATGGAACTGGTTTCCGAGATGAAGCACATTCGTGCATGCTTGCAGTAATGCCGCGTCCTCTTCGCGCACGTCGTGCTGAAGGCTGACGAGCGAGGCGTCGGGCAGCTCCAGCAGCGGAGCCAGCGTTGCAAGACGCATCGAACGATTGATGTCGTTGTCGTGCAAACGTCCTCCGGCCCACACGATGCCGACAAGCGGCCGCCGCTGCGGCAGGCGCGATCGCCACGCAGCAATGTCGTCGGCAGCGGGCCTGATATAGGGAACGCCGCTAGGGATCGACGCCAGTTCGGTGCCGAAGGCCAGCGGCAAACTGAGCAGCGGACAGTGGCAATCGAAGCTTGGCAATTCTTGCCCCCGCGCGATGACAGCCGCGACGCCCGGCATGGGCGACAACAGCCGCACCAGCTCACGCTGGACTTCCACAACAACCTTTTTGGCGCCGCGCGCGGCCAAAAGCGGTGCATAGCGCACGAACTGAATCGTGTCGCCAGAACCCTGCTCGGCGTGCAGCAGAATGGTCTTGCCGTCGAGCGGCTCTTTGCCCAACCACAGCGGCGCCGTGAACGTCCGGCGCTGCGAAGCCAGCAGTCCGACTTCCCAGCGCGTCTCGTAACCCTGCCAGCCGGCAGCAAAATCACCCAACGTTAATCGCACGATACTCTCGACAAAACGCGCCTGGGCAAAACTCGGACTGCTGACAAGCGCGCGACTCGCACTCATGAGAGCTTCGTGCGGACGATCAAGCCGGCGCAGCGCAACGGCGCGGTTGGTCAAGAGTTGCGCGTTTTCCGGCGCGATCTTAAGCGCCTTGTCGTAAGCGGCAACTGCCTCGCTCGGACGATTGAGCTTGAGCAACGCGTTGCCGCGGTTGCCGAGCGCATCGAGATGGACGGGATCGGTGGCCAGTACGCGTTCGAAAGCGCCAAGCGCCTCGCACGGACGACCAAGCTCCAACAGCGCGACGCCGCGCCGGTTGAGAAGCTCCGTACTATCCGGTTCGATCCGCAGGCCCGCGTCGTAACTTGCCAGCGCCTCTTTGAATCTTGTCAAAGCATGAAAGACGAGACCCAAGCTTGCAAAACCGTCAGCACGATCGAGGTCGGTCTTCAAAGCCGCCTGAATGAGCGCGAGCGCCGTGTCCAGGCGCCCGCATCGGTAATGGATCTGCCCGAGACCGTACAACGCATCGAAGTTGTCGGATTGATAGCGCAGCACGACGTTGTAGAGCCGTTGGGCTTTTTCGAAATCGGCCTCTTCACGTGCGCGCAGCGCACGCCGCAGCATGCGCGAGACGTTCGGTTGCAGGCTGTGCGACAGGCCGCTCAACATCGCACCATGAGGCAAGGATGCGTGGCTTCGTCGCGATGCTGGACGCGCCGCCCGTTGATCCTTAACGGTCGGTAAAGCAACAGGGTAAATGAAAGCTTAATAGCGACCGCGACGACGATCGATATCGGGACGGATCTCAAGCGATCAGGACTGCAATGCGTCTAGTCGCTTATGCAGGAGCGCAATCTCATGCTCGATCTTCGCCACTCTATCGGCCATGGCGTGTTCCGACCGGCCATGTTCGGTTGCCGGACTTAAACCGTATTCGGGTCGCCACGTTATGCCGATATTATTGCCTCTTCGCCATCTGACCTGGACCTGAAAGTATTCGTCCTTATGCGGGATGTAGAGCTCAAATGCATCCGGGAGCATGACGTTCTCGGAAAATTCGAGACGGCCGCCATTATTGGTGACGTCGCGGACGATACAGTCCATGCTGGACAACCGGTTATTGAAGTAGATTCGTCCCTTGATGAACGTCTTATGACGAACGGTCGCGCGACGCTCAGTCATCACGATCAAGTCTCAATTTATTGATCCGATGCGGACAACTCCCATCATCTGCGCTCGGTGTTGACGGAATGTAACTTGCCTGAAGTCTTGGCAACGCAATAAGTCCCGTAACCGGGGAGATGCAGCAAACACAATGACGCAGATCAAGATGCACTGCGGACCGTGCAGCGGCGGTTTACAAAGACTGAAATTCGATATCGAGAACAGTCGCTGCCGCGCTTCGCGCACCGACAAATCAACGGAAAATCAGCGTCCGCCGCCACCGTCGAAAACAGAAAAATTCGGATCGCTCAATCGTCCCGGTACACCCGCTCGCGGCGTTCATGACGTTCCTGTGCCTCGATCGAAAGCGTGGCGATCGGTCGCGCTTCAAGCCGCTTGATCGCAATCGGCTCTCCGGTCTCTTCACAATAGCCGTAGGTGCCGTCTTCGATGCGCTGCAACGCCGCGTCTATCTTGGCGATCAGCTTGCGCTGGCGGTCGCGGGCTCGCAATTCGATGGCCCGGTCGGTTTCGGAGGATGCGCGATCGGCAAGGTCGGGGTGGTTCTGGCTTTCGTCTTGGAGATGCTGGAGCGTCTCCTTAGCCTCTTTGAGGATGTCCTCCCGCCAGTTCAGTAGTTTGAGGCGGAAATACTCCCGCTGGCGCTCATTCATGAACGGCTCTTTGTCCGTGGGACGATAGAACCGTTCCATCGGCAGAACGGCTTTACCGTTCTTATCGGACTTGCCGTCGGATCGACCGTTTCGACTTCTTACCAACTGCATGTCCCTCACTCCGCACGCGACCGGTACGGGGTCCTCCCTCGAGGCTGGCCTATATATCCAGGGTCCATGACAGAGACAATAAAGATCATACCACCGCCTCGCGTAAAATGTGGCGGCAGCCGCGGTTGCTCCCCGCCGCCCTGCCCGCTTAGCTCGGCTTTCTAGGGAAATTCAGCTTATTCCGGCCTTCGCGAGCTCGACTTCGACTCGGAGCTCGATCTCGGCCAAAACTTGGTCGAGCTTGTCGTCGCCGGAGCCATCCTTAAGGTCGGCAGTCACAGACTTCAGCCGCAGCATCGTCGCCTGATCGAGGCTGCCGGCGAGCAGCCCGAGCTTGAGCTCGTCCAGCGCATCCAGCGCCCGCCGGCCGTGCTTGACTGCCCGGCGACGGCGTTCGGTCGGATCTTCGATCCCCTGCAGCGCGATCAGCGCGTCAATGCCGCCAACCGTTCGTAACGCGATAGCCGCGCTTTGCGCATGCGGGGCGTCCGCTTCCGAGACCGTGAAGGTGCCAGCGGCGGAACGCCGGACAACCGATGGTGCGGAGGCGACTGCAGTGCCGTTCGGAGCGTAAACGCGCATACTCAGAAGGTGTCCGGTTATGGTTAATGTGTGGTAAAAGAGTGCCGGCAATAATTGCCCAAGCCGGCAAGGGCTGCTCGCCCAAGCATTCCAGGCATTCCCACCATCAGATAAATTATCTTTTTATTTCAATAGCTTATTGCGGCGCCCCACTGGCACGCAACTGGCATCGGTCTTGGCGTCCGACCTCTTGGGGAGCAAGAGATGAAAGGGACGGTCAAAACCGCGCTTGCTGCGCTGGTGGTTCTCGGCTTTGCCGTCTCACCGGCGGCAGCGATGTCGCGCATCAAGGATCTCGCCAATATCGAGGGTATCCGACAGAATCAACTGCTCGGCTACGGCCTCGTTGTCGGCCTCAACGGGACCGGCGACACACTCAACAATACGCCATTCACCAAGCAATCCCTGCAGGCCATGTTGGAACGCCTCGGCGTCAACGTCCGTGGCCAGCAGATCCGTACCGGAAACGTGGCCGCCGTCATGGTCACGGCCAATCTGCCGCCTTTCGCCACCCAAGGCACCCGGATCGATGTCACCGCCTCGGCGCTGGGCGATGCCAAGAGCCTTCAAGGGGGCACCCTGCTGGTGACCCCGCTCCTCGGCGCCGATGGCAACGTCTACGCCGTTGCTCAGGGCTCGCTCGCCATCGGCGGCTTCGAGGCCGAGGGCGAGGCGGCGAAGATCACGCGTGGCGTCCCGACCGTCGGACGCCTGCCGAACGGCGCCATCATCGAACGCGAACTCGATTTCTCGCTGGATTCGCTCAATCAACTGCGGCTCGCCTTGCGTAATCCAGACCTCACCACGGCCAAGCGTATCGCCGTTGCAATCAATGACTACATGGGTGGGCCGATTGCCGAGCCGCTCGATCCTTCGACCGTCCAACTCACGCTGCCGAAGAAACCTCCGGAAAACGTCGTGGAGCTGCTTACCAACATCGAGCAATTGCAAGTCGAACCGGACAACGCGGCTAAAATCGTTATTGACGAGCGGTCGGGAGTCATCGTCATCGGGCGCGATGTGCGGGTTTCGACTGTTGCGGTCGCCCAAGGCAATCTGACGGTAACAATTTCGGAATCGCCGCAAGTGAGCCAACCGGCCGCCCTTTCGAGGGGCAGTACCATCGTGGTTCCGCGCACTCAGGTCGGCGTCCAGGAGGAAGGCAAGGGCTTAGCCGTCGTCCAGGAAGGCGTTTCTCTACAACAGATCGTCGACGGCCTTAATGCGCTCGGCATCGGGCCGCGCGACCTGATTGTGATCCTCCAGGCGATTAAGGCAGCCGGCGCCATCCAGGCAGACATCGAGGTGATGTAATGACAGCAGGCATAATGCCAAACAGCGCGGACCTTTCCGCGTCGCTTTCCTCAATCGGCGACGCCGCAAATGCGCAAGCGCAGTCGGCGCTGAAGATCAAGGGTAAGACAAAGGCTGCCGCGCACGAATTCGAGGCGATGTTTCTCGGCAATATGTTCCAGCAACTGCTCACCGGCGTCGACGGTGACGGGCCGTTCGGCGGTAGTGGCGCCTTGAAGGTCTGGCGCTCCTTCATGATCGATCAGTATGCCAAGACGTTCGCGCAAAACGGCGGCGTCGGCATTGCCAGCCACGTCTACAACGAATTGCTGAAGCAACAAGGATTGACCGCATCATGAGCCCCATCACGACACCTGCAGACGCAGAGCGGGCGATCGACGACATGACGACGTTGATCGCCAAGCTTTCCATCATCCTTGAGCAGGAAGCGGATTTGATCCGGGCCGGCCGAGTGAAGCGGGCCACCGAGCTCAGTCCGGCAAAGTCGCAACTCGCAAATGCGCTGTTCACATCCGGCGAAAAGCTGAAGGCGAACGCGAAATTTCTGTTGAAATCGGTTCCGACACACTGCGCGACGCTGCGGCAGGCGCAAGAAGCGTTCCGCGCCATACTGCAAAAGAATATGGTCTTGTTGGCCACGACGCATGCGATATCCGAATCGATCGTGCGGCGGCTTTCCGGAGATCTTGCCCGCAAAGCTTCGCCGCAAGTCTACGGCGCATCCGGGCGCACCACAGCACCAAACCTGAAGTACAGCCGGCCGCTCGCAGTCAGCCGCACGCTGTAGCTGGTGCCTGCTTGAAGAAATCAAGATTTCACCTGAGTGGAGCGCCAAAGCAGTTTGGGCAGCCGCAACGGCCGAGCATATCGCCGCTGGCATCCTCATTTGCCGAAGCCTTGGCGCGACATCAAGCCGGCCGATTGGCGGATGCGGAACGGATTTATAATCAAATCCTTGCAACACGCCCCGATCATTTTGACGCCCGGCATTTGCTGGGCGTCGCTTTTTTACAGCGCGGCAATCATTCGGAGGCCCTTCGGCAAATTGATCTCGCGCTGAGGAAGAATGCCAACAATGCTCCTGCCCTCAACAATCGCGGTGTGGCGCTCCAGGAGCTGAAGAGGCCCGAGGAGGCGCTGGCAAGCTTCGACCGCGCGCTTGCTTTGCGGCCGGACTATGTCGAGGCGCACTGCAATCGAGCCAATACGTTGAAGGAGCTAAAGCGTTTCGTCCAGGCACTGGCAAGCTACGACCGCGCGCTCGCTTTGCGGCCGGACTACGCTGAGGCGCACTCCAATCGTGGGGCCACGCTGCACGAGCAGAAGCGGTTCGAAGAGTCGCTGTCGAGCTGCGACCGCGCCCTCATGCTGCGGCCTAACTACCCCGAGGCGCACTGCAATCGAGCCAATGCCCTGCATGGCCTGAAGCGTTTCGAGGAAGCCCTGTCGGCCTACGATCGCGCAATTGCGCTGCGGCCAGACTACGTCGAGGCGCATTCAAACCGGGGCAGCACCCTCTACGAGCTGTATCGGTTCGACGAAGCATTGGCGAGTTACGATCGCGCACTCACGTTACGACCGGATTTCGCCGAGGCGCATTCCAATCGCGGCAACTCCTTGCAAGAGCTGAGGCGGTTCGATGAGGCACTGCAAAACTACGACCGCGCGATCGCGCTGCGACCAGACTTTGCCGCGGCACACTCCAATCGGGGCAGCGCTTTGAGGGAGCTAAATCGGTACGCGGAGGCGCTCGCGTGCTTTGACCGTGCGCTTGCGCTGCAGCCGGGCTTTGCCGATGCACATTTCAATGCAGCACTGTGCCGAATGCTGAACGGCGATCTTCGGCCCGGCTGGGACGAATACGAATGGAGATGGGAAACCGATCAACTGAAGGGCGAAAAGCGAAATTTCGCACAACCGCAATGGACCGGGTCGAATGAGATCGAGGGCAAAACCATTCTTCTCCACGCGGAGCAGGGTCTTGGCGACACGATCCAGTTTTGCCGCTACGTCCGGCAGGTCGCCGAGCGCGCCGAGCGCGTGATTCTGGAAGTCCAGAAGCCGCTGCAGGAGCTGCTGGGCACGTTGCCGGGCGCCACACAAGTCATATCAAGAGGCGACCCACTGCCCGATTTCGATATGCATTGTCCATTGCTGAGCCTGCCGTTGGCCTTCGCGACACAGCTAGAGACGATCCCGGCGGTCACGCCGTACCTCGTGGTAGTCGAGACCAAGAGGAATGTATGGGACCATCGTCTCGGCAAGCGCGAAAAGCCCAGAGTCGGCTTGGTATGGGCGGGTGATCCGCGGAAGCGGCTGCCTAACGCAAATCGGATCGACCGCCAGCGAAGTATCGAATTTGATCGGCTGGCGCCGCTTTTTGAGGTCACCGAATGCGAATTCTACAGCCTGCAGAAGGGCGACCATGCTGTCGCTCAACTGCAGCGAAGTCCTCTGCGTGATCGTGTGATCGACTGGAGCAAAGACTTCCACGACTTTTCGGATACGGCCGCGCTGATCGATAATTTGGACTTGGTCATTGCCGTGGACACGTCCGTGGCGCATCTCGCCGGCGCGCTTGGCAAGCCGCTTTGGCTGCTTAACCGTTACAACACCTGTTGGCGCTGGCTGCTCGATCGCACCGACAGCCCATGGTATCCGACTGCGCGCTTGTTTCGGCAGGATGAAACGCGGGAATGGGATCAGGTCATCGCGCGTGTCGCACTCGCATTGCAGGATCACGTTCGTGGATGATCCCCAAAAATCCGCAACGCACCGCATTCGCACTTAAACTCGGTGGCGCGAGATTCGATACCGGGAACCGATCGGTATCGATTCTGCCGCCGCGCTCTCAACGGCGACGACACGCTACCTCGGCGAGTTCGCCGCGCAGCCGCTCTAGTAACTCGTCCCAGTCGCCGATTGACCTTTGCCGGAATATACGCATCGTCGGATACCATGGGCTGTCGGTGCGATCGAGCAGCCAGCGAAAATCGGGAGAGTACGGCAACAGCAACGCGACAGCCTTGCCCATCGCGCCAGCCAGATGCGCAACCGAAGTGTCGACTGCGACGACCAGGTCGAGCACTGCGACAACCGCGGCGGTATCGGCAAAATCGGTAAATTCGCTGCCGAGCTGGCTCACCCCGTGATCGCGCAAGACGGCCGCCTGCGCGTCGCTCACTTCTTTCTGCACACTGATGAAATCGAGGCCCGGAACGGATAGCACGCTTGTCAAACGATCAAACGGCAGCGAGCGATTGCGGTCGTTCATGTGCACCCGGGTACCTGCCCAGCACAATCCAATGCGCGGCCGCCCATTCTGCGGCAGCCGCGGCCACCAGCTATCGGCATACTCCTGGAACGGGCGCAGATAAGGAACGTTCGCCGGCACCGTGGCAAGTTCCGTTCCGAACGCCAGCGGCAGGCTCAGCATTGGACAACGCAGGTCAAAATCCGGCAACAAATCGCCATCGGTGAAAACTCCGGAAATGTCCGGCACCGACCACATCAGCGTTTTGAGCGGTGGCTGCACCACGAGCAGGACTTTTGCCCCGAGCGCGGCAACGAGTGGCGCATAGCGCACGAACTGAATCGTGTCGCCAAAGCCCTGTTCGGCATGAAGCAGAATCGTCTTCCCCTTTAGGTCCTTTTCTCCATCCCAGATCGGTTGACGATAGTCGCCGAGCTGCAACGCCAGGTCCTTTCTCTTCCAGCGATACTCGTACTGCTTCCAACCCTCATGGAAATCGCCTAAGCACAAGCGCGCGATCGCGGAGTTGAAATTCGCATCGGCATGGTCCGGCTCGAGCGCCAGCACCTCGGCGTAGCTGGCGAGCGCCTCCTCCACGCGCCGTTGCTTGAGAAAAGCATTGCCGCGATTGACATGCGCGGCAATGTCGTGCGGCGCGACGGCAAGCGCTTTTTCGTAACAGGCGAACGCTTCGTCGAATCGATTCAATTCGGCAAGCGCCGCGCCCCGGTCAGAGAGCACCGATGCGTAGTCCGGCTTGATCGCGAGCGCCGTGTCGTAATTCTCCAACGCCTCAGCGTAGCGCCTATCACGGATAAAAGCTTTTCCACGATTGATCCAAGCGATGACATTGTCGGGCTCTCTGGCAACGATGTTATCAAAGATCGTGCGAGCCTCGCCGATCCGATCAAGGTCCAGCAGAATTACGCCACGATTGATCTGGATGTCGGTCCGCTCCGGCGCCGCCGCCAGCGCCGCGTCGTAGCTTGCCAGAGCCTCCTCAGCACGCCCGAGCTTGCCGAGGATAACGCCGCGGACAGTGAGCGTGTCGGGCCGCACAGGGTCCTTCGTCAGGATCTTGTCGCATGCCCCAAGCGCTTCCTCGAGGCGATCCAGCATCATCAGCAAACCAACTCTACCGTGTTGCGATCTAAGATCATTCGGATCGATCGCGAGCGCGCGGTCGTAGAATGGCAGCGCCTCGCCAGGCCGCTCCAGCGTCATCAACGCGAGAATGAGATTGTTGAGTGCATCGAGGCGTTGCGGCTCGAACGCAAGCACCCGCTCATAGCTCGCGCGCGCCTCCTCCGCTCTGTCGAGCCCTAACAAGGCGTTGCCGCGATTGTAAAGCGCATCGGTGTAATCGGGTCTTTCGGCAAGCGCACGTTCGCAACTTTGCAACGCTTCCTGGTACTGCCGAAGCTCCACAAGCACGACGCTGCGATTGTTGAGTACTTCGGTGTGGTCCGGTTCGATCGCGAGAGCGGCGTCATAGGCGGAAAGCGCCTCTTCCGGTCGCTTGAGCGCGCAGAGCGCGACGCCGCGCAGGTTGAGCGCCGCAACGTGGCGCGGTCGCAGTGTCAACGCCTTGGCGTAGTCGGAAAGAGCCTCTTCGTGCCGATCGACCGCACAGAGCGTATTGCCCCGATTACAAAGTGCATCGATATGATTTGGCGCAAGGATGAGTGCGCGGTCATAGCTCGCCAGAGCTTCCGTGTATCTTCCCAGTCCCTTCAGCGCGTTGCCGCGATTGTAATGCGTGCTGGCATCGCTTCCGTGTATCGTCAATACTTTGTCGAAATTTTCCAGCGCCTCCTGGTGACGCTTGAGTGCATCAAGAATGACGCCGTAATTCGTCAGCGCGCTCACCGATCCCGGCTCTGCCTTGAGCGCAGCTGCTACCAGCCGAAGAGCCTCCACCGATCGACCTTGTTGGTGTTTGAGCACTCCGCCGAGGTGCAGCGCATCGAAGTTGTGCGGATCGCTCGCGAGGACGCAATCGTAGAGCCGCTCCGCTTCCTTGAGTTGCCCGTGCTGGTGCAGCGCCAGCGCCTGGTCGATGAGGCGCGAGGTTTGCGCCCGCTTCGCCGTTGCGTCCTTCACCATCCCGGACCCATGTCGGCCGTGATCGATCTCAGCCAGCCCGGAAACGCCGGCGGTCGCTGCTGCGAAAGTCGGGCAAGATGGTTAACCAAGCGTAAATCCGCACGACGAGAACACCGGATATTAACTGTGCGCTGGCATCAATGGCTGGTCACGCGACAAGAGTGCCCGGCCAATTCCCATGAGCGTCAGCAGCATTTCGTTCTACCAGCAGGATCAAAGTTACTGGCAGAATCAGCAGTCCTGGAGCCAGGCTGAGTCGGCTGACAACTCGCTCATCAACACGATCGGACAGGCCGAGGTCACCCAGGCGAAGGGCCTCGCCAGCATCGCCAACCAGACAGCTTTGAACCGCGTCGACAACGAGATCACGGCCCTGGTGCAGAGTGTGCTATCGGGCAATTCAACGTCATCATCGTCGAGCAGTTCGACCGGGTCTTCCAATTCCAGCTCCAGCGGCTCTTCCTCCAGCTCTTCGGCCGCTCCGGCGACCGGAACCGGTACGGCGCCGCTCACGACGAGCACCCCGCTGTCCAGTCTCGGGATTCTTCCGGGAGGCACGATCACTGTCAGCGCCGGCGCCAATATGACGGTCTACACCTCGACGGGAAACGACACCGTCGCCGACCTCATCGACGCACTCAATGTGGATCTCCCGACCAACGCGCAGGTGACCGCCTCGCTGAACAGCAAGGGCCAGTTGGTCATCACCGGCAGAAATACCACTGACACCTTCGTTGTGGGAGGCACCGGCATCGACGCCTCCGCTATCGGCTTCGGTATCGGGAACAATACATTTGAGCCGACCAAACCCTCTTCCAGTTCGTCCAATGCCTCCGGCACGTCGAGCTCTTCAGATTCCTCAAGCTCTTCAACGGCGTCCTCATCGACCGGAAGCAGCAATTCGTCGTCAAATTCGTCCACCACTGCCGCCCCGACCGACACGTCGCTGGCGCTTCAAACCTTCAGCACCGCGGCATCTATCCTATCTGCCGACGGCGTCGGCGGCACTTTGGTCGATATGCTGGCTTGACCGGCGCGCCTACCCTACCCCACGCGCGAGAAACGGCTCGGCGGAGGCGCCTGCAGGCGCGAACTGTGAAGACAGGTCGCCGCAAAACGTCATCGGGCCGACGTGATTGAGCTTGCTGCCGAGATCCGCCCAGATTTCGCCGCCGATATCGGTCCAGCGCTTGCAGAACGCAAAATCTTCGCTGAGATAGGTGCCGTCCTCAGCAATCATGCATTCGAATAAAGCGAAGCGGTTATCGCTTGCGGCCGCGGCGTCGATTGAGTGATCGCGCTTATACTGAAGCTGCGGATATCGGACGCACATGCGCGCCAATGCTTGACGCCGGATCATGAGAAAGCCGGTTCCAGCATAGCGGACTTTGACGAAGCCGTGTTGTTCGATCACCGCATTCGGATCATCGACTTCGAAGACATATCTCAATGCTGCTGCCTGTGGATTGAGACGGACAGTCTCAATTGTTTGCTGGACCTTATTCCAATCAAGCCGCTTGATCGGGTAGACGGCGGCACACATCTCGGCACCGCACTCGACCAGCCGCAACACTTGGTCCGGCTCAAAGCCGACGTCGGCGTCGATGAACAGCAGATGGGTCGCGCTTGCATCGTCGAGAAATTGCGATACCAGGCTCGCTCGTGCCCGCGTTATAAGGGCATCGCTGTCCTTGAACAGCACCTTGAGGCTTACGCCCTTATAGGTTCGCAGACGCTTTTCCAGCTTGAGCAGCGATGCCGCGTAGATGACGGAAACCTGCCCGCCGAAGCAGGGCGTCGCAACGACGAGATTGACCCTCGTGGGTCCGGCGACCGCAGGCTCGCCCGCAGTGGCCGTGAGAGTCGTCGGTGTCGGAGAAGAACCGTGCATCGAATGAGCGCCTATAAAGCTTCAATTATGGTTAACCAATAGCAAACAAGAACGGTTAACGCCGGCTTAAGCCAAGGCGTGAAAGCCGCTGAATGCCGCGGAACTATTGCAGCCGCTACGTGGCGAAGATTGAAGCTGCCATGGGCGTCAAATCGCACAAGGCGCAGAGTTTTGTTTGGAGAATCTGCGCCACAGCGCGAACTACGTAGATTTACGCGTCTTTAAGCGAAATACGGCAAAGCTTCGGCAGCCGATCGGGTTGATCGGACCATGCACTCGCCGGTACGGCACGTACGGCAAGTGCAAGCCAGTACGGCCTGTAACCAGAAGGGTACGCTACCATGTCTGACATCACACTGACCGCGGGCATTCGGCAGAACCTGCTGTCGCTTCAGCAAACCTCCGCCGACCTGACGACCACCCAGGAAGCGCTCGCCACCGGCAAATCGGTCAATTCGGCCGCCGACAACCCGAGCGCCTATTTCACCTCGCAGAATTTGACCAACACCGCGAACTCGCTGAGCGCCTTGCTCGACCAGATCGGTCAAGGCCAGCAGACGATCAATGCGGCCACCAACGGCCTCACGGGCATCACCAGCCTGCTCCAGCAGGCGCTTTCTACGGTGCAGCAGGCGCAGCAGGCCAGCCAAAACGCGGCGACATACACCGGAACGGTCTCCGTCGGCAGCAGCACCGTCGGCACCGCGGCGACCGGCACTCTCAACATCCTGGTCGGCACGACCACTTACGGGGTCGCCGTCACGGCGGGCGAGACGTCGACGGGCATCGAAGCCGCGATCAATGCGGCGACCGGCCTCGGCGGCACCAACGGCGCTCTGACCGCAAGCGACAGCAATGGTGACATCGTGCTGACCGCCAACTCGAACAGCACGAACTTCACGATTCTGGCCAATGCGACGTCGGAGGCCATCGGTTTGACGTCCGGCTCCACCAGCACCGCCAATAATGTGGTGTGGCAAAACAGCACCACGCGCGGAACGCTGCAAACGAACTACAACGGGCTGTTGACGCAAATCAACGAGCTCGCCAACGACGCGTCGTACAACGGCGTCAACCTGCTCACCGGCAACGATCTACAGATCGACTTTAATGCCTCCGGATCGAGCTCGTTGACCATCGACGGCGTAACCGACAATTACGCGGGCCTTGGCCTGGCGTCGATTAGCGGCAGCGCTAGCGGATCGTTCCAGGACGACAGCGCGCTCAGCACGGCTGTCACGAACATCAACAGCGCGATCACGCAGGTGCAAACCCAGACCGAGACGTTCGGCACCAATTCAGGCGTCATCGGAACCCGTCAGACGTTTGAGACCAACATGATCAACACGCTGCAGACGGGAGCCAGTAACCTGGTGGTGGCGGACCAGAACGAGGAAAGCGCCGACCTGTTGACCGAGCAAACCCAGCAGCAACTGGAAATCTCCGCACTGTCCATCGCCAACCAGGCGAACCAGTCGGTGCTCAAGTTGTTCAGCTAACGTCTATCTGGTACAGGCCAAAGACGAGGGCGGCGGGGCGAAAGCTCCGCCGCTTTTTTCATCTCGTCGCTCGCCGCCGTGTCCCATTGCCTATTGAGCGTGAGGCACGCGGTTAGCCCGACTTTAACCGGCATCCGCAACCATCGCCTGGCTGGGGCAGGGTTTTGAATGTGGCTCTCAAGCTCGAACTCAAGCCAAACGAACGCGTCATCCTCGGCGACTGCGTCGTGACCAACGGCGCTCAGCGCACGCGTCTCTCGATCGAAGGGGCGGCTCCAATTCTGCGCGAGAAAGACATCATCACGCCGGACCAAGCCGATTCACTCGCGAAGCGCATCTATCTCGCGGTGCAGCTTATGTACACGTCAAAGCGTCCGCAGGAGCATCGTGCTTCGTATTTTCGGCTGGCACGTGAAATGCTGAAGAAGGCGCCCGACGCCCGGCCTTACGTCGAAGGTATCAATAATCGAATCTTAACAGGCGACCTGTACAAAGCCTTAAAGGAAACGCGCAAGCTGATTGCCTACGAAGAGGGGGTGCTCAACATGCAATATGCCAGCAAGGCCTACGCAAAAATCGCCAAGGAAACGGCTTCTCCGCGCGAACTGGAAGCGGGCCTGCTGCTAAAGGCCGCCGCAAAACTGCAGGCAGTGCATGACTCCTGGCAGGACAGGCCGAGCGGCCTCGACGACGCCCTGATGTATAACCGCAGGCTTTGGCTGGTATTTATCGACGCCGTGTCCAGGAGCGACAGCAAGTTGCCGGTCACGATCCGCGACAATGTCATCAAGCTCGGCGCTTTCGTCATGGGCGAGACGTTCTCACTGATGACCAAGCCAAAACCGAAGCACTTAAAAACGATCATCAAAATCAATCGCGGCATCGCCGCCGGCTTGCGCAGCAGAGCCTAACCGCCTGCGCAGCGTAGCCTAGCCGCCGATTTGCCGTTGTAATGAGTACCGAACTCTCTCTTATTTCCGAATTAGAGAGCGCGATGAAAAGCGGCTCTCAGGACAAACGCGTCGAAACGTTGCGACGCATTACCGATCTTTTTGCTGCCGAGGCGGAACGCTTCAACGATCGCGAGATCGATGTGTTCGATGGAATTCTGGAGCATCTGATCAACAAGATCGAACATAGAGCACTCGCGGAGCTCAGTCGACGCCTTGGGCCGATCAAAAATGCACCGTGCAACGTCGTGCAACGCCTGGCAAGGGACGAGGATATCGCGGTCGCCGGACCGGTCCTCAAGCAATCCACTCGTCTGAGCGACGCCGACCTGATCGAAATTGCCAACAGCCGACCTCAGGCGCACCTCTTGGCAATTTCGGGACGCGCCCAAATTGACACCTCCGTTACCGACGTTCTTCTGCAGCGCGGTGATAACCACGTGTTTCATAAGCTTGCTGAGAACGAAAATGCCGACTTTTCCGACCATGGGTTTGCAACACTTGTGAAGCACTCCGAGAGCGACGAACAACTCGCCGAGAAGATCGGATTTCGGCGCGATGTTCCGTTGCCTATATTTCGCGAACTTTTACGGCGGGCCACCAAGGTGGTGCGTTTGCGCCTCTTGGGTTCAGCCAATCCCGACGCCTTCGATCGCATTCACAGCGCTCTCGAGGCCGTATCCGGCGACGAGCAACGCGAGGCGAGCTCTCAGCATGACCGCGATTTTGCCGAAGCGTACGAGAAGGCACTTGCGCTTCACAGCAATGGCGAAATCAGCGAATCGAAGATTCTCGAATATGCCAGAATGGAGCGCTACGCCGACATGCTCGCTGCGCTTTCACTTCTCAGCGGGGCGCCGATGCAGTTGGTGGAAAATATTTTGCAAAGCAAGCACCGCGAGGCGTTTCTCATACCTTGCAAAGCCGCCGGCTTAAGGTGGTCGACGGTCTGCATCATGATGACCTATCGAGCCAATAACGTGATACTTTCAGGTGCGCAGCATGATTCCCTTCGGACCGACTATTTAAAGCTATCCGAGACGGCGGCGGCGAGGGTGCTTTCGATTTTGGCAGGGTCAGCCAGCGACTCCAAAGAGTCTCGCCGTCGCAATGAACTCTCGCCTGCAAACCCCGCTTAGCCGTCGGACTCACGGTCTTCAATCGAAACCGTCAGCCGCTGACCGCCGACAGGTAATTGACCAGGCTCATCTGCGCAAGCCTCGCCGTCACAGCCATCGACGCCGACAGGTCGTTTTGCAGCGTCAGGAGCTGCTCGCCAATGTCATTTTGGTTCACGCCGTCGATATTCTGCAGCATGTCCTGCAGCGTATTTTGAGTCTGCGTATTCATAGTGGCTGCGTTGGTGACGGTCGTCTGAGCGTTAGCGATGTTGGCCTCAATATCGCTGATCGTCTGTACGCCCGGTTGACCGCTTAGGTTTGCCGAGACTGCCTGACTGAGCGCCTGATAGCTTGCCTCGGCGTTCGAATCGCTCGCCGAATAGGTGGTCGCGGCCAGGGCAGCCACGTTGGCGACCAGCGAACTGATGGCCGGCTCGATCGCTTGCATGCCGTAGGAGACGGTCATGGAGGGGCCGACCTGGGCCGTCGCGGTCTGCAGCGCCGGCGTGCTACCGTTTTCTCCGGTGTACCAGAACACGGTATTCGCAGGCGTGCCGCTCACCAAAGACGTTGCGGTGTCGTACGGCGGGCCTTCGACGATCTGCGGCGGGTCCGAGCTGAAAAAGTCGTTGGCCGCGGCAAGTGCCGAAGCGGCCGGCAGCGCGGTTTGCGCCAAATTGCTGATTGCGCTGGTCAGCGCAGTCTGAAGGTTTGCGGCGGTGTCTGCGGGCGTGGCGCCGATGGTGAACTGATTGGCGCTGGGGGAAGAAGCGGTCGTCGCTGTAAGCGTGATAGTTTGGCTTGAGCCGTCCGGAAGAGTGAGGTCGAACTGGATCGAGTCCCCGTTATTGGGATTGGAGGAGCCAAGATCGACCGAAATTGAAGGCGGTGAGCCGGAAGGACCGGACACCGTCGCTCCGGTCAAACTGGAACTCACGCTTGCGAGTTGGAAGCCGAACGGTGAGCCGTCCTGGCTGAGCGTGACGGTCGACGATCCGGTCCCGCCCACGCTGACGCTCAGGCGCCCAAGCCCATTGGAGCCTTCGTCAGCCTGCAACCGGTTCGCAATCACCTGCGTGAGGCCGGCCTGAGTAGCGGTGCCGTTCAGGATCGTATCGACGCTGGCAACGGAGGGTTGATCCGTCGCACTGCCGGAGAACAGATAATTGCCTCCGATCTGGGTGTTCAGCAAGGAAAGGATTTGATCGAGATAACTCGCAGCGGACTCTTGCGTCGCGGTCTGCCCGGTATTGTCGAGCGAAAATGCACCCTGCTGACTGATCGTCTGCTGGACCGAACTGCCGACACTGCCAAGTTGACTGAGCACCGATTGCGCGATGCCCAGCGTCGTGCCGAGGGCCGTCGTCGTGGTGCTGTAGCCATTGATGGCGGCAAGCTGTGCGTTCAGTTGCAGTGCAAGTCCCGCCTGCGACCCGAGGCCGGAATAGGTTGTGGCGGCTTCGCCGGTACTAAGCTCCTCACTGAGCGTATTGAGCTGATTGCTCATATTATTCTGCGCCAGCAGATTGGCCGCAGTAAGGGATCCGGGACCGGTGATGCTCATTACGAACCTACTTGCAGCAACGTGGCCATCAGCTCTTGGATTGTCGTCATCACCCGTGCATTGGCGCCATAGGCATTCTGCAACGCGATGAGGTTCGACATTTCGGTGTCGATGTTGACGCCCGACTCATTGTCGAAGCGCTGTTGCAGCGCGCTCAAGACGGTATCCTGTCCCTGTTGCAGATTGGTGGCCGCAGTGGCCGCTTGGCCCTGCTGGCTGACCACTTGGCTCAAATAGTCCGTCAGCGTGCCGCTATAGGGCTCGGACGAGGTGCCTATTCCGGTGGTGGACGAATAGGTCAGCGAAGCATTGGTCATCTGGTTGAGAATGAAATTCGGCCGCGTCGAATCGCCCGAGGCGGTGCTGGAGGAGTAGGCGACCAGGCTGCCGGGCGAAGCGACGAGCGCGGGGTTGACTTCAATGGCGCCGGCAAGGCCCGTGGTCTGCGAACCGGCGGCGGTGATTGCGCCGGTAATTGGCTCGGTTCCGTCCGTGAACAGCGAAAGCTGTGCGCTTCCGCTCGTGAGTGAAGTCACGGTTGCGGTCGCCGACAACGAATTGACGACATTGGAGCTGCCGTTGTTGAGCACCTGCAACACCGTCCCGGACGGATTGGAGAATTGCAGATTGGCCCCGAGCGCGGCATTGAGCTGCGCGACGACGGAACTCATGCCACCGGAAAAGTTGACGCCAATCTCCTGATTGGCCGAACTCGACGACGTGCTCTGCGGCAGCGTGCCGCCAGCGCCAAGTGATACGATAGTCACCGTCTGCGGCGACCCCGAACCATTGGTATAAGTGAGCTGGATCGTATTGCCCGGCAAAAGCGCGCCGACATCGACGCTGTATCCGGACTGCGAGCCGGACGTGACCGCCGTGCCGCTTGTGGTCTGGTTCGACAGCGCCTGCGACATCTGGTTCGCGAATTCGTCGAGCTGATCCTGCGCTTGCGGCAGGATGCTGTCGCGCATCTGCAGATAAGCGCCGATCTGACCCGACTGGATGGCATCATCCGCAACAAGATCGGTGGTCGAGCCTCCTGGCGATGTCAGGGTGATCGTTCCGGCGCCGTCGTCGCTCGGATTGGCGCTCCACAGCGTTGTTGCCGAAAGCGTCCCGACGTTAGTGAAGCTGAGTTGCGATGCTTGTCCGGCAGCCACAAGTTGCTGGCCGGTCCCGGTAAAGATCGAAACCTGATTTTGCGATCCCTGCAAGACGGTTACATTCATCAACTGACTGAGCTGCGTTATGTCCTGGTCGCGCTGGTCCTCAAGCGTCGCCGTGGTCGTGTCTGAAACGTTGGTTGCTCCGAGTTGCTGGTTGATTTGAGCAATCTGCTGCAACGCGGTGTTCGCCGTCTGTACGTCACTGGCGATGCCCTGCTCGGCCTGCGTGCGCAACTGCTGGATGGAGGCGGTCATCGAATTGAGATTTTGCGCCACCGTCTGCGCGGCGCTGATGACGCTGCTCTGCGCGGAGTAAGAGCTTGGATTCGACGCCAGTCCTTGCAGGGCCGTAGTGAAATCGTCGAAAATCGCATCGAAGGAAGTGGATGACCCCGGCGTGCCATAGATCTGCTGTAATTGCTGATAGAACTGTGCACTCAAATCCGCACTGGCGTCACCTGACGTTTCCGTCCACAATTGGCTCTGCAATAAGGTGTCGAGGTCGCGATTGATTCCGGTCGTGTCAACGCTTGTCCCGCCGTTGTTGTTGCCGCCGACTTCGACCTGATTGACGCTTTCATCGACGTAACCTGGCGTATTGGCGTTCGCCACATTCCCGGCGATGACCGACAGGCTTTGCTGGGTCGCATTCACGCCGGCCAACGCGGCGGATAACGCCTGGGAAAGGCCCATTGCTCTCGCCGTCCGCGCGGCTCACCGGTTACGCCCCAAAGGGGCGCCAATCCTCACTGAAGGACCTGGAGCAAATTCTGAATCATCTGATCGGCGGTCTGCATGACGCGGGCATTGGCCGAGTAGGCTTGCTGCGCCACGATCAATTGGCTGAACTGGGTGGCGATGTCGACGTTTGAAGACTCCAGCGAACTGCCCTCGATTGTGCCGGTGGCTCCGTATATAGGGTTACCCGACTCCGGCGTGGCGGCAAAAGCGTCGCCACTCAAGGCCTGCAAGGAATCCGCGCCGTTGAATGTCGCCAGCGTGATCTGCGCGAGTGGAATGGTTTGGCCGTTGGAAAACGTGCCGACTATTTCGTTATTGTTGCCGACAGACACCGATTGCAGCGATCCCGCGGCATAACCGTTCTGCTGGATTTCGCTGACCTGCGGCGTACCGCTGGAATTTGCGAACTGCGTCAGCCCATTGGTGCCGAGATTGAGTTGTACGGTGCTCAACGTGTCGCCGTTGACGGTCAGCGCTGGCAGCGTCAGCGCCGTTGACGTCGGCTGAGTTAGCTGGCCGCTTGAATTGAAGATGAAATTGGTGCCGACATTCTGCCAAGCCGATTGCGTGCCTGTGGCGCTCGAATTGGTCTGGTAGAACAAATTCCATACGCTCTGGCCGTCACTATTACTGACTTGCGCCCAGCGGAATTGAATATTGACCGGATTGCCGTCGGCATCGTAGGCGGTGAGCGATCCGCCGGACGTCGATTGAGCGGTAAACGTGGATACATCGTTGCCGATCACCGTGCCGTTGCCGGGAGTCACCGTCGCATTCTGGATGCCGAAAGTTGACGGCGACGCTGTGCCGCCGATGGCGATCGAGGCGGTCGGGTCCGTCGCCAACAGCGTGATGTCGCCATTGGAGGTATTCACCGAGCCGATCACGCCGGTCAGGTTTTGAACGGCCGTCTGCAATTCGCCGAGCGTGGCAACGTCGCCTGCCGCGGAGCCGAAGGTGATCGTCTGCGCCGCGCCGCCGCCAACCGAAACGGTGAGGGTTTTCCCGTTCAAGCCCTGCGTCAACAAATTGGTCGGCGCGAAAGAGGCGTTTCCAGTTCCAAAGCCGAGATCGGAGGCGTCGTCGGCGCCGCTGCCGCCCACCGTAACTTGAGCTGTATCGTTATTGCCGGTTAGCACTAAACTGCCGCCGCTGAGTGAGGCTGTCACCGCCGCGTTACCCGAGGCGCCGGAGTTGATTGCGTTGATCAGTTCGCCAACGGTGGTGCCCGCCGACGCCGTGAAGGTCGTCGTGTTGGTTCCGTCCCCGATTGAAATCGTGTCGCCGGTACCAACTCCGAGCGACGAGAGCGTGGTCGCGTCCGTAAGATTGGTTACGGTCCCAGTCCCGACCGCTGCCGCATCCGGCTGGAGGGTCGCGCCGGTGCCGATAATTTCCGCCCCGGCTATCGGACTGTTGGAATAGTCGGATGTATCGATCAGCCCCGAAGTTGGCGTGCTTGGCAGGTTGGCCTGATAGCTTATTGCGGTCGTCGCCTGCGCCGGCACAAAATTGTTGTTGAACTGCAAAACCTGAGGAACGCTGCCTTCGGGATTGCCGGTGGTCGCATTGACCGGAATTCCCATGAGATAATATCCGGCGCCGTTGACAAGGTATCCCTGCGAGTCGAGCTGGAAATCGCCGGCCTGGGTGTAATCGTCGATGCCGGAAAAGACCGGCTGATTATCGCTGACCCCGGTCGGTTGCGCCACCACGAAAAAGCCCGAGCCATTGATGGCCATGTCGGTCGAAACCGACGTGCTCTGAATCGAGCCCTGCACCGTGTTCGTCGCGACCGAAGAAGCGGTTACGCCGCCGGCGATCTGTTCTCCCACAGCAGCCTGCGCGACGAGATCCTGAAAGCTGGTGTCGGTTTCCTTGTAGCCGGTGGTCTGAGAGTTGGCGATGTTGCCCGATATGTTTTGCAGCGCAAACGACTGTGCCTGCAGACCAGCCACCGCGGTGGTCAATGCATCGAAGATACCCATGACAATGTCTCCAACTCGATCTCAACAACACCGGCGGGCCAACCGGGCGTAGCCGTCTCGCGCAATCATGCAGCAAGGCGCGTGCCATCATCTTTATCTTGTCATTTCAATGACTTGCCAGAATGGCGGCCACCGGCTCTGGTACGGTTGTGCCGGCCTGCGGGGCAAAAATTGCCGGCTCGCGCGATCCACCTTTGTATGACCCGAGAGCCAACCGAACGGCGCGACGCACGCCTTGAGAACGACGCGTTGAGGGTGTTGTAATCCACTTGTAAATCAGCTGAGCGGACCACCATGCGCTTCGAAGGCACGAGCGCCTACGTTGCCACCGACGACCTTAAAGTCGCCGTCAATGCGGCCATCGCACTCGAGCGTCCGTTGCTGGTCAAAGGCGAGCCGGGCACCGGCAAGACGGTGCTCGCGATCGAGATCGCCAAGGCACTCGGCGCGCCGTTGATCGAGTGGCACATCAAGTCGACCACCAAGGCACTGCAAGGTCTCTACGAATACGACGCCGTGACGCGGCTGCGCGACAGCCAATTGGGCGACGCGCGCGTCAAGGACATTCGCAACTACATCAAGCGCGGCAAGCTGTGGGACGCTTTCATTGCCGACGAGCGGCCCGTGCTGCTCATCGACGAGATCGACAAGGCCGACATCGAGTTTCCGAACGACCTGTTGCAAGAACTCGATCGCATGGAGTTCTTCGTCTACGAAACGGGAGAAACGATCCATGCGCGGCGCCGGCCGATCGTCGTCATCACGTCCAACAATGAGAAGGAGCTGCCCGATGCGTTTTTGCGCCGTTGCTTCTTCCATTACATCCGTTTCCCCGACCCCGATACGATGCGCGCGATCGTCGAGGTGCACTTTCCCGGCATCAAGCATCGGCTGGTCGCCGAAGCGCTAAAGTTGTTCTACGAGATTCGCGACGTTCCCGGCATGAAAAAGAAACCGTCGACCTCGGAACTACTCGATTGGCTGAAACTGCTGATGGTCGAAGACATATCCGTAGAAACCTTGCGCGAGCGCGATCCGAAAAAATTGATCCCGCCACTGCACGGCGCGCTGATCAAGAATGAGCAGGATGTTCACCTGTTCGAACGCCTCGCATTCATGGCAAGAAGAGAAGGCCGCTGAAAGACAGCTTGCTTGGGATTCGGCGATTCGCCTAGAGCATGATCCCAGAAAGTGGGAACCGGTTTTCGGAAAAGATCATGCTCGATCAAAATGCTAGAGCCCGGTTTTGATTCCATCAAAACCGAAAGGGCTCTAAGCCTTCGCTCCTTCGCTTCTCCGGCGTCTGGGACGTCGCGATGAAGGCGCCGACGGCTGCGGTGGCGCCGTCCCACCCTCTCCGGACGGCGACGGAACAATGGATTCGGGCTCGGGCGTAGAGTCTTTCATGACCGGAGTTTCGGGCATCGGCGCCGCCGGCATCATCGGGTTGGCCGTCGTTGCCTGCTCGTCGGCCATCGATTGTTGGTCCAGGCCCGCCTCTCGCAACAATTGCGCTTCGAGCCCTTGTCGATGCGCCACTTCGCGGGCACGGGCGCGGCGTTGCTCCATAGCATCGCGCAGCCGCTTGATCCAAACGCGCGATTGCGCAAAGGCGCGACCGAAAATCCAGCCGGCCCAAACCAATTCGAACGGCGTGAATTGTCGCCAAGTTTGATCGCCGTCGACGATCGCGCGTGCCACAAGATTACCAGCCATCGCGGTGGTGTTAAGACCGTGGCCGCCGAAGCCACTGGCGAGCCAGAGCCCGGGGCCGAGCTCGCCGATCTGCGGCATCCGATGCACCGTAATGCCCAGTGTGCCTGACCAGGCATAGTCGACCGGCACGTCGCCGAGCTGCGGATAGGTCTTCTTGATGTCGGACCTCAGCGCACGCACATAGCGACGGGGATTGCGGACCCAAGCCGTCGAGCGGCCCGACAGCATCAACCGGTCGCCGCCGACGATGCGGTAGTGATTGTCGGCGAGATCGGTGTCACTGACGGCCCCTCGATAACCCACCGCTTCGACCAGACGCGGCCCGAGTGGAGCGGTCGTGATCACATAGGTCGTGATCGGCAGAATGGTCGATCCGAGTTGCGGCACGAGCGACCCGATCTGCACATTTCCGCAAAGCACAACATGATTGGCTCGCAGTCGCGCGCGGGGCGTGACAATGCGCTTGCGCACGCCGGCCGGATCGATGGACAGCGCCGGGGTGTTCTCGAAAATGCGCGCGCCGTCATTTTCCGCTGCTGCGGCCAGCGCCAGCGCATAATTCAACGGGTGGATGGTGATCGCCCGCAGATAGTGGATGGCGCTGAAGTAGCGTTGGCTGTGCAGGACCGCGCGCACACGCTCGGTCGGCCAACTTTCGACCTCGCAGCCCAATTCGGCGATCAGTCCGGCGTAGCGCAGAAATTCATCGTCATTGTCGATCTTGGACACGTAGAGCCAGCCGGGCTGCGGATCGATACCGGCCGCTCGGTCGGCGGTGACGGAGTTGCGCACATAATCAAGGCCGGCCTCCGACAGCGCCCACAATGATCGGGCGCGCTCGAAACCGATCCGGCCGATCAAATTGTCGGCATCGGCGCCAAATCCCGGAAGAACAAAGCCGGTATTACGTCCCGAAGCATTCGCGGCGAGCCGGCCCGCCTCCAAAAGCACGACGGACCAGCCGGCCCGCGCCACCTCGCGGGCAGTCGTAAGGCCGGCGAGCCCACCGCCAATAACGCAGACATCGGCGTCGAGGTCGACCATGAGCCGCGGCCGCCTCGGTGCGTCGACCATCGTAGCGGCGTACCAACTCTGGCCATAGGCTGTAATATCGTCGGCGTTTTTCATCGTGCCATGACGCGGTTTGCGACCGCGCATGCTAAACTCCTGAAGCCAATAAAGCGACATCACGGCCAATGCGTCGTCTGATGCTACTGCGCCACGCCAAGACCGAACGGGCCGAACCCGGTGAGCCCGATCGCGACCGCAAGCTCACCAGACGCGGCCGCGACGATGCTCCGGCCGTCGGCGCCTATATGGCCCATCACGGCCTCGTCCCGGATCTCGCCGTGGTTTCGCCGGCGCGGCGCGCCCAAGAGACCTGGACGCTTGTTGCCGCCGCCTTTGCCAAAAGTCCGCGGCTCGTCAACGACGAGCGCATCTATAATGCCAATCCCGAAAAGCTCATCGCCGTCATCGGCGAAATGCGCAAGGCGCATTTGCTCCTTGTCGTTGGCCATAATCCGAGCTTGCATGACCTCGCCACGCAATTAATTGCTTCGGGGAACGCCAAGGCGCGCGAGCGGATCGCAGAAAAACTGCCGACGTCCGGCCTTGTCGTTATCGATTTCGCCTTTGACGACTGGTCGCTTTTGCACCCGCAAGCGGGCCGCTTGGAGCGTTTCGTTTCGCCCCGGCTGATTGCCAGTGCGACAGATTGAGGTGTTCGAAGGCCGCCGTACATTTCGCTTCATCGGTGTGGCAGACTGTTGGGATGGCTTGCAGAAATGAGAGACTAAGCCATGTATAGACGCATTCTCGTGCCGATCGACCTTACCGATGTCGAGCTTGCCAAGCCCGCGATTGCGACGGCGGTGATGATGGCAAAAGAGTCGAATGGCTCGATCCGTCTGATCAATGTGCTGCCGATGACGCCGGTGATGCTCGCCGAATACGTGCCGCCCGATTTCGAGGCGCAGCAGCGCGCTTCCGCCGAAGAAGCAATTGCAATCGTCGCCAAGGAGACCGGCCTCGAACCGGGAAGGGTTTCGACCGTCGTGCGGCAGGGCACCATCGATCGTGAAATACTCGACGAGGCGAAGTCGACTGCGGCCGACCTCATCGTCATGAGCTCGCATCGCACCGGCATGCGCACCTATTTTCTGGGCTCCAATGCCGGCCACGTCGTGCGCTATGCGAGCTGCTCGGTTCTGGTCGTACGCCAGCAGTCGGGTTAGCAGCCAGCACGCGTTACATCTTCGGGATGCCGGCTTGATCGATGATGCGCTTGAACATGCCGATCTCGCGCGTGACGCGCGCCCAGGCGGCGTCGGCACCTTGAGCCCGGACCAGAAATCCGGCCTTGAACAGCTTCGCCTTCATATCTGGCGTGCGTAACACCTTGAGCGTTTGCGCCTCCAGCCATTTGACATCCTCTGGCGGGGTCTTGGCCGGGGCCAACAACACGGTGTCGGTGGCAAACACGAAGTCCTTGTAGCCAGCCTCCTCCATGGTCGGCACGTTCGGCATATCCGGCCAGCGCGTATCGCCGGTCACCGCGAGACAACGGCATGTTCCCGCTTTGATATGCGGCGCCGCCGGCGGCAGCGAGCCTGAGCTCATCTGCACGGTGCCGCTAAGTAGCGCCGCGAAGGCGTCCCCGCCGCCCTTGAAAACCACGTCGGCGAGCTTGGGCAGCTTCTCGCGGATCTTCAAGACCTCCAACTGGATTTGCGGCGTCGTGCCGATTGGCGGCGTGGAGCAGTTGTATTTGTCCGGATTGGCGCGGGCGAGCGCGACGAAATCGTGGATGGTCTTCGCCGGCAATTCGGACTTGACTACGAACGTGTTCGGCGACGTCGCCAATTCGCTGACGCCGACGAAATCCTTGTAAGGATCGTAGGGCAAGTGCTTGTAGAGACCGTAATTCACCGAATAAGCGTTGGTCGCGAGCAGGATCGTGTAGCCGTCCGGATCGGCATGGGCCGCGTATTCCATGCCGATATTGCCGCCGGCACCGCCGCGGTTCTCGACGTTGAAGGTCTTGCCGGTCGATTTCCCAAGCGCGGCGGTGACAATGCGGGCAACAATGTCGGACGGTCCGCCTGGAGTATTGGCCACAACAAACTTGACCGGGCGGTCGGGATAATCGGCGTAAGCCGCGCGGACGCGCAAAAACGCGGGCGCCGCGATACCGGCTGCAAGCGCCGTCGCGGCCTTGACGATGTTGCGTCGCGACAGAGCCGAATATGCAGTGAATTTCCTCATTGACCTACCCTCCCGGTGCGGCGACCGATGTGTTGGCGTAAATCTGCTTACCAGCGTCGACCTTCGCAGTCATCGGAACAATGGCGCTCGTGGTCGCAGTCGCGCCGCGCGCACCGTCGACGCCCCAAGCCGACATCGCTAAAATGAACGACCTGCGCGCCGATCAGAAATAGGGGAAAGACCATGTCGCTTGCCTCAGAAAGGACCTCGCTCGTTGTCAAGCCGTTGTCTTCGGCATTGGGAGCCGAAATCGTCGGCGTCGACCTGCGCCAGCATCTTTCAGCCGAAACCATCGCCGAAATTATCGATGCCTGGCATCGGCACCTCGTTCTGTCGTTTCGAAACCAGACGCTGACCGAGGAAGATCAAATTCGCTTCGCTCAGCATTTCGGCGCTCTGCAAAAACGCACCCGGCCGCGGGAGGCGCTCAACGAGCGCTCGTCTGTCAAGCATCCGGAATTCACGATGCTGGTCTCGAACATTCGCGAGAACGGCAAGCTGATCGGCTCGCTACCCGACGGCGAAATGCATTTTCATTCCGACCAATGCTATATCGAGAAGCCTGCTACGGCCACGTTTCTCTACGCCATCGAAATTCCGTCGCACGGCGGCGATACGCTGTTCCTCGACATGTACAAGGCGTACGAGACGTTGCCGGCGCAGCTCAGGGCGCGCGTCGATGGCCGCAAGGCGGTCAATGCCTATCTCTACGATTCACTGACGCGCGGCGTGAACCAGTCAAACGTCGATTTTTCGAAGCATCCGCACTACAGCCAGCCGATCGTGCGCACCCATCCCGATACGCGGCGCAAGGCGCTCTACGTCAATCGCCTGATGACCTTCAGCGTCGAGGGAATGGATGAGAAAGAAGGCAGCGCACTGCTCAACACGTTGTTCGACCACATCGAGCAGGATCAATTCATCTACACCCACAAATGGCGCGTCGGCGATCTCGTGCTGTGGGACAACCGCTGCACGCTGCACGCCCGCACCGATTTCTCCGATAAGGAACGCCGCCTGCTGCGCCGCAATGTTGTCATGGGCGAACGGGTGGTGTGACGGGATTCGTCCCCACTACGCTTCGTTGCGTGATCGTGGACAATCATTTCGCCAGCGCGGCGAGAATCCGTGCCCAGCTACGAATGCCCTTGTGGAAGCATTTGAGGTCGAATTTCTCGTTGGGCGAATGCACGCGGTCGTCGTCGAGCGCGAATCCGACCATCAGCGTATCCATGCCGAGCACAGTCTTGAAATCCCCGACGATCGGGATGGAGCCGCCGGCACCGACGGTCACGGCCTTCTTGCCCCACTCTTCAGTGAGCGCGGCGCGCGCTTTGCCGAGTGCCGGATTGTCGAACGCCACGTCGAACGCGGGCGCGCTGGTGAAATTGCCGAACTCGACCGTGCAATCGGCTGGCACGCGCGCGCGGACAAAGTCGCGAAAGGAATTGCGGACTTTTTCCGGGTCCTGTGCGCCGACCAAACGAAATGACACCTTGGCCATCGCCTTGCCGGGGATGACGGTCTTGGCCCCCTCCCCCGTATAACCGCCGATGATGCCATTGACCTCGGCAGTCGGCCGCGTCGAGATTTGTTCAATCAGCAAGCGGCCCTGTTCGCCGGCCGGAATCTTCAATCCGATCGGGCCGAGGAATTTCTCGGCCGTAAGGCCTAAGCCGTCGAGATCAACCTTGATATCGGGTGGCAGCTCTTTGACGCCGTCATAAAAGCCCGGAATAGCGACCGCACCATCCGGACGATGCATCGCAGAGAGCACCTCGGCGAGCACGTGGATTGGATTGCGCGCCGCGCCGCCGAACAGACCGGAATGAAGGTCGCGGTCGGCACAGGTGAGCCGGACCTCTTCGTAGACCAAGCCGCGCAGCGAGGTCGTGATCGAGGGCGTCTCTGCATCCCACATGCCGGTATCGCACACCAACGCGAGATCGCGGCGTAGCTCCGAGGCATTGTCGCGCACGAACCCAAACAAGTGCCGTGAGCCGCACTCCTCTTCGCCCTCGATCATCATCGTGATGTCGAGAGGCAGCCTGCCGGTAACCGCTTTGAAGGCACGGCAAGCCTCGACGAAGGTCATGGCTTGGCCTTTGTCGTCGCAGGCGCCGCGCGCAACAATGATTTTTCGCCCGCCCTCAAGCGTCTCGATGCGCGGTTCGAACGGCGGCGTCTTCCACAGATCCAGCGGATCGACCGGTTGCACGTCGTAATGGCCGTAAAACAGGACACGCGGTGCCTTGCCATCGGCGGTCTTGCCGATGACGACCGGATGGCCATCGGTCGGGCGCACGCTGGTGTCGAAGCCGATGCTGCGCAGGTCGGCGGCGACATGCTCGGCGGCGCCGCGGCAGTGCGGCGCATAAGCCGGATCGGTCGACACCGACTGGATGCGCAAAAGCGCAAACAAGCGATCGAGGCTCGCGGGCAAATCGCGATCGATGCGGTTTAGAACTGCAGGGAGCGGCTCGGATTCCGTCATAAAATCGCCTCCAAAACTAACCCACGCGGTGGATTTATTCCCTTTTTCACGCTGAACTCCTGGCGGACCGTTGCATGTTTGCAACGCTCGATCGCCTTTCGACCAAACTGCGCGTCTCTTCGCGCAGATCGGGCCGCGCCGCCTTGTCACCCGGTATTCGAATGTACATTATGGCAAAAACCCGCCGAAAGTGCGGGCCTAGGCAGGGGGCAATGGACAAGTTGATCAGGCGGCTCACCGCCAATCTGGGCGCAAAGCGTTTGCCCGTCGAAACGACGGTGCGGAGAAAGTTTGACGTCCTGGCCGCGGAGGGGGCTGCCATCGAGATGCGACCGTTTGTGACCAAGCGCCCAGGACCCCAAGTGACCGACGCGACGATCCGGCACTGAGAGGGCATCGATGGCGTATCCTATCACCGACATTCGCGGGATCGGACCGGAGGCGGCAGCGATCCTCAAATCAGAAGGGATCCGCACGACGATCAGCCTCTTGCGGTCGGCCAAAACGCCCAAGCAACGGCTCAAGCTTGCCGAAGTGATCGGGACCGACAGAGAGCGCGTTCTCGACTGGGTGACGGCAGCCGATCGCATGCGCGTCAAAGGCGTCGGCTGGGAATATGCGGAGTTGCTGCGCGTTGTCGGCGTCAAGACCGTCCAGGAACTGAAATTCCGCAATTCGCAGAAACTCGTCGAGAAGATGCAGGAAGTGAATAAGCGCAAAATGGTGCGCCTGCTGCCGAAGGAGAAGACGGTGGGACGCTGGATCGAAAGCGCCAAGAAGCTGCCGCCGCTCATCCGATATTGATCGGTCCTAAAACGCGTCTGTTCCCTCCGCGTGGCGACCCCGCCGGCGTCTTGACTCGCCGCAACTGGCCGCGCAAAGCGACTGGCAATTGGCGACTGGCGATCGCACTCGTGGAGTGGCTTTAACATTCGCTACCCGCCCAGCCGTTGGCGCGTGAAGCGAATGTTAAATCCTAAACTTCACTGGCATCATAGAGTTGCTAGTGGTCCTTTGATTCCAACGCTGGCTCGACGGGTGCCGAAACGGCAAGCGAATGTTGGAATCGGACCACAAGGATGGCCTTAGCGATGGCGGCAAGTGTCAATCAGCGCGGGCGCTCGGCGCGCAATCGCGTGCCGGGCGCGGGCCTACTCCAAAGCCTTCTCGCCAAGCGGCGCCCGTTGGTCATGGGAGTGCTTAATGTGACGCCGGACTCGTTTTCCGATGGCGGCCGCTTCTTGGATCCGGCGGCGGCGATCGCTCATGCCCAACGCCTGGTGGCCGAAGGCGCCGACATTCTCGATGTCGGGGCGGAATCGACGCGGCCATATGGCGACGTCGTCGCGGTCACGCTCGACGAGGAGCTCAGGCGCCTTGCCGGCGTCCTGACGGCCGTCGTGACACTTGGCACGCCAGTCTCGATCGATACTCGCAAGGCCGCGGTCGCGGCGTGGGCCCTCGACGCCGGGGCCGACATCGCCAACGACGTATGGGGCTTGCAGCGCGACCGCGACATGGCACGCGTTGTCGCCGCGCATGACGCGCCCGTCATTATCATGCACAACCGCGACACCGCCGATCCGGCCGTCGACATCGTTGCCGATGTCACGGCTTTCTTCGAGCGTTCGCTGGACATTGCGGCACGCGCCGGCATAGCACGCGAGCAAATCGTGCTCGATCCCGGCATCGGCTTCGGCAAGACGCCGGAGCAAAGCCTGACCTGCATCGCGCGCCTCGAGACCTGGCGCAGCTTCGGCGTACCGCTGCTGGTCGGAGCGTCGCGGAAGCGGTTCATCAACTCGGTCGTGCCGTCTGAGCCGACCGAGCGGCTCGGCGGATCGCTCGCCGCGCATCTGCTGGCGGCCGAGAATGGCGCGGCGATCATTCGCGTACACGACGTCGCGCCGACAGTGCAGGCGTTTGCCGTCGCCGCCGCGATCAGGCGCACCAGATGAGCGATGTAGTTTTTGTCAGCGGGTTATCGCTGCACGCCTATCACGGCGTGATGCAGCATGAGGCCAAGGTCGGACAAACTTTCAAGCTCGATCTGGTCCTCGAAATCGACCTTGCCGAGGCCTCTCGCACGGACATGCTCAAGCACACCGTCTCTTATGACATGGTGGTGAAGACGGCGAGCGAGGCGTTCTGCGCGCGCCGCTATCGGCTGGTCGAGGCCGCGGCCGGTGCCGTGGCCGACGCATTGCTTGACCGCTACGCGCAGATTCGCGGCATTCGCGTCACAGTACACAAGCCGCATGCTCCCATCGCTGCGACGTTCGATGACGTCGGAGTGACCATCGCACGCACGCGTCACGGCCGCAGCCGTGGCTGAGGCATTCCTGGCACTCGGCGGCAATATCGGCGACGTACGATCGACGTTCCATCGGGCGATTGCAATGCTATGTGACGGTGCCGCCGTGCGGCTCTTGGCGCGGTCGTCGGATTATTGGACGCCGCCCTGGGGGATCACGGATCAGCCGCGGTTCGTGAATGCGGTCATTGCCGTCGCGACATTGCTATCGCCGCATGCACTCCTCGAACGCGCGCAAAGTTGTGAGCGCGCGCTGGGGCGCGAGCGCGGGCGCGAGCCGCGATGGGGCCCGCGCACGCTCGATCTCGACCTGCTGGCCTATGACGACATCGCCCTCGACGATGCGACCCTGACGCTGCCGCACCCACGGCTGTTCGCGCGCGCCTTCGTGCTGGTGCCACTCGCCGAGATCGCGCCAGAACGGATCATTGCCGGGACTGTTGTGCGAGACGCACTGGCACGGGTCGACGCAACCGGTATCGAAAGGCTGCCACGACGCTAGACGCCTGATCCGGACGCCGGGGTGCGCCGCGAGACATTGGCCCTTCCGGTCAGTCGTGGCATTCTTCAAGCGATGACGGATGCAAAATCCCTGAGCCTCGCCGCCGATTTTCCGCCGGCAACACAGGACGATTGGCGCAAGCTGGTCAATGCCGTGCTCAAGGGTGCGCCATTTGAGCGGCTTGAGAGCCGAACCTACGACGGCTTGACCATCGAGCCGCTTTACGGCCGCGTGAGCGATGCACGCGCCATCAGCGGCCGCGCGCCAGGCAGCGCCTGGACAGTCATGCAGCGGGTCGATCATCCCGATCCCGCGGCCGCCAATGCACAGGCGCTCGACGATCTGCGCAACGGCGCCGCTGGACTGGTGCTGGTCTTTGCCGGTTCGCTGAGCGCCCATGGCTTCGGCCTCGATACCTCTGCAACATCGCTCGCGCGCGTGCTGGACGGCGTGCATCTCAATGCCGATATTGCGTTGGACATCGATCTCGCGCCATTCACGCGGGACGTTCCGCAACGTGTTGCCGATGCCGTCAGACTGAGGGTCGATCCCGCCACGACCCACATTCGCTTCGCTTACGATCCGCTCACTGCGGTCGCCATGAGCGGAAAAATTCCACTGCCGTGGAGCGAAACTGCACCGCTGATGGTGCGTCTGATCCGTGCGCTTGCCGACGCCGGCTTCAAGGGCCCATTCGCTGTCGCCGACGGACGCATCATCCACGATGCGGGCGGCTCGGAGGTGCAAGAACTCGCATTCGCGCTGGCAAGTGCGGTCGCCTATCTGCGCGCCATCGAAGCAAGCGGCATGGCGCTCGAGGCGGCGCGCGATGCGATCTATTTTCGGCTGTCCGCGGATGCCGACCAGTTTCTGACCATGGCAAAATTCCGGGCGGCGCGAATACTATGGAGCCGCATCGAGGCCGCCTGCGGCCTTGCGCCAAAGCCCGTTTTCATCGCGGCCGAGACCGCTTGGCGCATGATGACCCGGCGCGACCCATACGTGAACATACTGCGCGCCACGATCGCGATTGCCGCCGCCGGCCTCGGCGGTGCCGACAGCATCGCCGTCCTGCCGCATACCGCGCCGCTCGGCCTGCCCAACCTATTCGCCCGGCGTATCGCGCGCAATGCACAGCTTGTTCTTCTGCAAGAGTCGAACCTCGCGCGTGTCGCCGATCCGAGCGCCGGCTCCGGCGCGTTGGAGGCGATCACGCATCAGCTCTGCGAAGCCGCCTGGGCGCTGTTTCAAGACATCGAACGGGCCGGCGGCACGTGGTCGGCACTGGAATCCGGAATGATCCAGCGCGACGTTGCAGCAGTGCGGGACAAACGGCAAAGCGCTGTTGCCGACCGCAGCGACGTGCTCACCGGCACCAACCAATTTCCAGACATCCATGAAGCCGCGGCCAGCGTGCTTGACGTCAGACCACCTCCGCGGCCGCCTCTTCCATCAGCCGCGAACAGGTGCGAGCCGCTGACCCAAATTCGACTGGCTGAGCCATTTGAGCGGCTGCGCGATGCATCGGATGCCATCCTCGCCAAAACTGGAGTGCGACCGAAAGTATTTTTGGCCACGCTCGGCAAGCCTGCCGATTTCACCGCGCGCGCGACCTTTGCCAAGAATCTTTTCGAGGCCGGCGGCATCGAAGCGGTCAGCCATGAGGGAAGCCCGTCCGCCCTTGCCTCCGGCTTCAAGGCGTCGGGCGCGGCGCTTGCGTGCCTGTGCGCCTCTGACAAGACCTTCGAAAGCGAAGCGGTGCCGGCAGCGGCCGCGCTCAAGGCGGTAGGCGCGCGGCACATCTATCTCGCCGGGCGGCCGGACGCCCGCGAAACCGCCTATCGCAAGGCCGGCGTGCAGACCTTTGTCTACGCCGGCTGCAATGCGCTCGCCGTCCTGGAAGCGGCGCATGGCGTCATCTGATTGAACCCGCGCCCTTCCCAGGCGAACTGGCGACGTTCAGCGAAAAAGACTACATGAAGAACCGCGATTTGATTCAAATGCTGGGTCTAAAGGTGGACTGACATTGGCCCCTTGCCGGTGCGCGGCGAGAGCAAGCGGAGCGAGAATGACCCGAATTCCGGACTTCTCCGCGATCAATTTTGCCGACGAGCGGGCGAAAACGCCGGCAGCCGCCGCGGTCCCCTGGCTCACGCCGGAGGGCATTGCGGTGCAACCGCTCTATGCGGCCGCCGACATTTCCGGCCTCGATGACCTCGACGGTTATCCAGGGATCGCGCCTTTTCTGCGCGGCCCCTATCCAACCATGTACGTCACCCAGCCATGGACCATTCGGCAATATGCGGGATTCTCGACAGCGGAGGACTCCAACGCCTTCTATCGGCGCAACCTCGCTGCCGGCCAGAAGGGTCTCTCGATCGCTTTCGATCTTGCCACCCACCGCGGTTATGACAGTGACCACCCGCGCGTAACGGGCGACGTCGGCATGGCGGGCGTCGCGATCGACTCGATCTATGACATGCGCACGTTGTTTGCCGGCATCCCGCTCGACCAAATGTCGGTGTCGATGACCATGAACGGCGCCGTGTTGCCGGTGCTTGCGCTCTACATCGTGGCGGCCGAGGAACAGGGCGTGCCGCCGGAGAAACTCGCCGGCACGATCCAGAATGACATCCTCAAAGAATTCATGGTACGCAACACCTACATTTATCCGCCAAAACCGTCGCTACGCATCATCTCCGACATTTTTTCCTACACTTCGGCGCACATGCCGAAGTTCAACTCGATCTCGATCTCCGGCTACCATATGCAGGAGGCGGGAGCGACCGCCGATCTCGAACTCGCCTATACGTTGGCCGACGGTGTCGAATATGTGCGCGCCGGCCTCGCCGCAAATCTTGCCATCGACCGCTTCGCGCCGCGGCTTTCCTTCTTCTTCGGCATCGGCATGAATTTCTTCATGGAAGTGGCGAAGCTGCGTGCCGCGCGCGTGTTGTGGGCGAAGCTGATGAAACAGTTCGAACCGAACGATGCGCGCTCACTTTCGCTGCGCACCCATTGCCAGACATCCGGCTGGTCGCTTGCCGCGCAGGACGTGTTCAACAACGTCGCCCGCACCTGCATCGAGGCCATGGCGGCGACGCAGGGCGGCACGCAGTCGCTGCATACCAACGCGCTCGACGAAGCGCTGGCGCTGCCGACCGATTTCTCCGCCCGCATCGCCCGCAACACGCAGATCGTGCTGCAGCGCGAGAGCGGCACGACCCGCAGCATCGACCCATGGGGCGGCTCGTTCTATGTCGAGCGATTGACTTACGATCTTGCCATGCGGACCTGGGGACACGTTCAGGAAGTGGAGGAGCTCGGCGGCATGGCCCGCGCCATCGAAGCCGGTTTGCCGAAGCTGCGCATCGAGGAAGCCGCAGCCCGCACGCAAGCGCGCATCGATACCGGCGCACAATCGGTGATTGGGGTCAGCAAGTATCGGCCGCAGGACGAGGCGCCGATCGAAGTTCTCAAAATCGACAACAAGGCAGTGCGGCAATTGCAGATCGACAAGCTCGCGCAGCTCAGGCGCGAACGCGACCCTAACGCGGTCGCCGAGGCGCTTTCAGCACTGACGCGGAACGCCGCCGGCGGCAACGGCAACTTGTTGGCGCTTGCCATCGATGCGGCGCGCGCCAAGGCCACGGTCGGCGAGATATCACTTGCGCTGGAGCAGGTATTCGGACGCCATCAGGCGGAGATCAAAGCGATTTCCGGCGTCTACAGTCGGGAGGTCGGCATGTCGGATGCCGTCGAACGGGTGCGCAAGCGCGTTGCCGAATTCGAGGACGATGAAGGGCGCCGCCCACGCATCCTGGTCGCCAAGATCGGCCAGGACGGCCATGACCGCGGCCAGAAGGTGATCGCCACCGCATTCGCCGATCTCGGCTTCGATGTCGATATCGGGGCGCTGTTCGCAACGCCGGCGGAAGCTGCGCGCCAGGCAGTCGAGAGCGACGTGCACATTCTCGGCGTGTCCTCGCTCGCCGCGGCGCATCTGACACTGGTGCCTCAGCTCAAGGCCGAGCTCGAACGGCAGGGTCGCGGCGACATCATGATCGTGGTCGGCGGCGTGGTGCCGCCGCAGGACTACGACGCCCTGAAAGCCGCCGGCGCCGAGGCGATCTTTCCGCCCGGTACGGTCATCGCCGAAGCCGCCGAGGCGTTGCTCGAGACACTCAACAAGCGGCTCGGGCACGAAAAGGCGGCGGCCGAATAATCTTCATCCTGTCCCGCGGCACGAAGCGCCGCGGGGGTGGATGAAGAGTTACCCCGCCACGCTGCCCCAATGTGCCGCCAGCTGCTCCGCACCGCGCAGCGCGGTCGAGAAGATCGTATAGGTCGGGTTGGACGCGCCTTCGGTCGGGAAGATGCAGGGACCGGCCATCCAGAGGTTTCCGATTTCGTGGGTCTGGCCGTAACTGTTCGTGACCGAGTTCGACGAGTCCGTGCCCATGATCGCGCCGCCGTGCAAATGCGCGGTCGGCATGACCGGGCCCTTGCCCGGCCAGCACTCCTTGGCGTCGGTCGCCTTGGCGATCTTCATGCCCTGGTCGAAGTTCGCGTTCCACAGCGCAACGGCGTCGTTGTCGAAGCTGTGAATCAATCGCGCCATCGGCAGCCCGTACTCATCCTTGTCGCTGATCAGCTCGACGCGATTTTCGATATTCGGCAAGTCTTCGCCGAAGATCGTCAGGTGTGTCAGCCCGCGCGCGGCGCGCTTCATGTAGGCCGCGAGCGCGGGCCCGAACAAATCGCCGCGAGATTGAGCGTAGTCGGTGGTCTTGTGCGAGGTTCCGGCCGACATGAACGACGAGCCGAACGCTCCCGGATAGCTGGTCTTGGCATAACGGTCGTAGGACATGAACTGCGCGCCGACCGTGCCCATGTGCGGGGTGATGTCCTCGTCGAACAGCGCCCAGGTGCCGGCGATATGGTGTGTCATCATGAACTTGCCGACGAGCTTGTTGGAATTGGCAAGTCCATTTGGATGCTTGTCGGTCGCCGAGTTGAGCAGAATGCGCGGGTTCTGCGCCGACCAGGCGGCAAGGACGACGACGCTCGCCTCCTGCACCTGCCGCTGCTTTTGCGCGTCGTAATACTCGACGCCGGTTGCGCGAGTGCCCGCCTGATTGGTCAGGACGCGCGTGACGTTACTCAGACCGCGCACCTCGGCCTGGGCCTTTCGCGCCTCGCCGAGATAAGTCACCAGCGGATTGGCGAGCGCGCCTATCGGACAGCCGTCTGCGCACCAGCCGTCGTAGATACAGGCCGCCCTGCCCTTAAACGTGGTCGAATTCATGCCGCTCGCCATCGGAATGAGGTGGATACCGTTGGCGTCGGCGCCCTTGAGCCAGACTTTGCCGGCCGGGAAAATCTTCAACGGCGGCATCGGATAGGGCTTTCCGGGCGGCCGCCATTTTTCTTCCGCCTTGGCGTCGCCCGACACGCCGATTTGCTCCGCCACTTTGTCATAGAACGGCGCCACGTCCTCATAGCCGATCGGCCAATCGTGACCGCGATTGTGCTCACTCTTCATCTTGAAATCGGTCGGCAGATATCGCGGGAACTGCGCAAAATAATGCAGCGCCGCACCCCCGACCGCATACGCGCCCTGATTGGCATAGGCGAACGGGTTCTTGCCGCCGAGCAGGATGGGGCCGCCCGCGGGCTTGAGCCGTCGGCCCCAGATATCCGAGCTGATCAGATCGGTGAGCGGCCGGTCGGGACCGTTGTCGAGCACCACGACTTTCTTGCCGGCTTTCGCCAGCACGGATGCATAGACCGAGCCCGAGGCGCCGGAGCCGACCACGACGACATCGACTTTTTCATTGGCCATGGCGATCTCTCCTCACCACTTCTTCGTGGGCGCGATGTGCGGCATGTAGGGAATGCCGAGCGCGGCGTAGCCCTCCATGGTGGAATAGACGACATCGACAGCGTCGCTGCGCAGCACCGTATAGACGAACGGCCCGGGCGGGCCTTGCCAGCCCTCGATCTTGTTCTGTCGCATGAGGTTGATGAAGTCGTGCTGCTC
This sequence comes from Xanthobacteraceae bacterium, assembly GCA_030037645.1. GTDB lineage: Bacteria > Pseudomonadota > Alphaproteobacteria > Rhizobiales > Xanthobacteraceae > BOG-931. The sequence continues at coordinate 79,309 of JASHQI010000186.1, forward strand.
CGCAGGCGACAGCTCCGCGAATTTATGGCCCTTGGCCTTGTTGCTGGCGCCGTCGATCGCGCCCAGCATCGCACGGTAAAAGTTGGCGAAGGGCGGACGGACGTTGAGGATGCGCGCTTGCAGGAGCGCCTGCTCCGGCGGGATCGAAATCTGCTGGTCGACGAAATTGGTGATGCCGGCGTCCTTGGCGCCCGGCACGAGCGTCTCGCCCACCGCGTCGAGGGTTGCGGCTTGGTCGGCGGTGAGCGTCCGCAGCGGAACGTTTTGCGCGCGTGCCTGACGCGGCGTGAGCATGACGTCAGCGGCACCGACCGTGAAGGCGAGCGTGCCGATTGCCGCGCCCTTCACGAAGGCGCGCCGTTCGATGTCATTCATGGCAAGTCCTCCCGGTTCGCAGGCGTTATCGTCGCCGTGTCGAGGCGCTGAAAATTCAACGCTCAAATTGGGGCGGAATCAAGCGGGCGCGCCGTCACTGCGCCAACGCCTCGCGTGGAATCGGAATTGTCGAAGCAACCGGTGCGCTGCGCGGCGGTAGCGGCGGCGCGTTGCGCGGCAATGGCGCGTGCGGGAAAGTGGCAAGGAAGCCGCGAAATTCTTTGTTGGATTTGAGCGCGTCGCGGCCGGCGGCGATGAGCATGTCGATCTGATCCGGCGGCAGATGCAGGCTGGTCTGCACGGCGTTGAGCGCAGCGGCGCGTTCGGGGCCCAATTCATCGAAGGAAATGCGTCCGATGAAGAATTTCACATCCCTGCAATTCCATCCCGG
>JASHQI010000187.1 GCA_030037645.1 Xanthobacteraceae bacterium
CGGCGAGTACGTGGCCGTCACCACGATGTGCGCCATGTGCACGATCCTGTTCCTCGGCGGCTGGCTGCCGCCGTTTCCAGTACCGCCGTTCACATGGATCCCGGGCGTGATCTGGTTCGTGCTGAAGGCAGTCTTCGTCTTCTTTATGTTTGCGATGGTGAAAGCGTTCGTGCCGCGCTATCGCTACGACCAGTTGATGCGGCTCGGTTGGAAGGTTTTCTTGCCGATCTCATTGGCGATGGTGGCGATTGTGGCCGGCGTATTGGAACTCACCGGCTGGGCGCCGAAGTGATAGGAGGACGGCATGGACTATTCACTGCCGGCCTGGCTGGGCGGCCTTGCGGGTGCAATTGTTGCCGTCGCCATCTATGTGCCGGCGATCCGCGTCATCGAACGTCGTTTGCGCGTGCAACGCGGCCCGGCAACTTTGAAAGATCGCGCCGCCTTCGAGGACAAGCTTTCGATTGCCCGGCGTGTGATTCTCGGTATCGATATCGCGATTCTGGCCACGATCGGCTATTGGATCGGGAAAATCGTTGGCACCGTCGGCGCGCCCCATCCACAGTTCTAGGCGGCATGAGAGGTTGACATGGCACTCGATCAGACCGCCCGATCGCTTTTTCTGAAGGAATTCGCGCAAGCGTTCATGCTGTCGATGCGTTATTTCTTCAAGCCGAAATCGACGCTGAATTATCCGTTCGAAAAGGGCATGCTGTCGCCTCGCTTTCGCGGCGAGCATGCGCTGCGTCGCTATCCGAACGGCGAAGAACGTTGCATCGCCTGCAAGCTGTGCGAAGCGATTTGTCCGGCGCAAGCGATCACGATCGAGGCTGGCCCGCGTCGCAACGACGGCACCCGCCGCACCACGCGCTACGACATCGATATGGTCAAATGCATCTATTGCGGATTATGCCAGGAGGCTTGCCCGGTCGACGCCATTGTCGAAGGACCGAATTTCGAGTTCGCCACCGAGACCCGCGAGGAGCTGTATTACGACAAGGAGCGCCTATTGGCGAACGGCGATCGCTGGGAGCGCGAGATCGCCAAGAACATCGCTTTGGATGCGCCCTATCGCTGAGATGCGTCGCCAATGATCATTCAGGCCATCTTCTTTTATATCTTTGCCGGAATAGCCGTCGCCTCGGCCGTGATGGTCATTACCGCGCGCAATCCCGTCCATTCGGTGCTGTTTCTCATTCTCGCCTTCGTCAATGCGGCCGGCCTTTTCGTGCTGTTGGGCGCCGAATTCTTGGCGATGATCCTCATAGTCGTCTATGTCGGTGCCGTGGCGGTGCTGTTCTTGTTCGTGGTCATGATGCTCGACATCGACTTCTCTGAGCTTCGCCAAGGAATCCTCAACTATCTGCCGATCGGCGCTTTGGTCGGCGCCGTGCTCCTGACGGAGCTCCTGATCCTGGTCGGCGCATGGGCGATCGGTCCTGACGTGGTCAAGTCCATTGCGTCGCCGATCCCGGCCCCGAGCGATGTCAATAACACCCAGGCGCTTGGTTTGGTGCTGTACACGCGCTACGTCTACTTCTTTGAAGCGGCCGGACTCATTCTGCTTGTGGCCATGATCGGCGCCATCGTGCTGACGCTGCAGCACAAACCCGGAGTCAAACGGCAGAACATCGCCGCGCAGGTGGCGCGCCGGCGGACGACGGCGATCGATATCGTCAATGTAAAGCCGGGGCAGGGTCTGTCGTGACTATTGGGCTGGGTCATTATCTCTCGGTCGGCGCGATCCTGTTCACGCTCGGGATTTTGGGTATCTTTCTCAACCGCAAGAACGTCATCGTCATTCTGATGTCGATCGAGCTCGTTCTGCTCGCGGTCAACATCAACCTTGTCGCATTTTCGAGTTTCTTGGGCGACATCGTCGGTCAGGTTTACGCCCTTATCGTGCTGACCGTGGCCGCGGCCGAAGCCGCAATCGGGCTCGCAATCCTGGTGGCCTATTTCCGCAACCGCGGCTCGATTGCCGTGGAAGATATCAATCTGATGAAGGGCTGAGCGGAATGTACGAGGCCATTGTCGTCCTGCCACTCATCGGCTCGATCATTGCCGGGCTGATTTCACTGGTCGGCGCTTATAACCGCTTTCCCGGTGAGAGCCCGCCGCCGCCTCCGGACGGTCACGCTGGGCCGCTTGTTCGGGAAAACCATTCGCGCGGCGCGCCGGACCCGGAGGGCCAGCACAGCGCCTTTTCCAACGCGCACGCCGAAGAGCCCGAACACGCGCCGCCGGCCGCCGGTTCGCAACCGGCCGAGCTTATCACCACGACGCTCCTGATCATCGCCTGCGTGCTGTCGTGGTACGCCTGCTATGATGTCGGCTTCGCCGGTCACGAAGCCCGCATCACGATTTTCACGTTTATCACCTCGGGCGATCTGCATTCGGAATGGGCGTTGCGCATCGATCCATTGACGGCCGTGATGCTGGTCGTGGTCACAACCATTTCGTCGTTGGTTCATCTCTACTCGATCGGCTACATGGACGAAGATCCCTATAAGCCGCGCTTTTTCTCGTATCTGTCGTTCTTCACCTTCGCCATGCTGATGCTGGTGACGGCCGACAATCTGGTGCAACTATTCTTCGGCTGGGAAGGGGTCGGGCTCGCCAGCTATCTCCTGATCGGGTTCTGGTACCACAAGCCCGAGGCCAACGCGGCCGCGATCAAAGCCTTCATCGTCAATCGTATCGGCGATTTTGGATTTTCGCTCGGAATTTTCGCGGTGTTCTATCTCGTCGGGGCGATCGATTTCGACACCATTTTCGCGCAGGCGCCCGCGCTGGTGGGAAAGAGCTTTCACTTCCTCAGTTGGAACTTCGACGCACTGACCGTGGTCTGCCTGCTGCTCTTCATGGGCGCCATGGGCAAATCGGCGCAGTTTCTGCTCCACACCTGGCTGCCCGACGCCATGGAGGGGCCGACGCCGGTCTCCGCGCTCATTCATGCCGCGACCATGGTGACGGCCGGAGTGTTCATGGTCGCGCGATTGTCGCCGCTATTTTCGCTGTCGCCGACGGCCTCGGCTTTCGTAACCTTCATCGGCGCGACGACCTGCATGTTCGCCGCCACAGTGGCGCTCGTGCAAAACGACATCAAGCGCATCATTGCCTATTCGACATGCTCGCAGCTCGGCTACATGTTCGTCGCCATGGGGGTGGGCGCCTATTCCATCGGCATGTTCCATCTGTTCACGCACGCCTTCTTCAAGGCGCTGCTGTTCCTGTGCTCGGGCTCGGTCATCATCGCGATGCATCACGAGCAGGACATCCGCCATATGGGCGGCCTGTGGCGCAAGACACCTGTCACCTATGTCACGATGCTGATCGGCACGCTGGCGCTGACGGGCTTTCCCTTAACGGCCGGGTATTTCTCCAAAGACGCGATCATCGAGGCGGCCGCCGTGAGCAAGAATTCGATGGCGGCCTATGGTTTTCTGATGACGCTCGTCGCCGCGGCGCTGACCGCCTTTTACTCCTGGCGGCTCATCTTCAAGACGTTTCACGGCGAGCCGCACAATCGCGAGCATTACGAGGCGGCTCACGAAAGCCGCAAGGTCATGCTCATTCCGCTCGCGCTGCTTGCCGTCGGCTCGATCGCCGCCGGCTGGCCCGCGGTGGGCTTGTTCACCGGCCATGGCGCGGACGAATTTTTCCGCTCGTCGGTCATGTTCGGGACGGCAAACACGCTGTTCGAGGATGCCGAGCAGCTTCCGTTGTACCTGTCACTTGCGCCGACGGTGATGATGATCGTCGGATTTCTGGTCGCCTGGGAGTTCTATATCCACCGTCCGGAGCTTCCGGCGGCATTGGCGCGCGACCAGAACGTTCTCTACAAATTCCTGCTCAACAAGTGGTACTTCGACGAGATCTACGATTTCCTTTTCGTACGTCCGGCGATGCGGCTCGGCCGGCTGCTCTGGAAGGGTGGCGACGGCTTCGTGATCGACGGCTTCGGGCCTGACGGCGTTTCGGCGCGCGTGCTCGACATGACCCGGAACGTCATTCGGCTGCAGACCGGTTATCTGTACCATTACGCATTCGCCATGCTGATCGGCGTTGCCGCCTTCATCACCTGGTTCATGTTCGTCGGGGGCCACGGATGATGAGCTGGCCGATCCTATCCGTGATGACCTTCCTGCCGCTGGTAGGCGCCTTGTTCATTGCGCTGTTGGGCGACGACGAGGCCAGCGCGCGCAATGCGCGCTGGGTTGCGTTGTGGACGACACTGATCACCTTTGCGATCTCGCTTCTGGTGCTGTGGCGCTTCGATCCCAGTTCGGCTGATTTCCAATTTGTGGAGAAGCGTCCATGGCTTGGGGGCGCCATCACCTATTCCATGGGAGTCGACGGCATTTCGTTGCCGTTCGTGATCCTGACCACCGCTCTGATGCCGATTTCCATCCTGGCAAGCTGGGAAGCCATCCAGCACCGGGTGCGCGAATATATGATCGCGTTTCTTGTCCTCGAGACGCTGATGGTCGGCACGTTCTGCGCGCTCGATCTGGTGCTGTTCTATCTGTTCTTTGAAGGCGGCTTGATTCCGATGTTCCTGATCATCGGGATTTGGGGTGGGCCGCGCCGCGTTTACGCCAGTTTGAAGTTCTTTCTCTATACATTCCTCGGCTCGGTGCTGATGCTGCTCGCGATCATGGCGATGTACTGGAACGCCGGCACCACCGACATTCCGACGCTGATGCATCATGCCTTCCCGCGGACGTTGCAGACCTGGGCCTGGTTCGCGTTTCTGGCCTCGTTCGCGGTCAAGATGCCGATGTGGCCGGTGCACACCTGGCTGCCTGATGCCCATGTCGAGGCGCCGACCGCCGGATCGGTCATTCTTGCCGCGATCCTGCTGAAGATGGGCGGTTACGGATTTTTGCGTTTTTCGCTGCCGATGTTCCCGGAAGCCTCGCAGTCTCTGGCGCCATTGATCTATGCACTCTCGATCGTCGCGATCATCTACACCTCGCTGGTCGCCTTGATGCAGGAGGATATGAAGAAGCTCATCGCCTATTCTTCGGTGGCGCATATGGGCTTCGTCACCATGGGAATTTTTGCGGTGACGACGCAAGGCGTCGCCGGCGGCATCTTTCAGATGGTCTCGCACGGCATCGTCTCCGCCGCCTTGTTCCTATGTGTGGGCGTCATCTACGACCGCATGCATACGCGCGAGATCGCGGCCTATGGTGGTCTCGTCAACCGCATGCCGCTCTATGCCTTCGTCTTCATGGTGTTCACGTTGGCCAATGTCGGCCTGCCGGGTACCTCGGGATTCGTCGGCGAATTTCTCACCCTGATCGGCACCTTCCGCATCAACAATTGGGTGGCGACGCTGGCGACGCTCGGCACCATCCTGTCGGCCGCTTATGCGCTGTGGCTCTACCGCAAGGTAATCTTCGGCAAGCTGGAGAAGGCGAGCCTTGCGGTCATCCGCGATATCGGCTGGCGTGAGGCGGTCATCTTCGCGCCGCTCGTGGTGCTGACCATCGTGTTTGGCGTCTATCCCAAGCTCGTGCTTGATGTTTCGGCGGCGTCCGTCACGCAGCTCATCGACAATTATCAGCACGCGCTTGCTCCCGTCCAGGCGGCCATGGCGAGGTGAGGCCAGCATGAACGCCGCTCCGAGTGTCTCGAACCTCGTTCCGCTCCTGCCGGAGATTGTGCTCGGCGTCGGCGGGATGGCGCTGCTGATGCTCGGAGTCTATCGCGACGCGCGGATGGTCCGACTTATCGACTACGCGGCCATTGCACTCCTGGTCGTTGCCGGAGCGGTCCTGCTGCTGCTGCCGGCGGGCAAACTGACAAGTTTTGACGGCAGTTTCGTCGTCGATGACTTTGCCCGTTTTTTGAAGATTTTGGCGCTGATCGGTTCGGCTGCCGCCATTGCGATGTCGCTCGATTACGCCGAGCGTGAGCTCCAGCAACGGTTTGAATATTCCGTGCTGATCGTGCTGTCGACGCTGGGCATGCTCATGCTGATTTCTGCAGCCGATCTCATCGCGCTTTATCTGGGCCTGGAGCTGATGAGCCTGCCGCTCTACGTGGTCGCTGCGAGCCATCGCAACTCGTTGCGTTCGACCGAAGCCGGGCTGAAATATTTCGTGCTGGGCGCACTATCATCAGGGATGCTGCTTTACGGCGCATCGCTAGTGTACGGATTTGCCGGCACGGTCACCTTTTCCGGAATCGCACAGGCCACGGCCCGTGGCGGAACCGGATTGATCTTTGGGCTTGTCTTCCTGTTCGCCGGCTTCTGTTTCAAGGTCTCAGCGGTGCCGTTCCATATGTGGACGCCGGATGTCTACGAAGGGGCGCCGACGCCGGTCACCGCATTTTTTGCGGCGGCGCCCAAAGTGGCGGGCCTTGCCATGTTCGTGCGGGCTACGATAGTTGCCTTTCCCGGTATCGTGTCACAGTGGCAACAGATCCTGGTCTTCGTCAGCATCGCCTCGATGCTGCTCGGTGCGTTCGCCGCCATCGGCCAACGCAACTTCAAGCGACTGATGGCTTATTCCTCGATCGGCCACATGGGCTATGCGCTGATCGGACTGGCGGCCGGAACGTCGCAAGGCGTCCAGGGTGTGCTGCTCTACGTCGCGATCTACATCACCATGACGCTGGGTGTATTTACCGTGATCCTGTCGATGCGGCGGTCGACCGGCATGGTGGAATCGATCGACCAGCTCGCCGGGCTCGCCCGCGGTCATCCGGCTATGGCGTTTTTTCTGGCGATGTTGTTGTTCTCGATGGCTGGCGTGCCGCCGCTGGCCGGCTTCTTTGCAAAATTTTACGTCTTCCTTGCCGCCATCAAGGCCGGCCTTTATGTGCTGGCCGTCGTCGGCGTGCTCGCGAGCGTGGTCGGCGCCTATTACTATCTGGCGATCATCAAGATCATGTATTTCGACGAGCCGGTCGAAGGCTTCTACAAGATGCCTCTTGAGCTCAAGGTGGTGCTCGCCATTTGCGGTCTGTTCAACGTTTTGTTCTTTCTCTATCCGGGGCCGCTGGTGGGTGCCGCAAGCGCGGCCGCCCAATCGCTGTTCTGATGCGACTTGATCCCAGCGTATCCGAGGCCGGAGTGCGGCTCGTGCCGCTTGCAACAATTGAGTCGACCAATAAGGAAGCGCGCAAGCACGCGCAACGCGGCGACAGGGGGCCGTTGTGGATCACTGCCGTCGCGCAGACCGAAGGCCGCGGCCGCGCCGGCCGAACCTGGTATTCGCCGCCCGGGAATCTGCACGCGAGCCTGCTTTTATTCGACCCATCGCCGTGCGAGCGCGCGCCGGAGCTCGCCTTCGTTGCGGCGTTGGCATTGCGCGAGGCCATCATCGCCGAAGCTCCGGCGTTGGCGCCGGCGCTCCGCTTCAAATGGCCGAACGATTTGTTGCTTGCCGAAAGAAAATGCGCCGGGATTCTGATCGAGGGAGAGATCGATCCGCGGACGGGCGTCGCTGTCGTCATCGGGATCGGTGTGAATTGCGTACAATGCCCGCCCACGGCGTCCAGGCATGTCAATGGCATCAGCGACAAAACACAGCCACATCGATACGTTTCCGGACAGGAGCTGTTGGTCCCGGCGACCGACCTGCGCAGCCACGGCGTCGATATCACCGCTGAGCGTCTGTTCGAGCGTCTTTCCGCGACCATGTGCGCGCGCATCGCGCAATGGAACCGGGGAGCAGGTTTGCCAGCTATTCTCAGCGACTGGCTCGCCGTTGCAGGGGGGATCGGAGAGACGATTTGCGTTCGTAACGGCAGAGACGAAAAGAGCGGCCGCTTCATCGGTCTCGATCAGGGCGGCCGTCTTATGCTCGAGGGCGCCGGCGGCAGCATCGAGACAATATCGGCCGGCGACGTATTTCCCTTCGCGAGCCGCGGCGGGCGTCGCAGACCGAGCCGACGGGCCGAGTGATGGCGCGCGGCGAGCTCGTGTTTGCAGCGCTTGGCGGCATCGGCGAGATCGGGATGAATCTCTCGATCTATGGCTTTGACGACGGCAGGCGTCGGCAATGGCTCATCGTCGATTGCGGCGTGTCTTTCGCATCCGAAGAGCAACTGCCCGGCGTCGACCTCATTTTGCCGGACATCCGCTATCTCATCGAGGAGCGCCGCAACATCTTAGGCCTCGTACTCACCCACGGGCATGAGGACCATATGGGCGCGCTCATCGATCTGTGGCCGCGCCTTCACGTGCCGCTCTATGCCACCCCGTTTACAGCGGCACTGTTTGAAGCGAAGCGGCTCTCCGAACCCGGCGCACCCGAAGTTCCTGTCAAAATTGTCCCGCTGGGCGGCGGATTGACGCTCGGGCCCTTCGCAATTGAATTCATCAATGTGGCTCATTCGATTCCGGAGTCCAATGCGCTGGCGATCCGCACACCAGCCGGCACCGTATTGCATACCGGGGATTGGAAGATCGATGTCACACCCCTGGTCGGTCCGCCGACCGATGAGGCGAAACTTGCCGCGCTGGGCAATGAGGGCGTGCTGGCTCTGATCGGCGATTCCACCAATGCGGTCCGTGATGGCCGCTCGCCTTCGGAAGCCGACGTCGCAAAAACGCTCGCCGAACTGATCCGCACTGCGCCGGCGCGCGTGGCGGTGACGACGTTCGCGTCCCATGTCGGGCGTATTCGCGCCGTCGCGGATGCCGCCCGCGCCGCCGATCGCGAGGTGGTGGTCGTCGGCCGGGCCATGGAGCGGGTGACCCAGGTGGCACGCGAGACCGGTTATCTCGACGGCGTGCAGGATTTCCGCAGCGCAGACAGTTACGGCTACTTACCTCCCGATAAGGTTCTGGCGCTGTGCACCGGCAGCCAGGGCGAGCCGCGTGCTGCACTCGCGCGCATCGCCGAGGACGAACATCCGGAGGTCACGCTCGTTCGCGGCGATCGGGTCATCTTCTCCTCGCGCGCAATCCCCGGCAACGAAAAGGCCGTCGCCAGGGTTATCAATGGCCTGATTGCTCAAGGCGTCGAGGTCATTACCGATCGCACGCACCTCGTTCATGTTTCCGGCCACCCCCGGCGCGACGAATTGCGACAGATGATCGGCTGGGTCAGGCCAAAAATCCTCATCCCGGCGCACGGCGAGGCGTTGCATCTTGCCGAGCATGCCGAGCTTGCGCGTCAGGCCGGCGTACCCCGGGTGCAGGTCTGCCGCAACGGCGACCTCGTCCGGCTGGCCCCCGACGGACCCGCAATCATCGACGAAATTCCGGCGGGTCGACTCTACAAAGATGGAAATCTGCTGGTGAACGCCGAGGCACGCACGGTGACGTCGCGTCGGCGGCTGAGCATTGCCGGTCTGGTTTCGGTGGCGTTGGCCCTGACCGAGAAGGGAATGCTTGTGGCCGATCCGGAAGTCGAGCTGTTCGGCATCCCCGAGAGCGATGCGCGCGGCGGGTCAATGAGCGAGATTGCGCGGGATGCCGTCGAGCATGCCTTCGAGTCCATGCCAAAACCTCGCCGCCGCGATCCGGACGCCGTCTCGGAAGCGGTGCGGCGCGCGGTGCGCGCGGCCATCGCCGAGCATTGGAGCAAGAAGCCCATGTGCCACGTTCATGTGCTCGTGGTGTGAGCACGCCGACACTTGCCGAAACCATGGACGCATCCATCCCCAATCCTCCGCCTTGGAGCGAAATCGGATTGCGGCTCCATTCTCACTGACCGTAAAAGGGGAGGCCGGAGTGGGGTCGTAGCCGCCGGAACGCAGGAGATTTGCAATGATCGGCAGGCTCAATCATGTGGCGCTTGCGGTCCGCGATATCGGCAAGGCAAGCGCCATCTACCGCGACATTTTGGGCGCGGAGGTTTCGCAACCGATGGCGCAACCCGATCACGGTGTTACCACAGTGTTCATCACACTGCCGAACACCAAGATCGAGCTGCTCGAGCCGCTCGGTGAGGCTTCCCCAATCGCCAGGTTTCTCGAGCGTAACCCGGATGGTGGCATGCACCATATCTGCTACGAGGTGGACGATATTGCTGCCGCCGGCAATGCGTTGCAGGCGGCCGGCGTGCGGCTGCTTGGCAACGGCGGGCCCAAGATCGGAGCTCACGGCAAGCCGGTGTTATTTCTCCACCCGAAGGATGTCTCTGGCGCCTTGATTGAATTGGAACAGGTTTGAGATGCCGATCAGCGCCGCCTTGGCGGTTTTTTGGTTGATCTGGTGGGTGGTACTGTTTGCGGTGCTGCCGTGGGGAATACGCAGCCAACAAGAAGGAGATGCAACCGTACCGGGCACCGACCCGGGCGCGCCGGCGATCCCGCACCTAAAATGGAAGCTGGTGTGGACGACGGTTGTCGCGCTGGCGATCTTTGCCGGCTTTTATGTCGTCTATGTCAATCAACTCGTCTCGTTGGACTTCTTGGCGTCGCCGTTTCATTTCAAACAATGAATGAAATCAAGGTGTTAAGTGAGATCGTGGGGCGCTAATTTCCACCGTCAGCAAGGGCTTGCGCGTGGCGGGAAAAGAAAAAGCAGGGCCAACGCCCTGCCTGAGGAATTTTACCTAACCCTTGCCCAACACTGACGCCTCAACGAACAGGGCCTTTCGGTCGTGGCAGCGACGTTGCTTTCGCGCTCGCGGGTTATCCTCCCAAGACTTGGACCGCCTCCCGAACAGTCCGGAAAAAACCATCCGGCGTCGGGATAGCTGAACAGTCGTAGTCGATCTTTCCACCGTTGTCATCATCATACCGCCTGCCGCATCAAAAAATTCTGCTTGCGGGACACTCGCTCAGGCACGTAACGGTTGCGGCCGGCCCCTTGTATTTCCGACGCCGTTGCGGCTTGACTGCCGCCGCGGTTCCACGGCATCTCCCGAAGCGACTTCATGCGTCTTTCCCGTTTTTTCCTGCCGAGTCTGCGCGAAACACCGAAGGAAGCGGAGATTGCTTCCCACCGCTTGATGTTGCGCGCCGGCATGATGCGACAGGAGGCATCCGGAATTTATGCCTTCCTGCCGCTGGGGTTGCGGGTATTGCAGAAGATCTGCGCGATCGTCCGCGAGGAACAAGACCGTTCGGGGGCAATCGAGCTTTTGATGCCGACCATTCAATCCGCCGATCTTTGGCGCGAAAGCGGTCGCTATGAGGCGTACGGCAAGGAAATGCTGCGCATCAAGGATCGGCATGAGCGCGACATGCTGTACGGGCCGACGAACGAGGAAATGATCACCGCAATCTTTCGCAGCTATGTTCGCTCGTACAAGGATCTGCCGCTCAATCTCTACCACATCCAGTGGAAATTCCGTGACGAAGTGCGGCCCCGGTTCGGCCTGATGCGGGGGCGCGAGTTCCTCATGAAGGATGCCTATTCATTCGATGTGGATTTCGCCGGGGCCAAGCACGCCTACAATCGCATGTTCGTCGCCTATTTGCGCACTTTCGCGCGGATGGGCTTGCGATCAATCCCGATGGTGGCCGAAAGCGGGCCGATCGGCGGTAACCTGTCGCACGAGTTCATCATCCTCGCCGACACCGGTGAAAGCGAGGTGTTTTGTCACAGCGACTTCCTCGATTTCGAGGTTCCGGGACCGGATGTGGATTTCGGCAGTGTCGCGGGCTTGCAATCTATCGTGGACAAATGGACCTCCCTTTATGCTGCGACGTCGGAGAAGCATGAAGCCGCTGCCTTCGCCAAGCTTGCGGTCGACAAGCGCGTATCGGCCCGCGGCATCGAGGTCGGCCACATCTTTTACTTCGGAACCAAGTATTCAGAGCCGATGAAGGCCCTGGTCGCCGGTCCCGACGGGGTGGAGCGGCCGGTGCACATGGGGTCTTACGGCATCGGTCCAAGCCGTCTCGTCGCGGCCATCATCGAGGCTTCCCACGACGAGGCCGGGATCAAATGGCCGGAGGCCGTCGCGCCCTTCAAGGCCATGATCCTCAACCTCAAGCAGGGGGCAAGCGACACCAATGCCGCCTGTGAGGGATTGTATGCCGAACTCGGCGCCAAGGGCGTCGATACGCTCTACCATGACCTTGACGAGCGACCTGGCTCAAAATTCGCCACTGCCGACCTGATCGGCATTCCCTGGCAAATCCTGGTGGGTCCGCGCGGGCTCGCCGAAGGCAAGGTCGAGATGAAACGGCGCTCCGACGGGCTTCGGGAACTCATGTCTCCCGCCGACGCCGTCCGACGGCTGTGTTTATGAACCTGTGTGCTGCGGCATCTCGCTGCAAAGTTTGCAGGCTTGAATCCGCCAGAATCGTGTGAAACTCCGGGTGTTTGTGGGGACCAGACATTGATGCCCGATCCGACCCGCACCCATCCCTTCGCGCCTTTCGAGTGGATGCTGTCGCTGCGCTATCTGCGCGCGCGGCGCAAGGAAGGATTCATTTCAGTCATCGCCGGCTTTTCCTTTCTCGGCATCATGCTCGGGGTGGCGACGCTGATCATCGTTATGGCGGTGATGAATGGATTTCGGCAGGAACTGCTGAACAAGATTTTGGGCCTCAACGGCCATCTGCTGATTCAGCCGCTGGAATCTCCGCTCACCGACTGGGCGGCGGTCTCCGATCGTATTTCCAAGATTCCCGGCATCCGCCTCGCCGCCCCCATTGTCGAGGGTCAGGCGCTGGCATCGTCGCCGTTCAACGCTTCCGGCGTGCTGGTTCGCGGCATCCGTCAGGCCGATCTCCTGAAGCTCTCTTCCATCGCCAACAATATCAAGCAGGGCACGCTGGACGGCTTCGACCAAGGACAGGGACTGGCCATCGGCAGCCGGCTCGCCGAGCAGCTTTCGGTGCGGGCCGGCGACAACCTGACGCTTGTGACGCCGCGCGGCGCAGTGACGCCCATGGGCACGATGCCTCGCATAAAAACCTACAAGATCGCGGCGGTGTTCGAGATCGGCATGTCGGAATACGATTCCGCCTTCGTCTTCATGCCGCTGACCGAGGCGCAGGCGTATTTCAACCGCGCCGGCGACGTCACCGCGATCGAGGTCTATACCGACGATCCCGATAACGTCGACCACTTCCGCAAGCTCGTAACCGATGCGGCCGCGCGGCCGATCTACATGATCGATTGGCGGCAACGCAACGCCACATTCTTCAACGCGCTCGAGGTGGAGCGCAACGTCATGTTCCTGATCTTGACGTTGATCGTTCTGGTGGCCGCGCTCAACATCGTGTCCGGCTTGATCATGCTGGTCAAAGACAAGAGCAGCGATATCGCCATCCTGCGCACCATGGGCGCAACGCAAGGCGCGATCATGCGGATCTTTCTCATTACCGGCGCTTCGATCGGAGTGGTCGGGACGGTGGTGGGCTTTCTGCTCGGCACCGTGGTGTGCCTCAACATCGAAGAGATTCGGCGCTTCCTGTCGTGGCTCACCAACACCGAATTGTTCTCGCCCGAGCTTTATTTCCTGTCGAAGCTTCCGGCCGACATGAATTTCAAGGAAACCACGGCGGTCTTGGTCATGGCGCTGGGGTTATCGCTGCTCGCCACGCTTTATCCGTCCTGGCGCGCGGCGCGGCTCGATCCGGTCGAAGCCTTGCGTTACGAGTGACCGCGCGATGGATCAAACCACAACTATCTCCGAGACCGCCAAGCCGACAGCCGGAGATCACAGTTATCCGCTGATCTATCTGCGCGGCATTTGCCGGCGGTTCCGTCAGGGCGACAGCACGCTCGACATTCTCAAGGGCGCCGAGCTTGCGGTGTGGCCCGGTCAGTCGGTGGCGCTGGTCGCTCCCTCCGGAGCAGGAAAATCGACGCTCCTGCACATTGCCGGCCTGCTTGAGCAGCCGGACTCCGGGGAGGTTTACGTCGGTTCCACCGCCACGTCGCAGTTGACCGACATTGCGCGGACGCGCATCCGGCGCACCGACATCGGGTTCGTCTACCAATTTCATCATTTGCTGCCGGAATTCTCGGCACTCGAGAACGTGATGCTGCCGCAGATGATCCGTGGACTGTCGCGCAGCGAGGCGAGCGAGCGTGCCACGGAACTGTTGACTTACCTTGGATTGAAGGACCGCCTGATTCATCGTCCGGCGGAGCTTTCAGGCGGCGAGCAGCAGCGTGTCGCCATTGCCCGCGCCGTGGCCAACGCCCCGCGTGTCCTTCTCGCCGACGAGCCGACCGGCAATCTCGACGTGCGCACTGCCGAGCACGTGTTCACGACCCTCGGCCAGTTGGTACGCGCATCCGGGCTTGCCGCCATCATCGCCACGCATAACCTCGACATTGCGGGACAAATGGATCGTCGCGTGACGCTCCGTGACGGCGTGGTCGTCGAGCTGAC
>JASHQI010000188.1 GCA_030037645.1 Xanthobacteraceae bacterium
ATGGAACGATCCAGCGCGAGGAAATCGCCTGATTCGCACACCGGGCCGACCACGTCGGCGACGATCCGCGGAGCATCCTTCGCCGGTTCGCTGACCGGCACGATCTGGTGATGCGCCTCGTACAATGTCGGGCGGATCAGATCGTTCATGCCGGCATCGACGATGACGAAAGTCTTCGCTTCGCCCCGCTTCACGTAAAGCACGCTGCTGACCAGGATGCCCGCATTGCCGACGATGAGGCGGCCCGGCTCGAAAATCAGCCGGCAGCCGAGCGCCTTCGTCGCGCGCTTGACGACGGCGGCATAGGCTTGCGGATCGGGCGGCGGCTCGTTGTCGTCGCGGTAGGGAATGCCGAGACCGCCACCGAGATCGACATGACTGATGGTGTGGCGGTCGGCGCGCAGCGTGCGCACGAAGTCTGCCAACAACGCAAACGCGTCGCCGAACGGAGTGAGTTCGGTAATCTGGCTGCCGATATGCATATCGACGCCGGTGACGCGGATGCCTTTGAGCTTGGCGGCGCGGGCATAGACGTCGCGCGCCCGGCTGATCGGGATGCCGAATTTGTTTTCGGCCCTGCCGGTGGCGATCTTGGCGTGGGTTTTCGGGTCGATATCGGGATTGACGCGGATCGCAATGTCGACCGAACGGCCCTTGCCGGCGGCGATTTCGGCCAGCAGTTCCAGCTCGGACTCGGATTCGACGTTGACGCAGAGGATGCCCTCATCGACCGCCAGCGCGAGCTCGCGCGTCGTTTTGCCGACGCCGGAAAACATGATCTTTTGCGGCGCAATGCCGGCTTGCCGCGCGCGCAACAGCTCGCCTTCGGAGACGACATCGGCGCCCGCGCCAAGCCGCGCCAGCGTTGCAATCACCGCCTGGTTGGAATTCGCCTTCATGGCGTAGCAGACGAGCGCATCAACATCGGCGAAGGCGCCGGCAAACACCTGATAGTGTCGCTCCAGCGTCGCGCTCGAATAGCAATAGAACGGCGTGCCGACGGCCTGCGCCAGCGCGGCCAAGTCAACCCACTCGGCGTGCAACACACCGCCGCGATAGGCAAAATGGTGCATGGCGTGTGTTTAGAGCATGATCTTGAAAAGTGGAAACCGGATTTGCGAACGAGCCGCGCCGGAATAGTCTCGAACACGGCAATCTTCACCACGACGCGGCGTACGGCAGGCGCCGCGGCGGCGCTATTTCAATAAAAAGTCGAGAATAAAGGTCTTTTGCTGGGCGGGCGGCGCCACCGGATTGCCCTGGCTATCGAAGCCGTTCTTCGTGGCGTTGGCCTGCGCCGCCGCGGCGGACTGCGCGGCGGACGAAGACTCGCCGGAAAAGAACGAGGTCGTCGGCATCAGCGTCGTGGACGGCGCCGTTGCCGTAGGCGCCGGCGGCGTCGCGGTATCGGACGGCGGCAGATCGAGACCGCCCTTTCGACCGCAGCCGGCGAGGCTGACGGCCGCAGCGAGCGTAATGGCGCCCGCAACAATGAGGCTCGGTCGACCGAAGGCCAAAGCAAACTCCCCCCATGCACCTGGCGCAGTCAATCACACCGCCCCGGCGAGATTGTGTCTATATCGCCCAGGTCTTGCCAGGACCTTTATTACGCCTTGGCTTTCAACCGCTTGAGCCAGCGCCTCGCCTGCGCGCGCACGCCACTGGGCGCGGTGCCGCCATAGCTCCGGCGGCTCTTTACCGAACGATCGACCGCGAGCGCGCCGAACACCGCCTTGGTGATGCGCGGTTCGACCGACTGCATGACTTTGAGCGGCAACCGATCAAGGGCGACGCCCGCCTCGGCCGCCTTGGCGACGATCCGCCCGGTGGCGTGATGGGCATCGCGGAACGGCAGCTTGAGCGCGCGCGTGAGCCAGTCGGCGAGATCGGTCGCGGTCGAATAGCCCTCGCCCGCCGCCTCCCGCATGCGCGCCACATCGGGCTCGAGATCGCGCACCATGCCGGTCATGGCGGTGATCGACAGCTCAAGCGCGCCGACTGCGTCCATGGCGCCTTCCTTGTCCTCCTGCAGGTCCTTCTGATAAGCCAGCGGCAATCCCTTGATCACCATCATCAGGCCGGCGAGCGCGCCGACGATGCGGCCGGTCTTGGCGCGCACAAGCTCGGCCGCATCGGGATTGCGCTTCTGCGGCATGATCGAGGAGCCGGTGGTGAACTTGTCGGACAGCCGGATCAGGCCAAGGAGCGGCGACGACCAGATCACGATCTCCTCGGCGAACCGCGACAGATGCACGGCGGCGATGGCGCAAGCCGCAAGCATCTCCAGCACGAAGTCGCGATCGGCGACGGCGTCGAGCGAATTCGCCATCGGCCGGGCAAAGCCGAGCGACTTGGCCGTCATGTTGCGATCGATCGGAAACGACGTGCCGGCAAGGGCCACGGCGCCGAGCGGGCTTTCGTTGAGCCGCGCCCGCGCATCGGCGAAGCGACCGCGGTCGCGTGCCGCCATCTCGACATAGGCGAGCAGATGATGACCGAAAGTCACCGGTTGCGCCGGTTGCAAATGGGTGAAGCCCGGCATCACCGTGCCGGCATGATGGAGCGCCTTCTCAGCCAGCGCGCGCTGATAACCGGCGAGCGCGGCGTCGAGCGCGTCGAACGCGTCGCGGACCCAGAGCCGGAAGTCAGTCGCGACCTGGTCGTTGCGCGAGCGCGCGGTATGAAGCCGTCCGGCAGCCGGCCCGATCAGCTCAGCGAGCCGGCTCTCGACGTTCATATGAATGTCCTCAAGCGCGCGCTGGAACGCGAATTTGCCGGACTCGATTTCTGACAGGATCGTGTCTAGACCGTGAGCGATCCGTTTTGCATCTTGCGCCGTGATGATGCCCTTTTTGGCGAGCATCGCCGCATGGGCCTTGCTGGCGGCAATATCTTGCCGGTAAAGCCGGCGGTCGAAATCGATCGAGGTGTTGATGTCCTCCATGATCGGATCGGGCTTGGATCCGAAGCGTCCGCCCCACATTTTGTTGCTCATGATGCGTCCGCCGAGGTTTTGCCGCCGATGACCGAGCCAACTGTCCCGCTACGTCCCAAGATCGGCCGTCTGCGTCTGATTTCCGTCGCAGCGACCATCGCCATCTTGGCCGTTCTGGGGGGGATATACGGGATTGGCCGTCTGCGAAGCAATCCGGCCGATGCGGCCTGCGCGCCGGCGGTCAGGACCGCGACGCGGATCGCGCCGCTGGTGCACGGCGAAGTCGCGGCGCTCGCCGTGGCCAGCACCCCGTTCCGCGTGCCCGATTTGTCGTTCAAGGACGCCCAAGGGCACGAGCGGACGCTCGCCGATTGGCGCGGCCGCACCGTGCTTCTCAATCTTTGGGCCACCTGGTGCGTGCCGTGCCGCAAGGAGATGCCGGCGCTCGACGCGCTGCAAGCCGAACTCGGCGGCCCGCATTTTCAGGTCGTCGCTGTCAATATCGACACCCGCGATCCGCAGAAGCCGCTCGCCTTCCTCAAAGAGATCGGCGTGACCAAGCTGGCCTACTATTCCGACCAGAGCGCGCAGGTGTTCGAGACGCTGAAAGAAGCCGGCAAGGCCTTCGGCATGCCGACCACGCTCATTGTCGATCCGGCGGGCTGCGAGATCGGCGACATGGCGGGACCGGCCGAATGGGCGAGCGACGACGGCGTCAAGCTCGTCAGCGCGGCAATCGGCAACACGGATTAGGCTTCGCGTCATCCGCCCGACATTTCGGCCGACATGATCGATTCAGCCGCCCGGCTTGAACGCGTAAGCGTTACCGCTTCGCACGATGGCGCCGATGCCGGGCGCGGGCAGATGCGCGCCGGCGACCAGAATATTGTCGCGCGCGACCCAATCGAGGACGCGCCGCCGCGTCGCCTTCGCAACCGCCGGATCGAGATCGTATTCCATGGCGATGTGCGGCGCCGGCAAATGGATTTGCGCGAGGTGGATGAGATCGCCCCAGGCCAGCATGGCTTGACCGCCCGAGCGAATGAGCCAGCAGGTGTGACCCGGGGTGTGGCCGGGCGCCGGATGGGCCGACACGCCGGCAATCGCCTCGCCGTCTTTCACCCGGCGCAGGCGGCCAGCATAAGACGACAGCGCCCGCTGCGTCACGTCGTAGTGGCGACGAGCGCGCTGCGGCAGATCCTCACGCCCGGTGTCGAGCCAGAAGCCCGCTTCCTTTTCATGCAGTACGAGTTGCGCGTTCGGGAATGCCGCCTTGCCCGCGCCGTCGATCAGGCCGCCAAAATGGTCGCGATGAACATGCGTCATGAAGATGGTGTCGATCCGTCCCGGCGCGATGCCCTGCGCGTTCAGTGCGGCGCCAAGGCGGCCTAGTTCGGCACTCATGAGCCGGCCCGCACCAGCGTCGATGAGCGCAAAGCGATCGCCGAGCCGCAGCAGGAAGCCGTAGACGTTCATCGTCAAAGCGTCCGGGCCGGCTTGCGCCAGCAGCTTCTCGGCCTCGGCGCGATGCAGCGGATCGGGAATCTTTTCCAGCGAGGACGGCAGCGGCCCGTCCCACAGCGGCGTCACTTCGATGGCGCCAATCATGCGACCGCCACTTTTCTGCACCTGCATTTGTCCAGTGTCCTCTTGATTCCGAAGCATTCTTCGGCATCGTGGTCGTGCTCGGCAAGGCAATTGATGGAGGCGCCGGAATGAGATTTCTCCGTCGGCAATTCCTGCAACTGGCAGCGGCTGCCGTTGCCGCTCCTGTTCTTCCACGACACGCATCGGCGCTCGACGACTATCCGACACGGCCGATCCGTATCATCGTGCCCTCCACGCCGGGCGGGCCCTACGATTTGATTCCACGGTTCGTCGCGGACTATACCGCCCGCAAATACGGCTGGACCGTCGCCGTGGAGAATCGCCCGGGCGCGAGCGGCATCGTCGGCGTGCTGGCGGCCAAGCAGGCGCCATCGGACGGCTATACGCTCGTCGTGACAACGTCGGCCACGCACGGCTCCGAGCCGGCGTTCAATCATCACCTGCCCTACGATCCATACAACGACCTCGCGCCCGTCATCTTGCTGGCACAAGGAGCGCTGGTGTTGCTGGTTCGCCAGCAGACGCAGGTGGACTCGGTCAAGGAGTTGATCGCGCTGATCCGCTCACGGCCCGGCGCGCTGAAGTTCTCCAGCGGCGGATATTTGTCGCAACAACATCTTGCCGTGGTCATGATGCTGTGGCGCGAAGGCCTGCCGCCGGACATCTGCATCCACGTGCCCTACCGGGGACTGCCGGAAGCGGTGACGGCGCTGCTCGCAGGCGAAGTCGATTTCATGATCGTCAGCACCGGATCGGTCAAGCCGTACATCGAGAAGGGCGATTTGCGCGCGCTCGCGATTACTTCGCCAAGCCGTTCGCCACGCCTGCCCAACGTGCCGACGTTCGCCGAAATCGGTTATCCGGGATATCAAATCATCGCCTGGTGCGCGTTGGCCGCTCCGGCGCATACGCCGCAACCGATCCTCGATCGCTGGAACGCCGTCGCCAACGAGGCGCTGGCCGATCCCGGCGTGCGCAAACGCGTCGAGGCGCTGGATTACGACGTGCGGGGCGGCACGGCGGCAAGCTTTGCGGCGTTTTTCGCCGGCGATATCGCGGCCTACAAGAAACTCGCCGCGGCGACCGGCCTGAAGGAAGAGTGAATGCCGCAAAAGCGATGAGCCCGTGGCGCAACCGCGCCGGTTGACATGGGCGCTGGCGGTACTACACTTAACCAAATGGTTAAGGTTCAAAGTTCCGCGCTCGACCGCACCTTTGCCGCGCTCGCCGATTCGACGCGCCGGGCGCTGGTGATGCGGCTCGCGCAACAGCCCGACTTGTCGGTCAGCGCGCTGGCCGAGCCGTTTCCGGTTTCGCTGCCGGCGATCATGAAACATCTCGATGTGCTCGCCGATGCCGGCCTGGTCGCGCGCAGCAAAACCGGCCGCACAGTCGCCTGCCGGCTCAATGCCGCGCCGATGCAGCACGCAATGGAGTGGCTCAATCGTTACGAGAAATTCTGGACCGAGCGGCTCGCCAACCTTGCCGCTTTCCTGGAGGAGGAAGAGTCATGGTCAGCCAAACAGCGACCAAGCCTAGCCTCACCATCAAGCGCCGGCTCAGCGCGCCGCCGGCCAAGGTCTTCGCGGCGTGGACCGATCCGGAAAAGGTGAAGCGCTGGATGGGGCCCGGCGAGATCAAAGCGATCCACGCCGAATGCGAACCGCGCGTCGGCGGCCGCTATCGTTGGTTGATGAAAACCCCGGCCGGCGAGGACCACGAGGTGAGCGGCGTCTATCGTGAGTTCGTTCCGAACGAGAAGCTGGTGTTCACCTGGGCCTGGAAGACGACGCCCGAGCGGCAGTCCGTGGTCACGGTGCTGCTCAAACCGGACGGCGACGGAACGTTGCTCACGCTCATGCACGAGCAATTCTTCGACGAAGAGGCCCGCGACCGCCATCAGGGCGGCTGGAATGGCGCGCTCGACAAGATGGAAAGGTTCGTCGCCTAAAGCGTCCGGGACCGGTTCGGCCGGCTGGATGACTCCGGCAAACTGACATTACCAACAGCATGGGAGTTGATCATGAAACTTTACGGCTTTCCCGCTTCGCCAAACACTTGGAAGGTGCGTGCGGTTGCGTCCTATCTCAATGTGCCGCTCGACCTCGAGGTCGTCGATTTGTTGAAGCCGCGCACACCGGCCTATCTCGCGATCAATCCAACCGGCCGGACGCCGACGCTGGTCGACGGCGACTTCAGGCTTTGGGAGTCGAATGCGATCATTCAGTACATCGCCGCCAAAAACGGCAGTGCCCTGTGGCCGAATGACCCGCAAAAGCGTGCCGATATCACACGGTGGCAATGCTGGCAGCTCGCGCATTGGGGCGCTGAAGCCTGCCAGCCGCTGACGTTCCAGCGTTTCGTCAAGAAGATGTTGAATCTCGGTCCACCAGACCAGACCGCCGTGGCCAAGGCCCGTGAGGCTTTCAACAAGGATGCCGCAGTGCTTGAAGCGCATCTTACCCGGCAAAAATACCTCGTCGGTGATGCGCTAACCCTCGCCGATTTCGCGGTGGCCGCAGCGTTGCTGTATGCCAAGCAAGCCGAATTGCCGCTGGAGCCCCATGGCAACGTCCGCGCCTGGCTCGATCGCGTGTTGGCGCTGCCCTGCTGGGCGGAAACCGCGCCGCAAATGCCGGCTGCGGCTTGAGCCACCGTCCTTGCGCCGTCTGGAGGAGCACACCATGCAATTGCACAAAATCGTTTCCCATGATGAGTGGATCGCTGCGCGCAAAGCCTATCTTGTCGATGAAAAGGCCTTCTCAAAAACGCGCGATGCGTTGGCCAAGAAGCGCCGCGAGCTACCGTGGGAGAAGGTCGACAAGACTTATACATTCGAAGGACCGGACGGCAAGGAAACGCTGGCCGAGCTGTTCGGCGGCAAAAGCCAGTTGATCATCTATCACTTCATGCTCGGCCCCGGCTGGGAAGCCGGCTGTCCGAGCTGTTCTTTGATCGCCGATCACTTCGACGGCGCCGTGATCCATCTCGCGCAACGCGACGTCGCGTTCGCGGTCGTCTCGCGCGCGCCGTCGCAGGAAATCGAGACGTTCAAGCGACGGATGGGCTGGCAATTCAAATGGGTATCGTCGCTCGGTAGCGATTTCAATTTCGACTATCAGGTGTCGCTAACGCCGCAGGAGAAGGCCAGCGGCAAGGTGTTGTACAATTATGAGATCATCGAGCAATTTCCGAGCGACGAGCGCCCCGGCGCCAGCGTGTTCTTCAAGGATGCGGCCGGCGAGGTCTTCCACACCTATTCGACATACGGGCGCGGGCTCGACATCCTCATCGGCGCCTACAACCTGCTCGACCTCGCTCCCAAAGGCCGCGACGAGGCGAGCCTCGCTTGGTCTAGGGCCTGGGTGCGCCACCACGACCGCTACGAGCGCGCCGCGGTCCATCCCAAGGCAACCTACGTCGAGCCGAAAAGATCGGATTCGTGCTGCGAATAGCGCAAAACTCGAAACGACTGCGCTCTAAGCTTGCTCTTCACTCCTTCCCGGCGGGGAGAGGCAATGCGCTGCGCAAGCCCAATAACCCGCGCGGCGGCCGCGACGTGAAAGGGCGGGCCGGCTATCCCGGCTGTGGCGGACGCGAAACGATCGAGCCGGTCGCGATCGGCATGGCTTCGCCATTCTTGACTTCCCGCCACAAGGAATCGCCGCACGTCAATTCGCTTAGTTGCTTGGCGGTCAGCGGCGCGACGACCGCGATCATCCGATCCAGAATGTCGGATTGCCCGTCAGTGAACGATGAAACGTCCGGCCGGTCCAGACCGACCATTTCGCGGCGGTGAAAGTCGGCGACCTTGACGGTCGGTTCCGCCACCTTGCGCTCTTTGACAAGCAGACTGACGGCTTTCGCAATCTCCTGCGACATCGGCCCTTGCGGCGTTCGCATGTAGTGCCGCAGCCCGGTAATCGATACGCCGTGCCAGCGATAATGCTCCAGATCCGAATACCAGAGTATTTTATTGAGCTTGACGTGCCCCAGCTTGCCGGGATCGGTCTTGGCGATGACGTAATGCACGACCGCAGCGACGCGCTCTATGTCGATCGCGTCCGCTTCCAACACTGGTCCCGCAAAACCCGAGACTCGTGCGCCGATCTCCACCAACGCCATGCGATTTGCAATAGCGCGAGCGTGACCCGGGCAGCAGTCAGCCAGCGAACTTGTCCACAGGCTGTTTGCGAATGGACCTATTTGTCCACAGCTTAATTTACGGAGACTCTTGGAGAAATTATCGCGTCGGCACCGGCTTTTCGCCGCGATAGTCGTAGAAGCCGCGCTGCGTCTTGCGGCCGAGCCAGCCGGCCTCGACGTATTTCACAAGCAGCGGGCACGGCCGGTATTTCGAATCCGCGAGCCCCTCGTGCAGCACCTGCATGACCGAAAGGCAGGTGTCGAGGCCGATGAAGTCGGCGAGTTCGAGCGGGCCCATCGGATGATGGGCGCCAAGCCGCATCGCGGTGTCGATCGCCTCGACATTGCCGACGCCCTCATAGAGCGTGTAGATCGCCTCGTTGATCATCGGCAGCAGGATGCGGTTGACGATGAAGGCGGGAAAATCCTCCGCAACCGCGATGGTCTTGTTGAGCTTGCCGATGAATTCCTTGGTCGCTTCGAAAGTCGCGTCGTCGGTGGCGATGCCACGGATCACCTCGACCAGTTCCATCAGCGGCACCGGATTCATGAAGTGGATACCGATGAAGCGCTCCGGCCGGTCGGTGGAGGCGGCAAGCCGCGTAATCGAGATCGAGGACGTGTTGGTGCCGACGATGGTCTCGGGCTTGAGCGACGGGCAAAGCGCGCCGAAGATCTTGCGTTTGACGTCTTCCGCCTCGGTCGCAGCTTCGATCACGAGATCGCAATCGGCCAAATCTTCCAGTGCCCTGGCGGGCGTGATGCGCTTGATCGCCGCTTGCCGCTGCTCGTCGCTGATGCGCTGGCGGCTGACCTGTCGCGCCAGGTTACCGCTGATGGTGGCCAGTCCTGCGGTGATGCGATCGGCCGCAACGTCGTTGAGCAACACGTGAAAGCCGGACAGCGCACAGACATGGGCAATGCCGTTGCCCATCTGTCCCGCGCCGACCACGCCGATCTTGCGAATGGAATGCGGCATTGCTTCCGTCCGCTCGCTGTGTGTCCTCGGTCTTTCCTTGACCTCGACCATGTCAACTCACCTTATGATCCCGAGCCGCGCGTCGCCGGTCAACGCCTGACTTTTTCGAGTTCGCTCGCAAGCTCCGGCAAGGCCTGATAGAGGTCCGCCACCAGCCCGTAATCGGCGACCTGAAAGATCGGCGCTTCCTCATCCTTGTTGATCGCGACGATCACCTTCGAATCCTTCATGCCGGCGAGATGCTGGATGGCGCCCGAAATGCCGACGGCGATGTAGAGATCGGGGGCCACTACCTTGCCGGTCTGTCCGACCTGCCAATCGTTCGGGGCATAGCCGGCATCGACCGCGGCGCGCGAGGCGCCAACCGCGGCGCCAAGCTTATCTGCCACCGGCTCTATATATTTGGTGAAGTTCTCGCGACTTTGCATCGCCCGACCGCCGGAAATGATGATCTTGGCCGAGGTCAGCTCCGGCCGCGCCGACTTCGACAGCTCTTCGCCAACAAAGCCGGAAATGCCGGGATCGGCAGCGGCGGCGGCCGGCTCAATCGGCGCCGAGCCGCCGTCCCCGGTCGGTTGGAATGCGGCCGTGCGCACGGTGATGACTTTCTTCGGATCGCGCGAGCGCACGGTCTGAATGGCATTGCCGGCATAGATCGGCCGCTCGAACGTATCAGGCGCATCGATCTTGATGACATCGGAAATCTGCATGACGTCGAGCAATGCCGCGACGCGCGGCAGGATATTCTTTCCCGACGTGGTCGCAGCCGCCATGATCGTTTCGTATGGCGGCGCCAGCGCGACAATGAGCGCCGCGGTGGGCTCGGCCAACATGTGCTCATAGGCAGGCGCGTCCGCCAGCAGCACTTGCTTCACGCCACTGAGCTTGGCCGCCGCGTCCGCCACCGCCTTGCAGCCGTGGCCCGCGACCAGGATGTGCACATCGGCGCCGAGCGCCGCCGCCGCGGTCAGCGCCTTGTTGGTCGCGTCCTTCAGTGTCTTGTTGTCGTGCTCGGCAATCAGCAATGTCGGCATTACGCGCCCCGCGTGTCCTGCACTCACACCTTATGGTGACTAAACAAACGACTCATCAGATCGCCCCTGCCTCGTTCTTCAGCTTATCGATCAGCTCGGCGACGGTCTTGACCTTGACGCCGGCCTTGCGCACCGGCGGCTCCGCGGTCTTGACCACTTCGAGTCGCGGCTTGATGTCGACGCCGTAATCCGCGGCCGTCTTGTCGTCGATCGGCTTTTTTTTCGCTTTCATGATGTTGGGCAGCGACGCGTAGCGCGGCTCGTTGAGGCGGAGATCGGTCGTCACGATGGCCGGCAGCTTCAGCTTCACCGTCTGCAGCCCGCCGTCGACCTCGCGCGTGACCATCAGCGCGTCGCCGTCGATCGCCACCTTGGAGGCAAAGGTGCCTTGCGGCCAACCGAGCAACGCCGCCAGCATCTGTCCGGTCTGATTGCAGTCGTCGTCGATCGCCTGCTTGCCCATGATGACGAGCCCGGGCTGTTCCGCGGCAACGATACTTTTTAGAATTTTTGCAACCGCAAGCGGCTCGACATAGCCTTCGGTCTTTACCAGGATGCCGCGGTCGGCGCCCATGGCCAGCGCCGTGCGAATGGTCTCGGCCGCCTGCGCCGCGCCGATCGAGACGCATATGATCTCGGTCGCCTTGCCCGCTTCCTTGAGCCGCAGCGCCTCCTCGACCGCGATCTCGTCGAACGGATTCATCGACATCTTGACGTTGGAAAGCTCGACGCCGCTGCCGTCGGCCTTGACCCGGATTTTTACATCCTTATCGATCGCCCGCTTCACGGGCACGAGGATTTTCATGGTGCTGATCGGTTGTTGATGGCTGGCTTTTTGGCTGCTCTCGGCGTTCTCGTTCGCCGGATGCTGCGGTGCGAAACCTAACGGCCACGGCGCTATCGGTCAACGTGGCGGCGCATAGTGGCCATCCTTGAGCACCGGCTCCGAGTGCACACAATCGAACAACTTAATGCCCGGCGGCCGCATCAGTATGAACAGGATGGCGCCGGCCGCCATGCCACCGACATGCCCCCAATAGGCAACGCCGTCCTGAACGTCGTTCGCGGCTTCTATAATTTGGTAAACCGCCCAACCACCGATGATCCAGTAGGCCCGCAGCCGCAGCGGTATCAGGCCGAGAAGGACCGTGACCTTGGCGCATGGCCGGAACATCAGATAGGCGGCGATCACACCGGCAACCGCGCCGGATGCGCCAAACAGCTCGACCTTCGCACCCGGATCGCTGAGAACGAATGTGAGGCTGGCGGCGATGCCGCAGGCAAAATAGAAGCCGAGAAAGCGCCAATGTCCGAGTAGCTCCTCGATGTCGTCGCCGAATACGAACAGGAAAATCATGTTGCCGAACACGTGCATGAAATTAGCGTGCAAAAACATCGACGTGATGAGCGTGAGCGGCGCCGGCAGCGCACCTGGAACTGGGCTCCCCATGAACGCTGCCGGAATCACGGAAGCCACGCGATCGATCATGTTCACCGCGCCGTGGGACGCCGTGGACTGCACCGCAAAGATGATGAAGTTGATCGCGATCAGGCCCCACATGACGTAAGGCGGCGTCGGCCACTTGAACGGGCTGTGATCGTACAACGGCATGACCATGGCCCGCCCCCTTCGCGATCAGCGATTCTGCCCCGGCACCCAAAGCACGTCGCGTTCGCCTTTGCCGTTGCTGTAACGGCTGGCCACGAACAGGAAATCGGATAGCCGGTTGACGTATTTCAGAACTTCCGGAGTAACGCTCTCATCCGGCTTGTCCTTGAGTTCGGCGATGAGCCGCTCGGCGCGCCGGCACACGGTGCGGGCAAGATGCAGATAAGCCGCCGCGGCGCTGCCGCCCGGCAGGACGAACGATCTCAGCGGCGCAAGCTCGGCATTGAAGCGGTCGATTTCAGCTTCGAGCCAAGTCACCTGCGTTTCGGTGACCGTCAGGCGTGCGCCGCCGGGGCCCCTGCCTTTGCCGGGCGTCGTGAGATCGGCGCCGAGGTCGAACAGATCGTTCTGAATGCGAGCGAGCGCCGCATCCAGTGCCGGCTCGCCGGCGCTATGCAGGCGTGCGATGCCGATCGTGGCATTGAGCTCGTCGAGCGTGCCGTAGGCGGCGATGCGCAGGTCGTATTTTTTTCGCCGCCCGCCGCTACCGAGCGCCGTGCTGCCGTCGTCGCCGGTGCGGGTATAGATGCGATTGAGGAACACCATATCGACCTCGCGCGGCTTGCCTGTGAGGCCGCTCAGCGACCCATCATCCAGATCGTCGTCATGATGATGATGATGGCAATGAATTGCAGCAACACCCGCAGACGCATCAGCTTCTGCGAAGTGTTACCGGGGCCGCCCCGCATCATATTGATGAGGCCCAAGAGCAAGACTACCGCGACCGCACCGATCGCGATCGGGACGACGACGTGCGACATGAAATCGGACATGGCGGCCAATGTAGCTCCGGTTGAGCGCACTGTCATTCCGGGGCGCGGGCTTTAGTCCGCGAGCCCGGATACCATAGTTCCGGTGCCGGGATTATGGATTCCGGACCAGCCGCGGAGCTTGTCATCGGGCCGGCCAGTTCGGGCCGGACCCGTTGGCGGCAATCCGCAATGACGGCTGCGGCGACATGCGCTAAGAAGGCGGCCCCACCTCAGCAAAGGCCCGCGTAATGATCGTCGATTTCCAGCACCATTTCACGCCACGCGAGCTCATCAAGGACGACCCGGGCGACCGCCTGGTCCTCAATTACGACGCCTCGGGCGCACCAAGCTACACAGTGCATTCGCTGCTCTACGATCTCGACGAGCATGTGCGCATGATGGATGTGGCCGGCATCGACGCTGCCTGGTTGACCAGCGCCGCCGGCATGTGCGCCGACCTCGACAGCTCACGCTTGGTCAACGACAAGGCAAAAAAAGCGGAACGCGATTACCCCGGCCGCTTCATCGGCGCCGCCCATGCGCATCCGCTCGGCGGCGTCCCGGCGTTCAGGGAACTCAACCGCTGCCGGCACGAGCTTGGCTTTCAGGGCGTCGTCGTGACCTCGGAGTTCGACGGCAAATGGATCGATGCGCCGGAGATCGAGCCGTTCTGGAACGAAGTGTGCAAGCTCGGCCTGTTCGTATTCGTGCATCCCGCGCTGAAACTCAACCACGCACAGCAATTCGACGCCTACGATACCGCGCGCGGCGTCGGGCGCGAGTTCTCGCTGATCATGGCGGCAATCCGCCTAATCAATTCCGGCGTGTTCGATCGCCATCCCGAACTCACGGTGCATATGGCGCACCTCTCGGGCGGCATCGCCGGAATGCTCGCCCGCGTCCGCAGCTTTCAGGACAAGGTCTTTTGGGGCACCGCCGGCAACAAGCGGCACGGCGCCAAGGGCGAAAAGGACGTCGACCACTACATCGCGCACAATCTGGTCTTCGACACCGCGGGATTTGCCGGCGGCATCGGCGCGGTGAAGGCGGGCTTGAGCGAAATTCCCGCCTCGCGCATCGTCTTCGCCACGGACTATCCGCAGGAAATCCGCAAGCGCGAGATCGTGCGCGACTTCGTGCGCGATATCCGCGCGCTTGGGGCCGACGGCGAGCGGATTCTGTCCGGCAATGTCGGACTGCTGCTCAAGGAGTCGGTCACCTCGTAGCCGGCATCGAGTGTCGCGAAAGCCGGAAGCGGCGCTTGAGCGACCTGTTGATTTCCGAATTTCGCTTCGTTCGATCTGTGCTGGGCATTTTCCGATCAAGGTGGATCAGCATCGTCATTGCGAGGAGCCCCAAAGGGGCGACGAAGCAATCCAGAAATCGGATTTTTCGGCACTGGATTGCTTCGCGGGAGCCTGTCATCGGACCGCGCGACTGCGCGCGGGTCCGTTGGCTCGCAATGACGATTCAATTTGACTGCCATACGCTTTAGTTCGCCCCGCCCAGCAACCGCCGCGCGATGACCTGCGCCTGGATTTCGGCGGCGCCTTCAAAAATGTTGAGGATACGGGCGTCGCACAGAAGCCGCGAGACGGCAAACTCGACCGCAAAGCCGTTACCGCCGTGGATCTGCACCGCGTTGTCGGCCGCGGCCCAGGCGACGCGCGCGGCAAGCAATTTCGCCATGCCGGCCTCCAGGTCGCAGCGCCGCCCGGAATCCTTCTGTCGCGCGGCGTAATAGGTGAGCTGGCGCGTGATCATGATCTCCACCGCCATCATGACGAGCTTGTCGAAGACGCGCGGAAAATTGACAATCGGTTCGCCGAACTGCACGCGCGTCGTGGCATAACGCAGCCCCTCCTCCATGGCGGCCTGCGCCACGCCGATGGCGCGCGCCGCGGTTTGGATGCGCGCCGACTCGAATGTCGCCATGAGCTGCTTGAAGCCGAGGCCCTCGATGCCGCCCAAAAGGTTTTCGGCCTTCACGACGAAGCCATCGAATGCGATCTCGTATTCCTTCATGCCGCGATAGCCGAGCACCGCGATCTCGGTGCCAGACATGCCGGCGGCCGGAAATGGCGTCTCGTCGGTGCCGCGCGGCTTTTCGGCCAGCAGCATGGAAAGTCCGCGATAGCCGGTTTCGGACGGATTTGTGCGCACCAAGAGCGTCATCAGGTCGGCGCGCACCGGATGTGTGATCCAGGTTTTGTTGCCGTAGACCTTGTAAGTATCGCCGTGGCGCACGGCGCGGGTCTTCAGCGAGGCGAGGTCGGAGCCGATATTGGGCTCGGTGAACACGGCCGTCGGCAACACCTCGCCGGAAGAGATCTTGGGCAGCCATTTGCGTTTTTGATTGACGGTGCCGCTGCCCAGGATCAGTTCGGCGGCGATCTCGGAGCGGGTGCCGAGGGAGCCGACTCCGATGTAGCCGCGCGATAGCTCCTCGGAGACGACGCACATGGCTTCCTTGCCGAGGCCGATGCCGCCGTAGTCCTCAGGCGTCGTCAGGCTGAATACGCCGAGTTCCGACATTTGGCCGATGATGTCGAGCGGGATGTACTCGTTGCGCAGATGCCACTGTTGAGCATGCGGGGCGACTTGGCTGTCTGCGAACTTGCGCATCTCCTCGCGGATCGAATTGAGCGTATCGTCGAGCCCGCAGGTGCCGACCGTTTCATCCGTCCGCTCGCGCATCAATGCGATAAGCCGAGCGCGACGCTGCGCCGTATTCCCCGAGGCGATGAGGAATTGGACCGCCGGCGTCACGCGCGCGGCCACTGCCGCCGCGGATAAACCCAGGTCGACAAGCCGCACGATCTCGCCCTGGCTCATGGGAATGCCACCGAGCACCTGCGACAAAAACTCGCCGGCGCCGATACGCACGACGAGCTCTTCGATCTCCCCGAACGCGCCGTTCGCCATGAGCCGCTGCGCATAGGCTGCGAGCTGCCGTATGGCCTCGACGTAAGTGGCGAGCCAAGCTAGGCCGTGGGTGGCGCGCTGTTCGCGGTCGAACAGCCGCGAAACGGTGCGGCCGTCGACCGTCACCCGCTCGGCCACGGCACGGCGCGCGTCGGCGAACAGGGCTTCGACGCTCGCGACCGCCTCGGTCAGTGCAGGGATCAGTTCGCTTCCGGCTGGCATGGGCGGGGTGGCAGCACAGGCATGAGCAGAGGCTCAATCACCAGATTGGGCCGGCCGCACGGTTCCGGAAGCTTACGCGTGCAGTGCACAAAAACAATCCTGCCGATCCGGGAAAAAGGCGATCACAACCATTTGGCGAACCGAGCGCCCATTCCTTGCCAAATCTTAACCATTTTCAGTTTTGCTGCCTGGAATACCGCGAGGACGCACCGCGGCCGCCAGCATTCGCCGTTCGGTTGAACGATGTCCATTGCCCAAGTTTTCTCAAGCTTATCGGTTCGCGCCCGCATCATCGTGCTCGGCGTCATTCCGCTGATCGGATTCATCGCCAACGGCATTGCATTCATGGCCGGCGACATCGAGGTCGGTCGCGCCTTTGACAGCGTCCACCGCGACGCCGAGATCGCCGATGCGAGCCGCGAGCTCAAGAACGGACTGTTGTCAATGCGCAACGCGACGACCGAATTCGTCGCGCACCCGTCCGACACCGAGGTCAAGAATTTCGGCACCGCACAGGGGCTGGCGATGCGATCGCTCGACCGCATCGCCGCATCGCTCGGCGACTCTGACCAGGACGTCATCACGCCGCTGCGCATCACCGTGCGCGATCTCAAAGCGAGCTTCGCCAGCCTGGTGGGCGAACAGAAATCGCTCGGCTTCGATGAGACCCAAGGGACGACCGCGGAGCTGATCGCAGCGAGCAAGACAATCGAGACGATCATCCATGACGACTTGACCTGGGTCGCCGATGCCGATTCCGCAAAGCTCTTGATGTCGCTTCTGCGGATGCGCCGTTACGAGATCGAATACCGGCTGACTCACTCGCGTACCGCCGAGCAAAACTTCCTCGACGAGGTCAAGACCTTCAACAATCTCTTCGACTCGGTCGATGGCGCCCCGGCGATGAAGCAGAAGCTCGATCGTCAGGTCCAGAACTACAGCCATATTTTCGCACAATGGGTCGCCAGCACCGACGATATCCAACCACTGCTGTCGCTGATCAACGTCGATACCGAAAGCGTGCTGCCGCAAGCCGACAAGATTCTTGCCTCGGTCCAAAATAGCGCCAATGACGCAGCAATCGCACTGGCCGCGTCGCGGTCGCGGACCCGCGATTTCATCCTGTGGATCGGATGCCTGGTGGCGCTGCTCGGCCTGGCCTGCTGCTGGCGCATCGGACGCTCGATCACGCTGCCGCTGGGGGGACTCGCCGGCGTCATGAAGCGGCTCGCCGACGGCGACACCTCGGCACGGATTCCCGCGACCGATTCGCATGACGAGATCGGAGCCATGGCGCGCACGGTGATCGTGTTCCGCGACACCATGATCGAACGCGAGCAGCTTGCGGCGGTGCAGACCGAAACCAATGCGGCGCGCGAGCGGCGCAGCGAGACGATCGGCGTCATGATCGGACAATTTCGGGCATCGATCGAACAGGCGCTCGCCCGCCTGCGTGGCGCCGCCGAGCGCCTGGAAAGCGCGTCGAGCGGCCTCAATGAGTCGGCCGACGCGGTCTCATCCGAAGCGCGCGACGCCGAGAACCGCGTCGGCACTGCCTCCGCCAATGTGACGACGGTGGCAAGCTCGATCGAGGAGCTGGCGGCTTCGATCGGCGAAATCGCCTCGCAGGCCACGCGTTCGACCGACGTTGCCAGCCGTGCCGTTGCCGAGTCCAAGCGCACGGTCAACACCATGACCGAGCTGGGTACTGCCGCCAACCGCATCGGCGAGGTCATCGGACTGATTCAGGCGATCGCCGGCCAGACCAATCTTCTGGCGCTCAACGCCACGATCGAGGCGGCGCGCGCAGGCGACGCCGGGCGCGGCTTCGCCGTTGTTGCTTCCGAGGTGAAATCGCTCGCTGCACAAACTGCGCGCGCGACCGAGGATATCGCAGCTCAGATCGGCTCCATCCAGACCGCGACGGCGGACGCCGCGCAGGCGATCGAGCAGGTTTCTTCGATCATCGACGAGATGTCTGCCATCGCTGCCACGGTCGCTTCCACCGTCGAGGAACAGAACAACGCTGTTGCCTCGATCGCCGATGGGGTCAACTGCGCCTCCAATGAGGCCAAGACCGGCGCCGAGGCCATGAGTCGCGTCGCTGGCGCGACCATCGGGGCCCGCGCCACGGCCGCCGATGTCAAGGCACTCGCCGACGCGCTTGCCGTCGAGGCCGAAAACCTGCAAGGAGAGGTGCGCCGCTTCCTCGTCAAGGTTGAGGCGGCATAATCACGGACAATAGCTCGCGTTGAGCGCGGCGTCAGCAGGCGCCGAGCGAGCTCGTCGGTCCGAACACGCTGGTCAAGCCCGGCTCGGCCAATTGGCCTTGATCGGTCGGCTCGGTCGAACCCGGCGGCGCCGATTCGGTGTCGGCGAGCGCGCCGGCGCCGCTGGTGGCCAAGGCGCCCTCGCCCGAGCACGGCAATCCGGTCACTGGGTTTGTTCCCGTGGTCTCGTTGGTCAAGGCCCCGGGTCCGGTACCCGGCGTTGCCGGCGAGATCGGAGTTTCAGCTTGTTCCGGGATAATCAGCGCGGAGCTGGAATTGAGGCTTTGCGCCGGCGACATGGTTTCGCTTGCCGTCAGCAGTAACGCAGAGAGGCAGATCAGCGCTAAGGTCTTTGCAGCCATGGCTCTTGCCCTTGTCGTCGCTACCCCGTCGCCAACTCGCAAGCGGTCGCGGATGTTCCCGAACGTGCGGCGAGGTTTTGCGTCTCCTCTTGCGCCTGTGCGGCGGTCCGCGCGTGAAGCGAGCCGAAGGGGACTGTCCTTAGATACGCGCGCAAGCCTGTGCGCCGCAACCCCCTGCCCTTGCCCGGCGGTGATGATCAAGCGGCGGGCTTCGCGTGCGGCGCCGAATGCCGTATTTTTTCAAGGGCAAGCATGTGCGGGTGGCGCTTGCAGCATCCGGAATCGGGGCGCCGCCGTTCTATCGACGCCGAGGTCTGCAAATCAGATTGGCCCTGCCCTTGTGTTTACGCCGCGGAGGCGACCGCGTTGAAACTCATCTACCGCTGCAGCCGAGTTGCCTTGGACGCCTTCTATCGCTTCAACGCCGACGACGGCTGGGCGATCGCGAGCCATATTGCATTGTCGGTCTTGATGGCGATGTTTCCGTTCCTGATCCTGGTCACGGCGATCGCCGGATTTATCGGTTCGGAGGATCTTGCCGACGAGGTGGCGCGGATGATCGTCGCCGCATGGCCGCGCGCGGTTTCCAGCCAAATCGCCGGCGAAATCCACCGCGTGCTGACAACCGCCCGCGGCGATGTTCTTACGATCGGCGCCGTGTTTGCAATCTATTTTGCCTCAAGCGGCGTCGAGAGTCTGCGCATCGGTCTCAACCGCGCTTATGGACTCGTCGAGCCGCGGCCCTGGTGGCTGTTACGGCTGGAGTCGATCGGCTATGTACTCGTCAGCGCGATAGGGGTTTTGGCGCTCGCCTTTTTGGTGGTGCCCGGCCAGTTAGTCTTCCGGGCGGCGCTCAGTCATGCGCCCTGGCTCAATTCGGTTGAAGCGCATTTCAACATCGGACGCTTCCTTGTGGCCGGCATCCTGCTGACCACGTCGCTCCTCATCCTGCACATGTGGCTTCCGGCCGGCCGGCGTCGGGTCGGCGACATTTGGCCGGGTATCGCCGCGACGCTGGCCTTGTGGATGGCCTGCGGGTTCGGGTTCGGCCGCTATCTGGCGAGTTTCTCCTACACCTACGTCACCTATTATGCCGGCCTCGCCTCGGCGATGATGGCGCTCGTGTTCCTGTATTTCACCGCGCTGATTTTCATTTACGGCGGCGAGCTCAACGCCGCGATCGGGCGCGAGCGCAAGAATACAAAATAACAGCTTCCCGGATCGCCGCCGGCACGGGGCGCGCCAGGGTTCCGCGAAATTCAGGCGTTGAGCGCTTCCAGCGCGTCGTCGAAATTGCGCAAGCCAAGGCGCGGGGTGTTGACAAGGACCGCCATGTTACCGGGCTTGTGCCGGTTCGTTCGCATCAGTTCATGCGCGTGCGGAATTTTCTGCCACGGGAAAACGTCGCTCATGCATGGATCGATACGCTGATCGAGCACGAATTGGTTGGCCGCGCTCGCCTGCTTGAGATGCGCGAAATGCGAGCCCTGAATGCGCTTCTGCCGCATCCACACATAGCGCGCATCGAACGTGATGTTGTAGCCGGATGTGCCGGCGCAGAACACCACCATGCCGCCACGCTTGACGACGAGGCAAGACACCGGGAACGTCGCCTCGCCGGGATGCTCGAACACGATATCGATGTCGCGTTTGCCGGTGATCTCCCAAATCGCCTTGCCGAAGCGCCGCGCTTCTCTCACCCAGGTGTCATAATCCGGCGTGCCGACTTTGGGCATCTGGCCCCAGCACCTGAATTCGCTGCGGTTGATCACGCCCTTGGCGCCGAGATTAAAGACGTATTCGGATTTGGCTCTGTCGGAGACGATACCGATGGCG
This sequence comes from Xanthobacteraceae bacterium, assembly GCA_030037645.1. Taxonomy (GTDB): domain Bacteria; phylum Pseudomonadota; class Alphaproteobacteria; order Rhizobiales; family Xanthobacteraceae; genus BOG-931. Next base: position 20,739 of record JASHQI010000188.1, read on the forward strand.
TTGCCCCCAGAGGCAGCGACGAGCTGCACGCCGAACACGCCGAGACCGCCGGAAGCGCCCCAGATCAGGACATTATCGCCGGGCTTAAGCGTGTGCGGCGGATGGCCGAACAGCATGCGATAGGCGGTCGCCAGCGTAAGCGTGTAGCAGGCCGACTCTTCCCAGGACAAATGCGGCGGCTTGCGCATGAGTTGGCGCGACTGCACGCGGCAGAATTGCGCGAACGAGCCGTCCGGCGTCTCGTAGCCCCAGATCCGCTGCGACGACGACAACAGCGGGTCGCCGCCATTGCAATCCTCGTCGTCGCCGTCGTCCTGATTGCAGTGAACGATCACTTCGTCACCGACGTTCCAACGCTTCACTTTCGAGCCGATGGCCCAGACCACACCGGACGCATCGGAGCCGGCGACGTGAAAGGGATTCTTGTGCACGTCGAGCGGAGAGATCGGCTGGCCGAGCCCGGCCCACACGCCGTTGTAATTGACGCCGCCGGCCATGACGTAGACCAGCGCCTCGTCGTCGGCGATCGGCCAGGTTGGCACCACTTCCATCTGCATCGATTTTTCGGGCGGCCCGTGGCGTTCCTTGCGGATCGCCCAGGCATGCATGCGCGCCGGCACATGACCAAGCGGCGGAATTTCGCCGATGTCATAAAGATCTTTGTGCGGCGCAGTGGAGGGTTTGTACTTGGCGACAGCCATGACAGCCTCCCGGCGCGATCGGGCGTCGCGACTGACCTCGACCTCCCCGCCAGTCTGCCGCAGTTTATGCTGCACCGCAATATAGATTTATGATGGCAAAAGACCTTCGTGCATAACTCGTTGGCGCGCCAACAGAGTTGCTGACAGGCCGCGTTCCAGGCCCTATGGTTGCCGCAGTGTCGTGCCGAGTTTGCGCGAACGTTCGCTGAGCGGCAATTTGCAGGGAATCTCAAGGGGGGACCATGGGCATTATCGTCTGGCTCATCGTCGGTGCGATCGCCGGCTGGCTCGCCGGCATGGTGGTCAAAGGTGGCGGCTTCGGGCTCATTGGCGACATCATTGTCGGCATCGTCGGCGGCCTTATTGCCGGCTGGCTGTTGCCGACAATCGGATTTCCAATTGCGGCGGGCATTGTTGGTCAGATCATCGACTCTTTCATCGGCGCGGTTATCCTTCTGATCATCATCAGACTGATCAAGCGATAACACGACGGAAAGGAATGCGCGGTAAGGAAAGGCGCGAAGGCTGCTTGAGCTTTCGCGCCGAACTGATTCTTTGAACGCGCGTCCATGGCCGTTTCCGAGGCGTCGCTCTCTCGCGTCACACCGCAATATTCCGCAGTGCGGACGATCAGACTGATCGGACTGACGCTGGCGCTTGGTTATCTGATCGTGCTCGCCGGCACTTGTCTGCAAGGTCATTTTTTGACCGACGCGCAGCGCCGGCCGATCGCCAATGACTTTGTCGCCGTCTGGGCGGCGGGACGAATGACGCTCGCCGGCGATCCGGCGACGGCCTACGACTGGCCGCTGCACAGGACCGCGGAAGTGCGCGCCGTCGGCCACGACTTTGACGGCTATTATGGCTGGCACTATCCGCCGACATTTTTGTTTGTCGCCGCCGCGCTCGCGACATTGCCCTATCTGGTCGCAGCGATTGCCTGGCTGTTGGCGACGCTGAGCGCTTATATCGCGGCGATCGCCGGAATTTTCGGCGGGCGCACCGGAATTCTGTTCGCGCTCGGTTTCCCCGCCGCGCTTTGGAACGTGACCGCCGGACAAAACGGTTTTCTGACAGCGGCACTGATCGGCGGCACACTTGGATTGTTGGAACGGCGCCCGGCGCTTGCCGGCGTTTGCCTCGGACTATTGACCTACAAACCGCAATTCGGATTGCTGTTTCCGTTCGTCCTGGTGGCGGATCGTCGCTGGTTGACGATCGCGAGCGCAGCGTTGACGGCAACCGCACTGGCGGCGCTGTCATGGCTCGCATTCGGCAGCGCAAGCTGGCTCGCCTTCACGCATTGGATGCCGATCACCGGCCGGATCGTGCTCGGCGAAGGTCACGCCCAGTTCTACCGCCTGCAAAGCCTGTTCGGATTGATGCGCGCCCACGGCGGCAGCGAACCGCTGGCCTGGGGAATCCAGGCGGCGGCCTTCGCCGCGCTTGCCGTCGGGCTGGTCTGGCTGTGGCGAAGCCGGCTGCCGTTCGAGCTCAAGGCTGCGGCGCTCGCTGTCGGCGCGCTGCTCGCCACACCTTATGTCTATATGTACGATCTGGTCACGCTCGCGGTTGCGGTGGCTTTTCTGCTGCGGCTTGCGCTCGACCGCGGAATGAACGCGAGCGAAATCGTCGGCCTGTCGGGTGCCGGCGCGCTCATCCTGATCTTTCCGTTCGCGAAGACCCAAGTCGGCCTCATTGCGGCGTTGATCGTCATGGCGCTTGTCGTCCAGCGCGCATGGATTGAACGCGCGCGAAGTCTGGCTGGTGCTGCCGAATTCCCGCCGTCGCGGTGAGGAGCGCAGCGGAACTCCATCCGCTCGTGTTGCGTTGCAGCAAAATCCGCATCACAATGCCGACGCCGGAGTGCGTGCAACCGCAATGCGCGACCAGCCGAAACGCGACAGGCCTTGGATTTTTCGCACCTATGCCGGGCACTCCACCGCCGCGGCCTCGAACGCGCTTTACCGCAAGAATCTGAGCAAGGGCCAGACCGGCCTATCGGTCGCATTCGATCTGCCGACGCAGACCGGCTACGACAGCGATCATCCTGTAGCCGCGGGCGAAGTCGGCAAGGTCGGCGTGCCGATCTGCCATCTCGGCGACATGCGCGCGTTGTTCGACGGCATCCCGCTCGACAAGATGAACACGTCGATGACGATCAACGCCACTGCGGCGTGGCTCCTTGCGCTCTACATCGCGTTCGCCGACGAGCAAGGCATCGCACGAAAAGAGCTCACCGGCACGACGCAGAACGATATCATCAAGGAGTACCTGTCGCGCGGCACCTACGTGTTTCCGCCGGCGCCGTCAATGCGGCTGACCAAGGACGTGATCCTGTTCACGACCAAGGAGATGCCGAAATGGAATCCGATCAATGTGTGTTCGTATCATTTACAGGAAGCCGGCGCGACGCCGGTGCAGGAGCTCGCGTTTGCGCTCGCCACCGCTATCGGCGTCCTTGACGCGGTCAGGGCGTCGGGTGAGTGCGCGGCCGACGAATTCGGCGAGGTGGTCGGCCGTATCTCGTTCTTCGTCAATGCCGGTCTGCGCTTCATCACCGAAGTCTGCAAGATGCGCGCCTTCACCGAATTATGGGATGAGATCGCGCGCGAGCGCTTCGGCGTTGACGATCCCAAGCAGCGGCTGTTCCGCTACGGCATGCAGGTCAACTCGCTGGGCCTGACCGAGCCGCAGCCGGAGAACAACGTCGCCCGCATCCTGATCGAGATGCTTGCGGTCACGCTGTCGAAGAACGCCCGCGCGCGCGCCGTGCAGCTTCCGGCCTGGAACGAAGCGCTCGGCTTGCCGCGGCCGTGGGACCAACAATGGTCGCTGCGCATGCAGCAGATTCTCGCTTACGAGACCGATCTGCTGGAATACGGCGATATCTTCGCCGGCTCGCCGGAGATCGCCGCCAAGGTCGCCGCGCTGAAGGATGCCGCAAAAGAGGAGCTTCGCCACATCGAGCGGATGGGCGGCGCCGTCGCGGCCGTCGAGTCGGGGTATTTGAAACAGCAGCTCGTCGAGTCGAACGCGCGCCGCGTCGAAGCCATCGAACGCGGCGAGCAAGTCGTGGTCGGGGTCAACCGCTTCGTCGAGACCGAACCGTCACCACTTTCAGGCGCGGCCGAGACCGTGGTCAAGGTGTCCGAGGAAGCTGAGACCGATCAGATCGCGCGACTTGCCGCCTGGCGCGACGTCCGCGATGCGACGGCCGTCGCCGAGGCGCTCAACGGCCTGCGCAAGGCCGCAAAGAGCGGCGGCAACATCATGCCGGCCTCGATCGCCTGCGCGAAGGCGGGCGTCACCACCGGCGAATGGAGCTTTGCCTTGCGCTCCGCCTTCGGCGAATACCGCGCCCCGACCGGCGTCGGTACCGCCATGCGCAACGACGCCGAAGGACTCGACGACATCCGCGCCGAAGTGGATCGGGTTTCGAAAAGCCTTGGGCGGCGGCTGAAATTCCTGGTCGGCAAACCCGGCCTCGACGGCCATTCCAATGGCGCCGAGCAGATTGCCGCCCGCGCCCGCGACGCCGGCATGGACGTGGTCTATGACGGCATCCGGCTGAGCGCGGAGGCGATCGCCGCGACCGCGGCGGAAAAGAACGTGCACGTGGTCGGCTTGTCGATTCTGTCCGGCTCGCATTTGCCGTTGGTGCACGACGTCATCGCGCGCATGAAGGAAGCCGGCCTCGACAAAGTGCCGGTCGTGGTCGGCGGCATCATTCCGAAGGAGGATGCGACTGCCCTGAAGAAAGCCGGCGTCGCCGCGATCTATACGCCGAAGGATTTCGAACTGAACCGGATCATGTCCGACCTCGTGCGGATCGTGGAAGGCGCAGCGAAGGGATAATGGCTCGTCATTCCGGATCGCCGCAAAGCGGCGAGTCAGGGATCCATCATCACGATTGGGGGTTATGGATTCCCGGCCCCTCGCTTCGCTCGGTCCCGGAATGACGAACAACAGCCGCGATCGCCTCGCCGAGCGCGCTCGGGCTCAGCGGTTTATGGAGATAATAATTCATGCCGGCGGAGCGCACGGCTTGTTCGTCGCCAGGCCCGGCACGGCCGGATATGCCAACGATAGGGGTTGCATTGGCGGGGCCGGCGAGCGCGCGGATGCGCCGCGTTGCTTCGAGCCCGTCGATGCCGGGAAGCGTCAGGTCCATCAGCACCACGTCATAACCGCGCGGCAGCGCTGCGATGGCGTCCTCGCCCGAATTGACAAAATCGGTGTGATGACCGAGTTCGGTGAGGATGGTGTTGAGAATGACGCGGCCGTAGGGGTTGTCCTCCACGCACAGGATCGAGAGTCGGTGCACCGGCGTCAAAGCCCGGCGTGGCGCCGAACTTGCCGCCACCTCGGCCGCCGCGACCTGCAGCACCGCCGAGAATGAAAACGACGAACCGCGACCGGACGCGCTGGTAACTTTGAGGTCGCCACCCATCAGGTTGGCCAAGTGTTTGACAACGGCAAGCCCGAGCCCGGCGCCGCCATAGCGGCGCGCGATCTTGGCATTGGCTTGGGCGAACGGGCGAAAGAGCCGTTTGATCTCGGCGCGCGTGAGCCCGATGCCGCTGTCCGTGACGGCGAAGGCAAGCTTAACTTGCCCGCGGGCTGCGCGTGTTGTCCCCGCCTCGAGCCGAACGGTCCCTCGCTCGGTGAACTTCACAGCGTTGTCGATCAGGTTTTCCAGCGCGGCACGCAGGCGTACGGCGTCGCCAAGAAGCATCTCCGGCAAATCCTCGCGCACTTTTACCTCGGTGGCGAGGCCTTTGGTCTGCGCCCGCGCGGAAAGCGAATCCGCCAAAGCATCGATCAGGTCCCGCAGCCGAAACGCCTCGTGTTGAAGCGTCAGCGAGTCGGCATCGGCTTTGGCGGCGTCGATCACCAGCGTGGTGAGGGAAGCAAGATGCTGTGCGCCACTCTTGATGGCCGCAGCCCAGTGCCGCTCGCGCTCGCCGAGATTGGAACTCGCCAGCAATTCGCCGAGCGCCAGGATGCCGGTGAGGTCGGTTCGGATATCGTGAGCAAATGCGGCCAGCGCCACCGCGGGCGGGCCGGAACGCGACCGGCGTCGCGTCTGTCGTCGCGGCCGCGTGGCGGCCAATCGTTTGTTGGACTTCAATCGCGCCATTGCAATTCCCCGGGCGCCGGGCTGCAGCATGCCACGGCTGCCGGCAGAACAAAACAAGTTCAGCGCCCAAGCCCGACCATGCGCCTCACGTCCGCCGGGCTGCTGCCGGCAGCGCGCAACTCGCGCAGGCTGGTTGCCTGCGTCGATTTGGAGAGTTTGCGACCATCAGCATCGAGAATGAGCTTGTGGTGATGGTACACCGGCTCCGGCAGACCGAGCAGCGCCTGCAGCAGCCGATGCAAGCTGCTCGACCAGAACAGGTCCTGTCCTCGCACAACGTCGGTCACGCCTTGCAGTGCGTCATCGACGGCGACGGCGAGGTGATAGCTCGTCGGGATCTCCTTGCGCGCGAGCACGACGTCGCCCCATATTTGCGGCGCTGCGGTTACGAGCCCGGTCTGGCCACCGGGTCCGGCGCCGCTTTCGGTCCAGTGCAGCACACCGGCGCGCGCCAGCGCCGCATCCATGGCAAGCCGCAGCGCAAACGGATCGCCGGCACGGCGGCGGCGTTCGCGTTCCGCCGGCGATAGCTTGCGGGCGCGTCCAGGATAAAGCGGGACGCCATCGGGATCGCGCGGCCAACGGCCCTGGCGATCGCGCTCGGCGACGAGCGCGTTGATCTCACTGCGACTCTCAAAACTTGGATAGATCAGGTTGAGCGCATTGAGCTTGGAAATCGCCCGTTCGTAGTCGTTGAAATGCTCGCTTTGCCGCCGGACCGGCTCCTGCCACGAAATCCCCAGCCAACTGAGATCGTCATAGATCGCCGCCTCATATTCGGGATGGCACCGCGTTGCGTCGATGTCCTCGATACGCAGCAGCAGCCTTCCGCCCAGCTCACGGGCCATATCGTGATTGAGCAATGCCGAATAGGCATGTCCCAGATGCAGATATCCGTTCGGACTGGGCGCAAAACGCAGGATACGGGTGTACATCGTTGATGCACTCTTCGACATCGAGGGGGCCGATTCCGAAGTGCGCGGGCGCCTGCCGACATGCGAACTTCGCAATCACAAGGGCACTTGCCAAACGACAGATCGGGTGCGGTTTCCAGATTTGAAACTCCTGATGACAGCAAGCCGCCGACTGCGGGAATTTCAAATGCGCCGCGCTTCAGACCTTGACCCACGGTTTCCCGTCGATCAATCCAATAACACCGATGACCAATACCCGCATCCATACCGAAGCCGATCTTGACGTTGGGCTGGCGGAACTGACGCAGACCGATTCGCGGTTCGCCGCGCTGTTGGCGCGCGTCGGCCGGCCGCCGCTGCGGCGACGACCGGACGGCTATGCGGGACTTGCGGCGATTATTTGTGCACAACAGCTTTCGACCGCCAGCGCCGGTGCGATTTGGGGACGGTTGGCGGCAGCGTTCGATCCGCTCGAACCTGAGGCGATCATACGTGCGCGTCCGGCACGGCTGGCCCGTCTCGGTCTATCGGCGCCCAAAATCCGCGCACTCAAGGAAATCGCCCGCGCTGTTGTGCGTGGCGAGCTCGCGCTCACCGCACTGAGCCAGCTTGACGCCGAAGCCGCGCACGCGGCGTTGACCAGAGTCCACGGCATCGGCCCATGGACGGCGGACATCTACTTGCTCACCTGTCTCGGCCACGCCGACGCCTGGCCTGCGGGCGACCTTGCGCTCCAGGAGGGCGCCCGCCTAGCATTCGCACTTCCGGCGCGGCCAACCGTCAAACAGATGATCGCGCTCGCCGAACCGTGGCGGCCGCGGCGCGGGGTGGCGGCACGCATACTGTGGGCCTATTATCGCGCCGCCAAAGGGCGCGAAGGAGCGCCGATCCAGCCTGCTGAACCTGAACGAGGTGCGAATGGCCGCTGAACTCGACGGTCCGCGGCTGGCTCCGCGTTCGGGACCGGCGCGGCAGCTCGTCGTATTTCTGCACGGCTATGGCGCCGACGGCAACGATCTCATCGAGATCAGCCGCGTCTGGCAGCAATATTTGCCGCAAGCGGCATTCGTGTCGCCGCATGGCCCGGAGCCGTGCGCGGAGGCCCCGGCCGGGCGCCAATGGTTTGCGCTGACGTTGCGCGATCCGAACGAACGCTGGCTCGGCGTCAACAAGGCGGCCCCGGTCCTCGAGCGATTTCTTGATGCAGAACTTGCGCGTCACAAGCTGCCGCCATCGGCACTCGCCCTGGTTGGCTTCAGCCAAGGAACTATGATGGCCTTGCATGTCGGCCTGCGCCGCGCGGTGCCGCCCGCGGCGATCGTGGGCTATTCCGGCGTCCTGGTCGCGCCGCCGGACGTTACCGCCGAAGCCTTTGCCGCCCAGATCAAATCGCGACCGCCGGTGCTGCTGGTTCACGGCGATCGCGACGAGCGCATTCCACCGCAGGCCCTGTTTCAAGGGGCGCAAGGCCTCGCTGCAATGGGCGTTCCGGTCGAATGGCATTTGTCCGCCGGCATAGGCCACGGCATCGATGCCGAAGGCCTCCGCCACGGCGGTGAATTTTTGGCCCGGCAAGGGTCCGGCTCGCGGTCCGAACTTTAACCCCAAGCCTTTGTATTCAGTAACGATTTCCTAGCAATTTGATCCTAGAAGCGGCCTGTTGGAGCAGGTGCGCCATGTTCACGACACTCGGCAAGACGCTTCGTTGCGACACTCAACTCGCAGCGCTGCGGGCACTCATCGTTAAATTTCGATTAAACAAGCGCGGCAACGTCGCAGTCATCTCTGCCCTGGCGGCGCTCCCGCTGATTGCTGCCGTCGGCTGCGTTATCGATTACACAGATGCGTCGATGATCAAGACCAAGCTGCAGGCGGCCGCCGATGCCGCGAGCCTGGCAACTGTCTCCCATAACTCGCCGGTCATCACCACGGCCCAGGGCATGTCCGGGAATGGCACCATCTCCGGCGGCTCAGCCGCCGGCGTCAATTATTTTGACGCAAATCTGGCGACCGCACCGGAGGACAGGGGCTACACCAACCTGACTCCGACAGCGACCGTATCCAAAACCGGGCAGGTGCTGACCGCGACGATCTCCTTTACGGCCAAGGTCCCCACGTACTTCATGGGGGTCATGGGATACTCAGATATCACGCTCTCGGGAACATCCACGGCGAGCTACACACTGCCGACCTTCATCAATTTCTATCTGATGCTCGATGTCTCCGGCTCCATGAGCTTCCCCTCGACAACGGCCGAGCAGCTTCGACTCATGTCCGTCAATCCCGACAACCTGCATGGATCGAATGGCTATCCGCAAGGCTGTCAGTTCGCCTGCCATTTCGCTTCACAGGGAGCTTGCGCGCAAACCGAGTCCCAAAGCGGGTCAAACGGACCGTGGCAGGGGTCATGGCCCCCATCTGTTGAGCAGTACGGCGGCTCGGGCGAAGCGATTCCCAGTCAATGGCCAGGCGGATATCCCGGCGGCTATTGTTTGGGATTCATAATCTCGCGCCTGGGCACGACGCCTGTCACGTCAACCGAATGCGGCGAGAGCGGCAGCACCGGCACCAACGACAGCAGCCCGCCCACGGAACCCTCGGGCAAAATCCCGGGTACGCACACCGCGTATCCGTCGGGGTGCGGCCAATATGTGAATTGGGGCAACAGCCAAGTCAGTTCGTGTCCCACTGCGGGAACGACGTCCTGCATCCAGTTGCGCGCCGATGCGGTGGGCTACGCCGTGAACGCGCTGTTGAACCAAGCGTCGAGCACTGAGACCAACGACGGGATAGCAAATCAATTCCAGGTGGGACTGTTCCCGTTTATCCAAAATCTCTGTACTGCCAGCGCCAATAGCAGCAATTCCTGCTCCGTCGGTCTGACCACCAGTCTCACCGGCAGCACAATCACCGACTTTGCCGAGCAGCTGGCGAGCCTCCTGGATAACGGCCAGAATACAACGCTCGGGTCCGGCGGCACGCACTTCGAGAATGCTCTCTCGCAGATGAACACTTTTATCAGTTCGGTGGGCAGCGGATCGGGCACGTCCAGCGCTCTGCCTTATGTCTTCATCGTCACCGACGGCTCCCAGGACTACCAAACTCAATCGAGCGGAAACTGGGGCTCGCAAAATTGGACGGCGGACGCGGACGTTCCCTATCAAAATTCGGCGACTGTCATGCCTCCGAACAGCGAGGACACCAATAATTACTGCCAAACGATGAAAAACCGCGGCATCACCGTTGCGGTCCTGTACATTCCTTACACGACAATATCCGATCCGAATTCCAACTTTGCCAATAACGAAGACGGCTACGCCAACGCGAATATTCCGAATATCCCCACATCGCTCCAGAACTGCGCGTCGCCGAACTTCTTCTACACTGCGGACACGCCGGCAGACATTCAGAGCGCGCTGGTGACGATGTTCGAACAGGCGGTGAGCACCGCCCACATCACGGATTAGGTCCCGCCGCCTTCCGCGGATGCCGAAAGCGCCCGAATAATCCCCTCGCGAAGCGATTGATTTGGGCCTTGAACCGCTGGGCGGCCTGAGCGGCCTGCACGCACTACAAAATGAAATCGGCAGGTGGCCGACCGGAGCTCACCACAGCCGGGAGCGACCTGGAGCCTTTTCGATTTTGATGAAATCAAATCCGGGCTCCAGCTTTTTGATTGAGCATGATCTTTTCCGAAAACCTGTTTCCACCCTCAAATCAAGTCCGAGGCCGGGCTTTTTCGGGATCATGCTCTGGCCTCTCCAGGGTCCGTCGCCATACTCGCGTCCCAGCCGCATGAGGCCCGCGCGGTCAAATTTCGGGCAGGCCAAGACAGACCGGCAATAGGAGTTCGTTCCGACGGGACAGGTCGTGGCAGAAGTTCGAGCCGCCTCACGTGCACGATGTGCCGGTTTGCGGCACGTAGATGATGCAAGTGCTGTTTCGAGGAGTCACATAGAGATTGTCCGAAAAGGTGATCGAGCCGGGGGTGAAAAAGCCGAAAACCGGCGTGAAGGTGTAAGTCACTTCGGCGAAAATCAAATACGTGTTGTCATTGTCCAGGGCGGTTGGCACGGTGATCGCAGATCCCTGGGCTCGCGCAGTTCCGTTGAGCGAGTAGCTCCAGGCGACCGTGGCGTTGCCTGTACCGCTGATGGCTATCTGCGAGATCGTGGCCACAATCGGCGCGCTCGAGTATGGCGCCATAATGAGGGAAGTCGCCTGCATGATCGACGTCATATCGGTCGATTGGATCGTCGTATATTGATTGCTGACCGTATCCAACGCATATGTCGCCGCCCTGACTTTCATGTAGATGGCGATCGCTCGTCCGCCATCAAATGATGCCAGGAACAAAATTGCGAGCACCGGCAAAACCATCGCGAATTCGATCGCGGCGACGGCACGCGTCGATGCGACGAAACGGCGGAAAATATTTGCTGCTTCGCGCGCCATGATCAGTAATAGGGCTCCACCCGAAAGGCGCTGACACCCATCATCTCCGTGGTGCCGTTACCGAGATTGGAGAGCACATAGCCTAAGGGGCCGGTGACAATCGGCCACTGATAGATGAGTTGCACGACCATGACTTCGCCTGGGGTGCCGGGTGAGTACGACCAGTTATTGCTGACCGTTCCGTTCGCGTTGTAGGTCAATGTTGGAGCTGCCGCGCTGGCGCTGCCGAAGCTCGCAGAGGACTGCACATTCACCATTACGTTGTTGCAGGTGAACAGCGCCGACACCATCGGGCAGATTTCGGTTTTGAATTGACTTTGGGTTGTTCCGGCATTCTGCGCTTGACCGGTCATGAAGAGGCGACCCGCTTCGACCGCTGCATCCTGCAAATTTGCCTGCGCGAACAAAAAAAGCGTGCTTTCCAAAATTGCGATCAGCATCGCCAGAAACACGGGCGCGATCAGGGCAAACTCGACGATAGTTGCACCGCGCCGCGCGGTGCAAAAGCGCAGGAAATTCCTGCTGTCATGGCGCAAACGGTTCGCAAAGCTTCGCAACATACCTGCGCGTCCTGTGTCACGGCCCGCGGTCGCGGGATCCGAACCGTACCCTCCGTTAATAGTTGGAACCCATTGATTTTTGGTTGCTGGATAAGAAGAAAGTCGCGCCTGCCGCCGGATGACGAGAAGCGGAGTTAACCACATTGGAGTCGCCGCGGGCGCGAAAATTGCAGCGCCCACCTTGCATGCAGCGGCGTTTGAATAAAATTTGAGACAATTGATGCACGGTCGTTTGACCGAACGACAAGAAACGCCGAAGCCATTCGCAGTCGTGTCGGCGCGCCGGCAGCGATGACCGTCGATTGGGCCGCCGTCGATCTCGTCTCATCGATCGCCGGCCCCGGCCGATCCGCAGCGACCGAAAATGCGCCACATTCTGCGATAGACAGCTTGCTGCCGGCCCGGTTAAAGCAAAACAGCCGATGCCGCGGGTGACAGTATGCCGACCCAACAAAACTACGACATTATCATCATCGGAGCCGGTTCGGCCGGTTGCACGCTGGCCGGCCGCCTGACCGAGGACAACGCCATTCGGGTGCTGCTGCTCGAGGCTGGCGGCTGGGACCGCGATCCTTGGATCAAGATCCCGCTCGGCTGGCCGCGCTTGTTGCTAAACCGCAAGCACGATTGGATGTATTTCGCCGAGCCCGAGCAGACGACCGGCGGACGCGGTCTCGAATGCGCGCGCGGTCGGATTATCGGCGGTTCGTCCTCCATCAACGCCATGGCCTATGTGCGCGGCCATCGCGGCGATTATGACCGCTGGGCCGCTTCCGGACTCGCATCATGGTCCTATGCCCACGTGCTTCCCTATTTTCGCCGCCAGGAAGCCTGGAACGGCGGCGCGAGCTTTTACCGCGGCGGCGATGGTCCGCTGACGACGCAGATGACCCGCTTTAGCGATCCTTTGGTCGATGCCTTTGTCGCCGCCGGGCAAGCCGCCGGTTACCGGACGACACCCGATTACAACGGCGCCCAGCAGCAGGGCTTTGCCGTCTGGCAAATGACGGTGCGGGACGGCCGCCGCTGTAGCGCGGCTGACGCTTACTTGCGGCCGGCTCTCAGCCGCAAGAACCTGACGGTTGGCGTTCACGCGCTGGCAACGCGGCTGATCTTCGCCGGCCGGCGTGCCGTCGGCGTTGAATATTCCCAATATGGCCGGACGCTGACGGCCCGCGCCGAGCGCGAAGTGATCCTCTGCGGCGGCGTCATCAACTCGCCCCAACTTCTCATGTTGTCGGGGATCGGCGATCCGGATGAACTCGGCGCACACGGCATCGCCGTGAAAGTGGCTCTCCCGGGTGTCGGCAAGAATCTTCAGGACCACATCTCGGCGAGCATCGCGTATCAGCGCAAAGAGCCAGGCCCGTTCCATCGGGCGATGCGGCTCGACAGGATCGTACCGGCGCTGGCATCGGCCTATCTGCACGGCGAAGGCATCGCAACCGAGCTGCCAGCCGGCCGAATGGCGTTCTTGAAGAGCCGACCGGATGTGACCTTGCCGGACGTGCAGTTCATCTTCAACTCCGCGCCGATGACAGCGGCGCCGTATTTGCGGCCGTTCCGTCGGCCCTACGCCGACGGCTATGCGTGCCGGGCCGTGGTGTTGCGGCCGGAAAGCCGCGGCCGACTCGAGCTGACTTCGGCCGATCCGACAAAGCCTGTGCGTATTCGGCAGAACTTCTTGGCGACCGATAACGACTGGAAGACCTTGCGCGCCGGACTCCGCATGGCCCGCGACGTGTGCCGCCAAGCGCCGATGCAGCCATTCATGGAACGCGAGATTGCGCCGGGCGATCGCGCCGTCGCCGATGTCGATCTCGACGCCCATATTCGAATGAACTCGATTACCGTCCACCATCCGCTGGGGACCTGCAAGATGGGCCCAGCCTCCGATCGTGCCGCGGTGGTCGATCCCGAACTGCGCGTATACGGCGCCGAGGGCCTTCGCGTGGTTGACGGCTCGGTGATGCCGGATCTCGTCGGCGGCAATATCAACGCGCCGATCATTATGATCGCCGAGAAGGCGGCCGACCTCGTTCGCGGGCGGCCGCCGCTCGAAGCGGCTCGTCTTGCCGGAGCATCGGCATTCTCCGGCCACTAGAGGATGAAGCCGAACAGGTTTTCCCGCACTTCTTCCGCTCGTCTTGAATATGGGCGGAATTCCGGCTGCGCCGCGGACGCCTCCTAAGCCCCGTCGCGGGCTTCACAATCCTGTCACGGCTGCCTATAAACTAGCGTCAACGCCGCGCTGCGGCATTTTGAGTCCAAGTAGGAGCGTCGGACTTGAACGCTCATGTATCGCCATCCGGCTGGCCGGCGCTTGTGCTCAATGCGGACTTTCGCCCGCTGAGCTATTACCCGCTGTCGCTGTGGTCGTGGCAGGACGCCATCAAGGCGGTGTTCCTTGAGCGGGTCAATATCGTCGCCAATTACGATCGCGCCGTGCGCAGCCCGAGCTTGGAGATGAAGCTGCCGAGCGTGGTGTCGCTGAAGACTTTTGTGAAGCCCTCGACGCATCCGGCATTCACGCGGTTCAACGTGTTCCTGCGCGACCGGTTCTCCTGCCAATACTGCGGCTCCCGCGACGATCTCACATTCGACCATCTGGTGCCGCGCTCCCGAGGCGGACACACCACCTGGGTCAACGTCGTCGCCGCCTGCTCGCCGTGCAATCTGAAGAAGGGCAATCTGACGCCGGACGAGTCCGACATGTTTCCGTCGCAGATGCCGTTTCAGCCGTCGGTGCAACATTTACACCGCAATGGACGACTGTTTCCGCCTAATTACCTACACGAGAGCTGGCTCGACTATCTCTATTGGGATACCGAACTCGATCCATAGGTTCTTGTAGCCCGGATGAAGGGAACGGAAATCCGGGAGCAGCATTCAAGTCGTTTGATTGTTCCCCCCGGAGCGCGCGTCGCTCTGGCAGGGCTGCGCGTTTGCTGCGTCGCGGTCGCGAAACCAATCGGCAGTGATTTGCTTTTAGGGTTGTGCGCGTCGGAGCATAGGCCTACATGCGCCCGATAGGAGCTTTTGGCACGATGGCATCGATCGTCCTGCTCGATCTGATGGGTGGCGTGGCGCTGCTGCTGTGGGGCCTGCACATGGTGCACAGCGGCGTGCTGCGCGCCTTCGGCCCCGATCTGCGCCGCTATCTGGGCAAGGCGCTGCGCAATCGCTTCACCGCGTTCGGCGCGGGGCTCGGCCTGACCGCTCTGATGCAGAGCAGCACCGCGACAGGCCTCATGACCACTTCGCTGGCTGCCGATGGCTTGGTCAGCCTGGTGCCCGCGCTCGCCATTATGCTGGGCGCCAATGTCGGTACGACATTGATCGTGCAGGTGCTCTCGTTCGATATCTCGGCGGTCGCACCGGTGCTGTTCATCGTCGGGTTCATCACCTTCCGCAGCGGCGGCCGCAGCCTCACCCGCGCGCTCGGCCGTATCGCCATCGGCCTCGGCTTGATGCTGCTGGCTTTGCACATCCTGCTCGACACGCTGGCGCCGGCCGAGCAAGCGCCGGCGGTACGCGTCGTGCTCGCCGCCGTCACCAACGATCCGATCCTGTGCATCGTGATCGCGGCGACATTGACCTGGGCCGCGCATTCGAGCGTTGCCGTCGTTCTTCTGGTCATGTCGCTTGCTTTTTCGCAATTCGTCACCGAACCGGCCGCGCTTGCGCTTGTGCTCGGCGCCAATCTCGGCAGTGCCATCAACCCGCTGATCGAAGCCGGCATCCGCGGCGATCCGGCAAGCCGGCGCGTGCCGTTGGGCAACCTGCTCAATCGTTGCGTCGGCGTCCTCTTCGTGCTGCCGTTCTTGCAGCCGATCGCGCGGGAGCTTGGGACGCTGCAACCCGACGCGGCGAAAATGACGGCCGAATTTCATCTGTTGTTCAATGTCGCGCTCGCCGCAATTTTCATCGGTCCGCTCGACGCCGTGGCGTGGCTGCTTATCCGTATATTGCCGGAGCGCAAGCAACCCGACGATCCCTCGGTGCCCCGTTACCTTGACGATGCGGCATTGGAAACCCCGCCGCTGGCGCTGGCCAACGCCGCGCGGGAGACGCTTCGCATCGGCGATACGATCGAGGCCATGCTGCGCGAGATCATGACCGCGTTGATGAGCAACGACCGCAAGCTCACAAGCGATGTGTCGCGGATGGACAATGTCGTCGACCGGCTGAACGAAGCGATAAAGCTCTATATCACCAAGCTTACGCGCGGCAGCCTTGACGAGCGCGAAGGTCGCCGCGCCATGGAGATCGTGTCGTTCACGATCAATCTCGAGCACATCGGCGACATCATCGATAAGAATCTGTGCGAGCTGGCGGCAAAGAAAATCAAGCGGCGCAACCAGTTCTCCGCCGAAGGCGCGGCCGAGCTCACCGCCTTCCACAAACGGGTCCTTGAAAGCCTGCAGGCTGCATTCGGCATCTTCATGAGCGGCGACGTCGAGGCCGCCCGCCGCCTCATTCGTGAAAAGGCCGAACTTCGCAACGCCGAACTCGAAGCGGCGGATCGCCATTTGGAGCGTTTGCGCGAAGGCCGCCCCGAGAGCCTGGAGACCACCTCACTGCACCTCGACATTCTCAGCGATCTCAAGCGCATCCACTCGCATATCTGTTCCGTCGCCTATCCGGTTTTGGAAGCTGCGGGCGAATTACCGGCGCGCGAGAGCGCCAAAAACGATCTGTTGACGAATACTTTGGCGAGTCCAAAGACGCCGTGAGCGTCTTGAGACGGGACGGACGCCTCCAGTTCGACGGCCGCGGCGCGGTTCGTTCATTCAGCGGCTTGAATCGTTTTGTCGTCGTGCTCAGCGCGAACGTGCCCATTGCCTTGAGCGAGGCCGCCCTGAGGCTGGGGAACGGGCTGCGCAGCACTCGGCGATTTGTCAGCAAGATTCTCGCTTCGCCGCGATGTCCCCTCGAACTGCGCACTCTCGTCGATCATGAGCGAGCGATGGGAAATCTCGCCGTCGACGACAGCGGTGCCCTGCAGCGTGACGCGAATGCCGCGAATTGTGCCTTTGACATGACCAGCGATCGTCACCTCTTGCGCGGTAAGATCGCCCACAACTTGCGCGCCCTCATAAACCGTGACGCTCGATCCCCGCAATTCGCCCTCGACGCTGCCAAAAATTTTCAGGACGCCGTCGCCGACCAGCTTGCCGACAAGCGTCATGCCTGAACTGATGCAGGAGATGACTTCGTCCAATTCCGCCGTTGCCTCCGCTTGCTGCGGCGGTGCCACTTTGCCTGAGGGCGATGGCGCCGCAGTTTGATCATGGCCGACCGGGCCATCTTTGCTTTTGCCGAACATGATCGTTCTCCTTGTGCTGCAGTGTCTCTGGAAGCCTTGAGCTCATTTAATTCGCATGATGGATGCGATGGAATCGGCGGCCGAGATTGCAAAGCAGTTCCGCCCCGTTCAACTTGGCGGCGGCGGCGAGATCGTCGACGCCGAATTTGCCGCCGATCAGGGTCACCATCTCGCCGCGACGCGCCGCATTGGAGGTGGTCAGGTCGGTGACATCGACCGCAAGCAAATCCATCGACGGACGACCGGCAATTGGACACAACTGTTCGCCGACGAGCGCCTGCGCCGCAGCGTCGCCGCCTAATCGGGGATAGCCATCCGCGTAGCCGACCGAAACCATCGCCACACGGGTGGGCCGCTTTGCCGTCCAGTCCCCAATGTTGCAGGCAATCGTCTCTCCGGGCTTGAGGTTGTGAAGCTGCACGATACGTGCCCGCAGTTCGATGACCGGCAGCATGGGATTGGGAGCGTCTGGAGTCGGGTTGATGCCGTACAGCGCGGCACCGGGCCGCACCATATCACAATGGGCTTTCGGCTCGGCAAAGATGCCGAATGAATTGGCCAGCGATGCAGGAATGCCGGCATACAGGCGACGCAGCCCCTGGAAGGCATCGGTTTGGCGGTTGTTCAGCGTATGATCCGGTCGTTCGGCATTATCGAGATGGCTCATAAGGAGCGTGATGCCGTGCCCGGGCGAGCGGCTTCGAGGCGCCAAGGCGGATGCGTCTTCCAGTGACAGGCCCTCCCGCGTCGTGCCGGTATCTACGTTCAGCGCGCATCCGCCTGTCCAATGACTCGAGGCGACGAAAGCGTCCCATTCCGCCAACTCGACAAGGCTATTGATGACTGGCCGAGCATTGGTGGCCGCGAAGGTCGGCGCATTCCCAAACAGCCCATTGAAGACGTAAATAATTGACTCCGGAGCGGCCGCCCGAACGCGTTTGGCCTCTGCAAGATCGGAGACAAAAAACGTTTTGCAGCCGGCTTCGGCCAGCGCGGCTGCGACCGGATTAATGCCGCAACCGTAGGCGTCGGCCCTGACGACCGCGGCACACTCGCCCTCGACGCGTTTGGCCAGGGCGTCCCAGTTGAGCGCGATCGCCGTCAAATTGACTTTTAGAACGCCGCCAGTCTCGGCCTCCGGAGGGCCCTCGACCCTGAGGAATTCCGCGATGCCTCTGTTATGAACGACGAGGCTGCCGCCCCTATTCGTGACTTTGCCACCGACCGAGCCATCAACGACGACCTTCGCACCCCGCTCGATGGTCAGGTTGCCCTTGAGGTTGCCGCGAATATGCAAGTAACTGTTGGCGTGAACGATCGCGTCGTTGAGGACCGACCCGTTGATATAGGAGGATCCATCGACCCGCAGTGGGCCTTCCGCAATCTTTTGCGCTGAAAGCATTGCAACACGAAACAGGGTTCCCCGCGGTCCCCACGACCCGGACTGACACGAATTCTCGCGCTTTTCCGGCCATCCCGCAAGACAAACGGGAAAACGCCGATGCGACGATCGCAGGGCCGCTGGTTCACGCACACACACCTTGCGCCGACGATGGCGCGTCGGTCGATCGGGCCATGATGGCGGGTCCTGCGATCAGGCCGCGTGCTCCTTACGCGCGCCGGCGAACAAAGGCGCGACCTCGGCCATGAAGCGCGCCATTTCATCCTTCACCTGATGGTGCGGTTTAAGGCCCACATTGACGTACAGAATGACTTCGGCGATGCCGGCCGCCTCGACCTTCTTCAAGGTGTCGACGATGCGGGCGGGCGAGCCGAGCAGCACCGAGTTTTCCGTCAGATCCTCCGGGCGCACCTTATGCAGGCGCTCGACGATGTCGATGAAATAGCGATAGCTCGGCGGCGCCGATTTCGGATCGCCGGGGAAGGCCGGGATGACGCATTCCTTGTAATATCGGACCTGTCGCGCGCGCGCAGCGTCCTCCTGCGTTTTGCTGTCGGCGAAATGGCAAAAATAGCTGCACATGAGCCGCTGCGGTTTCTGTCCATGCTTGGCGCAGGTCTCGTGATAGAGGTCGGCGACCTGCTTCAATCCGCCGAAGCTCATGGCGGCGGCGAACGGCGCCACGATCAACCCGCAGCCCAACCGGGCGGCCAGCTCGATCGAGGGCTTGGAGAACGAGCCGACATAGGCCGGCAACGGCTGCTGGATCGGCTTCGGCGTGATGCGTACGTCGTCAAACGAGTAATGTTTGCCGTGGTGCGAAATGCGGCCTTCGGCGCTCCACAGCTTGCGAACCAGTTCCAGGCCCTCTTCGAAGATTCCCTGATTGTCCTCGAACGAGACGTGAAACGGCAGGTATTCGCGCTTGTCGTAGCCGCGCCCGCAGGCGAAATCGACGCGGCCGCCGGAGAGCAGATCGAGCGTTGCCCATTGCTCGGCGACGCGGATCGGATGGTGCAGCGGCAGCACGCTCACCGCCGGGGCGAGCCGGATGCGTGTGGTGTTGGCGGCCACATAGGCGAGCACCATGTCCGGGCAAGACAGCACGCCGAGCGAGTTGAAATGATGCTCGCCGATCCAGGCCGAATGCATGCCGAGCTTCTCGGCATACACCGCCTCAGCGGCGATGTCGGCAACGAACTGGTTCGAGGAGCGGGCGTTGTTCTCGTAGTGGTTATCGCTCAGCGTGAAGTAGCCGAAATCCATGGCGTCCTCCCTGACGACGATATTGTCTGTTGCGCGGGCGCAAAATAGTTGATATTGCATCTGTTGTAAATGCAATAGTTTGGCATCATCCCCGAGAGCCAGCAATGCCCGTCAGGCGATCGCTCACTCTCAGCGACTATCTGCCCTACCTCGTGAACCGGGTGGGCACCATCCTGGCCGACCAGTTCGGCGCCGAAACGCTGGCGCCGCACGGGTTGAGTATCGCCATGTGGCGGGTGCTGGCGGTCTTGGCTGCGAAGGGCCGCCAGCGTCAGATCGACCTTGCCGATCTCACCAGCATCGACACGTCGACATTGTCGCGCATCGTCACCAGACTGGTGCGTCTCGGTGTAGCGACGCGCTCGCGATCGGCGAGCAGCAATCGCGAAGTGGTCGTGGCGCTTTCGCCGAACGGCAGCGCGATGGTCGCGCGTCTCATTCCGCTTGCTTACGATATCGAAGCTGATGCCAGCGCCGGGCTTTCGTCCGAAGAACTGGCGGTCGTGAAACGCTGTCTGCGCCGCATGTACAGCAATATGAGAAGTCGGAACGCCGCAGCAGGCGCACGGCCGAAGCGAATCGCCGTCTGAGCTTCCAAAACACTCACCACCACAGCTTTTGGCCGCGGCAGCTTGCAGTGGCTTGAGCTCGGCATCATGCGCTTTGCTCCAAAACGCACTGCAAGGGGTGCTGTTGCTCGCGTGCAAGGTCGAGCACCTCGCTGACCTTGGTGCTTGCGACATCGCAGGAATAGAGTCCACACGTCCCAATGCCATTATTGTGGATCTCAAGCATGATCCTCTCGGCAGTCTCGTGATCCTTCTCGAATACGCGCTCCAACACGTGAACCACGAACTCCATGGGCGTGTAGTCATCGTTCAACAGCAGCACTTTGACCTGCACCGCGGCCATTTTCGAGGGATCACGTAGCGCGGTCTCTGCTCGCCGAGACGAAAGCCGATCCGCGTTGCTAATGCCATGACAGATGTAAAGCGTTGCGTCGTAACGTGTCATCCCCTGTTCTTCCAGGGCCGCCGAAGCCGGGCTGTCTCGCTCTCTCAAAATGGCTACGAGCACATTCGCGACTGTGACCTCTCGCCGCGTGGTGGACTGCGCATGGGTCACGGCCCGTTGCACGACGCGCTGAAAGGCGGCCGATGGCTTGGAATTTTCCGACCTCCCGGTCTCGAACGTTGTTCGCTCTGAATCGACAAGCGAGACGAGGCTGCGCCGCAACTTTTCGAGATCAACGTGGCAAGCGCGGAGGACCGCTGCGGCTTCCGGATCATCTATGAACGCGAGCAACAAATGTTCAAGCGTCGCATATTCATGGTGGCCCGCACCGGCAATGGCAATTGCTCGCTGCAATGACAGCTCAAGGTTTTGGGAAAACTTCGGCATCTCAACTGACCAGGCCGATCATGTCTCGACATTCAGCTCCGTTGCACGTTTGCGCAGCAGCGCGGCCGGATTGTGGACGGCGCAATCCGGGAAAAGCCTACGAGATACACCCCGGATTTCGCGAACCGCAATCCGGCTATTCCACGCTCGTCCCCGCCTTACTGTCCTCGAACACCGAAACCGCCGGCGGCTTGCCGACAAAACCCAGTTCGCTCCAGCGCGCCACGACTTGATCGTACATCGGTTTGGACAGTTTGGTCCGCTTGGAAAAATCTTTGATGTAGCGAAAATCCATGCAGGCGTTGATCAGAGCCTTGGAGCCCCAGGGGCGGATTTCCGGCGGGTTGAGGCTCGGATCGAGGAACGTGCTCCACGTCTCGCGCAGAATGTCGATCGACTGCGCCGGCCGCGAGCGGGTCGCCATCGCCCACAACACCTGATGCACGTTGGTCGGATCGATGTCGTCGTCAACCACGATGATGTATTTGCCGAAATAGGCGCCGCCGGTGCATTGCGCGGCGAGCGCCATGACCTGCGGCGCGTGCCCCGGATACATCTGTTTGATCGAAACCACGGTGATGCCCCAGCCGGCGGCTTCCGGGATCGACCAGACGCCCTGGATGCCCGGCACACCGAGCTTTTGCAGGTCGGCCCAGATCGCCGCCGAACGCAAGGCGGCCCAGAACAGGCCGGCCTCGTTGGCCGGACCGTCGGCCATCAGCGCGCAGGTCAGCGTCGGATTGTTGCGGAAGCGGACTTTCTCGACGCGCATATACGGCGTCGCGCCGCTCGGCCGGCCGTAATAGCCGGTGAACTCACCGAATGGGCCCTCGGCGAAAGTCTCATCGGGATAGACAAAACCCTCGAGGATGATTTCGGCGCGCGCCGGCAGCGGCAGGCCGGTGACATCGCTCTTGAACAGTTCGATCGGCGCGCCATTGATGCCGCCGTAATATTCGTATTCGCTCTCGGTCTTCGGAAAGCTGGTCGCCGCAACGAGGAACAGCAGCGGATCAATACCGTAAGCCGCCGCGATCGGCATCGGCTTGCCCATCTTCCACCACTTCTCGCGGTCGAGCGTGGCGTCCTTGCCGGGCGAGGTATAGACGCCGATCTCGCGCGGTCCTTTGATCATCATGCGATAGGTGCCGACATTGATGCGGCCGGTCTCCGGGCATTGCGTCACCACCGCGTCGCCGGTGCCGAGATAGAGCCCGCCGTCGAGCGGCCACATGCGCTGCGCCGGAAACTTGCGAATGTCGATTGCCTCGCCCACCTCGATGTTCTGGTTGCAGATCGCCATCTCCGCCGGCACCTCCTTGGGCTTCATCGTCCGCCCCATCCTGCGCTGCAAGGCCTGCACCGCCTTGAGCGGATGATCGACGGGCTGCTCGCCGATCATCAAGCAGAAGCGCGACAGGTTGCATCCGATCATGTTGTAGAGCGCGCGATGGCCCGGATGCCCCTTGATGTTCTCGAACAGCAAAGCCGGGCTCGGCTCGCTGCCGGCCAGATAGGTGATGGTGGCGGCTTCGAGATCGGGATCGACCTCGGCGCTGATGCGTTTGAGCTCGCCCATCGCCTCGACCTTGGCGAGCCATTCGTCGAGGTCGCTCGAATTGGGTCTGCTTCTGGCGGCGGCGGCCTTGGCTTCGTCGCGCGCCGGTTGCTTTTCCGGCGCAACTGATACGCTCATATCCATGACCCATTCCCCACTTGGAGCATGATCCGGAAAAAGCCTGCCCTCGGACTTGATTCGAGGGTGGACGCCGGTTTTCCGAAGAAGATCATGCTCCATCAAGCTGCTAGAGCGTCAAATCGATTCAACCTGAAAGGATCTCGCCCTAGCGCGGCGGCCCCCGACATTATTGGTTATTGCGCGGTTGGAAAAGCGTCGGCGGTCTCGATCTCGAGGATCAAAGTCCGGTCGCGGTAGCGCGGCGAAACAGGCGGCACTGTCGAAACGCGGCCAGCACAACCAGTCGATCGACCCATTACGGCCGACCAATGCGGCCGTTTCGCAATCCCCGATGATGGCGTAATCTTCGATCTGGCAAGCCATCGCGCGACAGTCGCAGCCCGCAGTTCAACGCCTCGTTGGGCGGGTCGTTCCGCCGACCCAAGGGAGGAAAAGTATTGATGTCAGTGCATCCAATCGGGGGCGGACAGATCGGCCGCTCGGTGCCGCGGCTCGAATCGCGCGAAAAAATCACCGGACGAGCGGAATATACGCATCTGATGCGGCTTCCCGGCATGCTGCACGGCAAGGTGTTCCGCAGCACGGTGGCGCATGGCCGGATCAAGTCGATCGACGTGAGCGCAGCGCAAAAGCTGCCGGGCGTTTTTCGCGTCATCACCGCCGCAGACGTGCTGAAGGTGATCCCCGACCCCTATTACGGTCCGGCATTCCACGATCAGCCGATTCTGGCGATCGACAAGGTCCGTTTCGTCGGCGAGCCGGTGGCGGTAGTGCTCGCGGCCGATCCGCATGTGGCGGATGCTGCGACGCAGGCGATCGTCGCCGAATACGAGGAGATGGCGCCCGTGTTCGACGAGGTCGAGGCGATGACCACTTCGGCCTATGTGCACGAGGAACTCAAGCCCGCCGGCACCTTCGCCGACCTCAAGCATCTCAAGGGCCAGAAGAACACCAACCTTGCGCTCAACGCAAAATTACGGCGGGGCGACGTGGACAAGGCCTTTGCCGGCGCGGCGCACGTGTTCGAGCACGAATTTCGCACCCAGAAGTGCCTGCACATTGCGCTCGAGCCTTATGCATCGATTGCCGACGCGAAGGAGACGAGCATCACGATCTATTCCGGCGCGCAAGGACCCTCATTCGTGCGCTCGGAAATCGCGCGCCTGCTCAACTGGCCCGAAAACCGTGTGCGCATCAAGGTGCCGTATCTGGGCGGCGGCTACGGCGGCAAGCTCTATATCAAGCTCGAAGCCTTGGTGACGGCGTGTTCGCTCATTGCCCGCCGGCCGGTCAAGATTGCACTCACTATGGAGGAGCAGTTCTATCAGATCACCAAGCACCCCAGCACGGTGCGCATCAAGACCGGCGTCGACAGAACCGGCCGCATCACCGCGCGCAAATGCGAGGTGTTCTGGAACGGCGGGGCCTATGCCGACATCGGCCCCCGGGTGACGCACAAATCCGGCTTCGTCGCCGCCGGCCCCTACGACATCGACAATGTGTGGATCGACTCCTACGCGATGTATACCAATCTGACTCCCGCCGGCGCGCTGCGCGGCTTCGGCATGCCGCAGCTCACCTTCGCCTATGAGAGCGACACCGACATGGTGGCTCGCGCGCTGAAGATGGATCCGGTCGAGTTCCGCCGCCGCAACGTGCTGCGCGACGGCCGCCCGCAGGCGACCGGCACGATTCTAAAAGACGCGCCGCTTGAAGCCATCCTCGAACACGTTGCCGACCGGCTGCACTGGAAGGACGCCTCGTTCGACCGCGGCAGCGGCACGCTCAAGCGCGGCCGCGGCCTTGCCATCGCACTTAAGGCCTGCGTGTCTCCGACCGCATCCGTCGCCATCATCAATGTCGGCGCCGACGGCAGCCCCACGCTCTACATTTCGACCGTGGACATGGGGCAAGGCTCCGACACCGGCATGGCGCAAATTGTCGGCGAAGTGCTCAACGTGCCGGCGGAGTCGGTGAAAATCGTCGCCCGCGATACCGACGTGACGCCCTATGACATGGGCACGCTCGGTTCGCGCTCGCTGTTCCACATGGGCCACGCCGTGCGGCTCGCGGCCGAGGACGCGCGCAACAAGATCGAGGCGCTGCGGCGCGAGGTCGGCGAGCCGGAGGGGAGCAACACGCCGGTGTCCGGCCTGTTCATCAAAAAATACGGCATGAAGGCCGGCAACATCGTCGGCACCGGCAGCTACCGGCCCGAACATGTCGCCCCCGATCACGACACCGGCCTGTCGCCGCAGATCACGCCGTTCTGGATGGTCGGCGGTGCCGGCGTCGAGGTCGAGGTCGACACCGAGACCGG
>JASHQI010000189.1 GCA_030037645.1 Xanthobacteraceae bacterium
TCGCCCTCGATCTTGATCGCGCCGCAGGCGCACCCGCCGTCGATTCTCATGGGTTCGCTCCTTTCGCTTAAATGGCGGCCCGCTCGATGGCCGCCATGTCGGCGTCCGACAGGCCGAAGTGATGACCGATCTCGTGGACGAGCACGTGCTGGACGATGGCTCCGAGCGTCTCGTCGTGGTCTGCCCAGTAATCGAGAATGGGGCGGCGATAGAGCCAAATCATGTTCGGCATTCTGACCGGCGTGCTCTCCGCACGAAACGGCAGGCCGACCCCCTGGAACAGGCCGAGCAAGTCGAACTCGCTTGTGGCCCGCATCGCTCGCAGCACCTCGCGACTCGGGAAATCGTCCACTTGGATGACAACGTCAGTGCATAGATCGCGAAACCGCTTGGGCAAATTCCGCAGCACTTCGCCGGCCAAAATCTCAAGCTCGGCGAGCGAGGGCGCCTTTGCTCGCCGCAAGGCGGGCGGATCGGGTGCGAGGGCGGCCATGGTATTTTCTAGCGCAAATTGCGGATCGTGTCGGTAGCGGTTGACCGGCGCGGTCGGATACGGGAGGGTCGGCGCAAGGCGATGAGGGAATGTCAGAGCGAGGACCATCAAATGAGGGTTTTGATGCCGGTCGCCGCCGTCGCGCTCTTGCTCGTTGCGTTCCTCGGCACAGCCCAGCCCTCAATGGCGCAAGCCGTGCAGAGTGGGGTTTATCGCCCGGCTTTGCGCCACGTGCGTCCGCGCATCGAAATCCATCCGCGGCCATTGCTCTATCGGCGCTGCGTCGACTGGTACGAGCTGCAACACCGGCCGAGCGGCACGGTGCTGTTTCCGGAAATGCGGTGCTGGTGGGTAAGGGGCTGACGCGTGGCGACCCGTCGTAGGGGCGAAACTTTGTAGGGGCGGGTCTTAGACCCGCCCCTACACGCATCGATCTTACTTCCACTCCCGCACATCGACGAAATGGCCCGCGATCGCCGCGGCGGCGGCCATGACCGGCGAGACGAGGTGCGTGCGGCCCTTGTAGCCTTGGCGGCCCTCGAAATTGCGGTTCGACGTTGAGGCGCAGCGTTCGCCCGGCGCCAGTTTGTCGGGATTCATGGCAAGGCACATCGAGCAGCCGGGCTCGCGCCATTCGAAGCCTGCTTTCAGAAAAATCTGGTCCAGCCCCTCGGCTTCGGCCTGCTCTTTGACCAGGCCCGAGCCCGGCACGATCATGGCGTTGATGCCGGCATGCACCTTCTTGCCGTCGACGATCTTGGCGGCCGCGCGCAAATCCTCGATCCGCGCATTGGTGCAGGACCCGATGAAGACGCGGTCAAGCGCGATGTCGGCAATCTTCTCGCCGCCCTTGAGGCCCATATAGGCCAACGCCCGTTCGGTGGCCTCGCGCTTCTTGTCGTCCGTCACGTCTTCAAGCCGCGGCACGCGGCCGGTCACCGACACCACCTGCTCGGGGCTGGTGCCCCAGGTCACCAGCGGCGGCAGTTTTGCAGCATCGAGCTTGATCTCGCGATCGAAATGCGCGCCATCGTCGGAGCGGAGAGTCTCCCAATAGCGGACGGCCTCGTCCCAGGCCTTGCCCTTGGGCGACTTGGGGCGGTCCTTCAGATACGCGTAGGCTTTTTCGTCGGGCGCGATGAAGCCGGCCTTGGCGCCGGCCTCGACCGACATGTTGCACACCGTCATGCGGCCTTCCATCGACAGCGAGCGAATGGCCTCGCCGGCATATTCCAGCGCGTAGCCGGTACCGCCCGCGGTGCCGATCTCGCCGATGATGGCGAGGATGATGTCTTTGGCCGTAACGCCCGGCGGCAGCTTGCCGTCGACCACGGCGCGCATGTTTTTCGATTTGGTCTGGATCAGCGTCTGCGTCGCCAGCACGTGCTCGACTTCCGAGGTGCCGATGCCGTAGGCGAGCGCCCCGAAGGCGCCGTGCGTCGCGGTATGGCTGTCGCCGCACACCAGCGTCACGCCGGGCAAGGTGAAACCCTGCTCCGGGCCGATGATGTGGACGATGCCCTGGCGCTTGTCGAACTCGTCGAAATATTCCAGCCCGAAGTATTTGACGTTCTCCGCGAGGTAGGCGATTTGCGCTTCGCTCTCGGGGTCCGGGTTCTTCTGCCGGCGATCCGTGGTCGGCACGTTGTGATCGACGACGCACAACGTCTTGTCCGGCGCGCGCACCTTGCGGTGCGAGAGCCGCAAGCCTTCGAAAGCCTGCGGGCTCGTCACCTCATGCACGAGATGGCGATCGATATAGATCAGGCAGGTGCCGTCCGGCTGCTCGTCGACCAGATGGTCTTGCCAGATTTTGTCGTACAGCGTGCGGGGCTTGGCCATCCCGAATGACTCCTCGCCGTCTTAAAGGGGCGCGGCCCGTCCTTTAGCGCCTGATGGGTTTGAGGAAAAGGGTGTGCAATCTGTCGCTGCTGCCAGCCATGCGGTAGGATCGGGCATGCGACGCAGCGAAACCTCGATCAGAACCTCCCATGCCGGCAGGCTGCCGCCGCTGTCGGCAACCGGTGGAGATGACGCCGACCCCACCCGGCAGGTGGCCGAGGTCGTCAGAAAGCAGATTCAGATCGGCATCAACTGCGTCGGCGACGGTGAATTCTGGAACGGCAGGACTTTCCAGTATTACGCGCAGCAATTCGGCGGCGTAACGATCCGTGCGCTCAAGCCGG
>JASHQI010000190.1 GCA_030037645.1 Xanthobacteraceae bacterium
CCGGATGGCGACGCCAAACAGATCGTCGAGACCACATGCGTGGCTTGTCACGATCTGCGCCGTGTCGTTCATTCCGACTATTTGCCGCAAGAATGGCGCAACGTCGTCAACATGATGGTATCCGCCGGCGCGCCATTGTCGCCGTCCCAGAAGGAAATGGTGATCGCATATTTGATCAAAAACTTTCCGGGCAAGACGAAGCCGGCGCCGGTCATCATCGCGGGGCCGGTGCAGGTCTCATTCAAGGAATGGCAGGTGCCGACGCCCGGTTCTCGACCGCACGACCCGCTGGCCACGCCGGACGGCGCCATCTGGTACACCGGCAATATGTCAAGCAAGCTCGGCAGGCTCGATCCCGCGACCGGAACTATAAAAGAATATACGCTGACGACGCCGTTCTCAGGCCCGCACGGCCTGACCTACGACAAGCACGGCAATATCTGGTTCACCGCGAATTTTGCCGGCTATGTAGGAAAGCTCGATCCCAAGACCGGCGCCATCACCGAATACAAGATGCCCGATCCGGCCGCGCGCGACCCGCACACGCCGCTGTTCGATAAGGACGGCATCCTGTGGTTCACCTTGCAGAATGCCAACATGGTCGGCCGGCTTAACCCCAAGACCGGCGAGATCAAGCTGGTCACCATGCCGACGCCGAAATCGCAGCCCTATGGCATGGTATTTTCGCCCGACGGCGACACCATCTATTTCGACATGTTCGGCACCAATAAGATTGGGCGCATCGACCGCAAGACAATGGCGATCAAAGAATATCCGCTGCCGGACAGCGGCAGTCGTCCGCGCCGCATTGCGATCACCAGCGACGGCATCGTTTGGTACGGCGATTACTCGCGCGGCCGCCTGGGCAAGCTCGATCCGAAGACCGGCATGGTGACAGAATATCCCTCACCCGGCGGGCCACGCACACTGCCCTATGGAATTACCGTGCTCGACGACATCGTCTGGTATGTCGAATCCGGCTTGCAGCCCAACGCACTGGTGAGGTTCGACCCAAAGACCGAGCGGTTTCAGACCTGGGCCATTCCTGGCGGCGGCGGAGTGGTGCGCAATATGATGCCGACCCCGGACGGCCATCATCTGGCTTTGGCGTGCAGCGGGGTCAATCAAATCGCGCTGGTCGACATCAAGAATGGTCGAGGAATGTAGCCGGTTTTGCGGCGCATGCGAGCCAGCGCTCGAGGAAAACGCTGAGCCAGGCGCGCGCCGTGTAATCGTAAACCGCGCGATCGGCAAAATGGGTGTGGCGCGGGCGGGCGCCCGGCAGCTCCATGCGATCCTGGCCGCGCGTGGTCCATTTGTGCATCATGGCATGCGTGACGTCGGGATGAAACTGCAGCGCATAGGCCGCGCCGTAACGGATCGCCTGCACCTCGAACATATCGCCTTCGGCCAACAGCTCGGCACCAGGCGGCAATTCGAATCCCTCGCGGTGCCACTGATAGACGCGTTCCGGCCATTTCTCGACGACCGATAAGCCGGCAGCGGTTGGACGGATCGGATAATAGCCGATTTCGGCGCGGCCTTCCGGATGACGGAAAACCTTGCCGCCAAGCGCCCGCGCACACATCTGCGCGCCGAGGCAGATGCCGAGGAACGGCCTATTCTCCCTCACCGGGACGGCGATCCAATCGATCTCGCTGCGAATGAAGTCATCCTCATCGTTGGCGCTCATCGGACCGCCAAAGATGATGGCGGCGAAATGTTCGGCCATGGTCGCCGGAAGCGGATCGCCGAACCGCGGCCGGCGCACATCGAGCGGATAGCCAAGCTGCTGCAGCGCATAGCCGACGCGCCCCGGCGTGGAATGCTCCTGGTGCAGAACGATCAGGATGGGTTGTTGCATGACCAAGCGAATCGGGCGCCCACAAACTCCTATAGCTTTCAAAGCCGGATTCAAAGCGCGGCGCGCGAAGTTCAGGAATTGCCGCGCGCATCCCGCATTTGCTTTCTGACGATCGGCAAAAGCAGCGCATGCGGCATCAGCCGGGTGAAGAACATGGCAATTCGGTTGCCTAACCCGGCGATCACCACGCGCTTGCCGCACATAAAGCCGTCGTAGCCGACCTCGGCCACGCGCCGCGCCGGCAGCGACAATAGCCCCTTTTGCGCAGCGCCGCCGCGCCGCAGCCCGGCGCGGGCCTGGAATTCGGTGGCGACCGGCCCCGGACAGAGCGCCGTGACCTTGATGCCGAGATTCGACAGCTCGCTGTGCAAGGCCTCGCTGAACGACACCACATAGGCCTTGCTGGCGTAATACACGGCCATGCCGGGGCCGGGCAGGAAGGCGGAGATCGACGCAACGTTGAGAATGCCGCCGCGGTGCCGCGCAAGGCTGTCGACAAAGGCGAGCGATAATTCGGTGAGAGCGCGCACGTCGAGATCGATCATGGCAAGCTGCTGGCCGCGATCGATCTCTGCGGCAGGCCCAACCAGCCCGAAGCCGGCATTGTTGACCACGATCGCCGGCTCGACGCCGCGCGACGCCAGCGCCGCGGCTAATTTTGGCACGGCGTCGCGCTGGCCGAGATCCATCGCCAATACGATCGGCCGCGGCCGGCCGGTCGCCGCGATCTCGTCGGCAAGCGCCGTGAGCAGGCTCTCGCGCCGCGCCACCAGGACCAAATCATGCCCGTGCGCGGCGAACACGCGCGCGAATTCGGTGCCGATGCCGGCGGAGGCGCCGGTGATCAGCGTAATCGGTTTCATTTTCCGCCACCGGAATCGGCGTCATCGCCGCCAACGCGGCGGCGCAGCTCGATGCGCTCTCGCGTAGGAACGCCGAGAAGATCGGCCGCGCGCCAGAGCAGGTTGTCCTCAAGCTCGTCGCGGTGGCCGTCCGCGTAAACGATCTCCCACATCATCTCGACCACCTTGGCGCGGCCTTCCTCGTCGAGCACACGATTGAGCAAATGGGTGAAATGATAAAGGTCGACCGATTCGTGCTCGGCTGCAGTGGCCTTGTCGATCAACTCGGCAGTTGCGGCTTCGTCGAGATTGAAGCGCGCCTTGATTACGGTATGGAGCTTGCTGCGCTCGCTCTGCGATATCTCGCCGTCGATTGCGGCAGCGTGGACAAGCAGCGCCGCAGCAGCGAGCCGGTAATCTTCATCCCCGAATTGGCTCGGATGCTTTTCGCCGTCTACGAACTCCCCGACGAACTTTTTGAACGATTCGAACATAAATCCTTTCCATCCGCTGCAACCGGTGCCCGATCCCATGGGTCATATTGCAACGTAAGGCACGCCATGCAAGCCCGCACCTCGGACGCGCCTATTCGAGATATTTGCTCGGCGGGAAGTCGCGCGAAAATACCGGCTGCTGGACGAATTTTTTGGGATCGTAGGTCCAAAACTGACTGACCTGCGGATAGGTCTTGATGATGGTATTGGTCAGCTTGCCGTTCACACGCGCCACCTTGCGGATGTAGATGTCGAGAATCGGTGTGCCGTATTCGTCGAGCCGCACCGGACCGATCGGACCATGGGTGAGGCGCACCTCGCGCATCGCCTTGAGGAAGGCCACCGCATCGTCGGTCTTGCCGCCGGTGGTCTTGAGCGCCTGCTCGATAATGAGCAGCGCGGTATAGGGACCGGCAGTATAGAAGCCGGGATCGTGGTGATACGCCGCGTTGATGCCGGCGACGAATTTTTTGTTGTCCGGCGTGTCGAGCCCCGCGGCGTACCAGCCGGCGCTATACACGCCGAGCGCTTCATCGCCCATGACCTTGAGAATCCCCTCGTCGGTCATGGTGGTGTTGCCAAGCACGGCGACCTTGCCCTTCAGGCCGAATTCGGCGAACGCCTTGAGAAAGCGCAGCGGATTTGAGCCGGCAAAGCCGGTGTAGATCGCGTCCACGTCCGGCTTGATCTGCGCCAGATAGGCGCCGTATTCGGGCGCGTTGAGCGGCGGCCAGAGTTTCTGGACGATCTTTCCACCCGCCGCTTCGAACGCGAGTTGAAAACCGCCGGCGCCCTCGTGACCGTAGGTGAAATCCTCGGCGACAATGGCGATCTTCTTGTAGCCGAGCGTCTTGGCGGCGTAATCGCCCAGCGGATAGGTCACTTGGGGCGCAGTGCCGAAAGCATGAAGAACGTAAGGATTCGGTGCACGGCTCCTCAGGTCGACGGTGGCGGCCGAGGTGGTGGTAATCAGCGGCACTTTGGTCTGGCGAACATATTCATCCATCGCCAACGCTTCGTTGGTTGCCAGCGGACCGATCATCACCGGAACGTTGTAGCGCTCGACCAACTCCTGAGTCTTCGTCTTGGCCAGCGCCGGGCTGCCGGCGGTGTCTTGCGTGATGAGGTCGACTTTACGGCCCGCAATCGTGCCATTGCGTTCATTGAGGAAAAATGTTGCGCCTTCCACCTGCTGCTGACCACCGGCGGCCAGCGGGCCGGTAAGAACGGTGAGGAAGCCTATGCGCAGCCCCGAGGATTGTGCCAGCGCCCGTGCCGCAGGAAGCATGCCGATCGCCGCGCCCGCCTTCAACAGCGTGCGGCGCGATATTCCAAATATGGTTTTGCGCGCTGACATTTCTCCGCTTCCTCCACTCCATGCCTGACGCTTGTCCAATCGATGGCGGATCGATTGACGATAATCGATAGGCCGCTGAACCCGGCGGAATATTCGCACATTCACCACATAAGACAATCAAGTTGAGGCGGGTGGCAATTGAGATGTCGATCTCACTTTCGTCTGACGTCGCCTAAAACGGCGAGCGGTGGTGAAAGTGGGCAGCGCTGCAATTCGCGTTGCCACCGATCAGATCGTCGTCTTCTGGGTTAAGATGCCGCGGCACTCGCCATCAAGATATAGACGGCGCACGCTGTTACTGCACCGCTTTGCCGTCGTGGTAGGCTTCTTCGAGCAATTGCAGATTGGCCTGGACATAGGGGTTGGCGGGATCCTTGGCCTGAGCTTGTTCCAGCGTCTTGTGCGCCCGCGCGTAGTCGCCGCGCAACATATAAGAGAATCCCTCATTGTTGAGGATTTCCGGCGTCGGACCGATAATTTTGATGGCTTCGGAGTATGCGCGGTCGGCGAGATCAAAGCGCCGCAGCCGATCGTAGGACGCCGCGAGTCCGACCCAGGCCTCGGCATCATTCGGATGTTTCTCCACGACGCTGCGGAAGCTACGTTCGGCGAGGCCGAAATTGTTGCTGCGGAAATATTTTTTGGCGAGTTGCAGGTCGTCGTGAGGGTCGTCGCCGAGGAGGCCAGGGCTCGATAATTCGGCAACCGGCTGGTTGCTCGCCGGCTGCTCGGCCGGTTGCGTCACCACGGTGCCGGTAGTGTCGCTGCTGCTATCTGCCGCAGGCGTGCTCGGTTCAGCAGCAGTTTTAGGCGTCCACAGATCGCTGAGTTTGGTCGACGTCGAGCAGCCGCCCAACCACGTCAGGCAGCCCGCCACGACGACCAGGGTCGGCGCTATTCGGCTTCTCATCAACGCGCTCCGGATCACGACGCCCGGTCATTCCGCACTGATGCGAGGCCAAAGCGCCCAATTGGGCCGGACGCCCAAAGCTAGGCGACGATGGTTAAGGAAATCCTTGCACTTAGAGCATGATCCGGAAAAGCCTGCCCTCGGACTTGATCCGAGGGTGGATGCCGGTCTTCCGAAAAGATCATGCTCCACCAAGATTCGTTCACGCATAACGCCCTGGGGGTCTCCGAATGGGTTGATCGGGGCGGGCTCAAGGACGGCCGCAGCTAGCCCTGGAGGACGAGGGGCTCACCAGTTGCCGGTCGCCAACCGCACGATGACCGGGCAGAGAATCACCACGAACAGCACCGGGAAAATGCAGACCATCATCGGCAGCGCGAGCTTGGCGGGCAGGCTGTAAGCCTTCTCCTCGGCGCGCGACAGCCGTTTGTGGCGCATGTCGTCGCTATAGACGCGCAAGGCGTCGCTGATGCTGGAGCCGAGCTCATCCGACTGCTGAATGAGCGTGGCGAACGAGCGCGCCTCTTCGAGGCCGAGCCGGTCGCCGAGATGATCGAGCGCCTCGGTCATGGTGCGACCGGCGCGAATTTCGAGATTGGCCATGTGGATATTGGCCGCCAGCGACGGATAGGAATCGCCAAGCTCGCGGCCAATCCGATCGAGAGAGGCCTCCATGCTCAAGCCTGCGTCAGCACAGACGACCAACAGGTCCATGAAATCCGGGAATCCGGCCTGGTGCTCCATCCGTTTCGCCTCGATGCGGCGGTCGAGATAAAAGCTTGGCGTCAGATATCCCAAAACCCCGCCGGTCATGATGAAAAGCCAAAAAGAGCTTTGGCTGTGCAACCGAAACATCGGAAGGGCGAAAAATACAGCACAAGCAAAACCGACGGCCAGCGTTATCCGGGCGAGAAAGAAATACGCCGCCGCGTGGGGCTCGTAGATACCGGCTTGCACGAGACGGCGGCGCAGCAATTTGACGTCAGTGCTTTCGACCGACGAATAATGTTTGGTCGCATAGTCGATGAGTTTCTGTGCGGCGCGCAGTCCGGAATATCGCAGCGAGCGCACGCCGCTCGATGAGGCCTCGTCGATACCGACGCGCGACGCGCGGCGGCGCACCGCCTCGCGCGCGCGCACGCCGATCATAACGGCGAAGGCTAGCGTGCCGGCGGCAAGAAACACCAGGACGCTGAGCATTAGCGCCGCACCGTCGCCGAAGAGACTAAAAGTTCCGCTCGCATTCATGGATTAGATCTTGAAGTTCACCATTTTGAACATGACCAGATTGCCGACACTCATCCAGCCGGCCGCCGAGAACAGCAGAACCTTGGTCAGATGCTCGTGCCAGATCGAGCCGTAAAAATCGGGAGCGACGAGCTGGACGATCAGGAACATCCCGATCGGCAGTGCCGAAAGGATCATTGCCGAGGCACGCGCTTCGGAGGCAAGCGCCCGAATCTTCCGCCGCATCTTGAAGCGGTCGCGAATAACGCCTGACAGATTTTCCAGGATTTCGCCGAGATTGCCGCCGGTCGATCCCTGGATGGCAATTGCGGTGACGAACAGCGGCAAATCGTCGGAGCCGATGCGGGAGTAGAGATTGCGCATCGCTGTTTCCAGATCGGCGCCGTAGGTCACCTCGTCGGATACGACGCCGAATTCGCTGCCCATCGGATCGGGCATTTCGCGCCCGACCATGGCGATGGCAATCGGCACCGGGTGACCGGCGCGCAAGCTGCGCACCACGATATCCAGCGCGTCCGGAAACTGCGCGCCGAACTTCTTCTGGCGCCGTGCCCGCAACATGTGCAAGGCAAGAATCGGCACGATCGTCGCGCACAACAGCGCGACAAGCGCGGCATCGACAATGCTGTGGTGGAACACCCAGGTGACTGCGAAAGCAAGCAGGCTCGCGATCATCACGATAACGATAAATCGCGGGAAGCCGATCGTGAGTCCTGATTGCAGAAACAGCCGATTGAGCGCGACCAGGCCGAGTCGATAATCGCCGCCCGCGGTCAGACCGCGCTCGCGCCGCAACTCGATCAGGACACTTTCGCGATCCGTTCGATCCTTCGAAAGCATCAGACGCCGGTTGATCTTGCTGCGATAGGACGCGGCGGAGAAGCACGTGAGATAGATCGCTTCGAAGGCCAGCACCGTCGAAATCGCGACAAACAGCCAGACCAGATAGATGGGATTGAAATCAAACATGATCAGAGCGGCTGCGAGGGATCGAAATAGCTGCCGGGAATCTTTATGCCCATGGCGACGAGATCGGTCAGGAAGCGCGGCCGCACACCGGTGGCCTGGAAGTGGCCTTGAACGGCGCCATCAGGCGCCGTCCCGGTGCGCACAAACTTGTAGATCTCCTGCATCTGCACGATGTCACCTTCGAGCCCGGTGATTTCGGCGATGCTCATCACGCGGCGCTTGCCGTCGGACAGCCGCGACAGTTGCACGATCACCCGAATGGCTGCGGCGATCTGGCCGCGGATCGATGCAACCGTCATCGGCAGCCCCGCCATGCCGATCATCTGTTCAAGCCGCGAAATGGCGTCGCGCGGCGTATTCGCGTGGATGGTCGCCATCGAGCCCTCATGGCCCGTATTCATGGCTTGCAGCATGTCGAAGGCTTCTTCGCCGCGGCACTCGCCGAGGATCACGCGGTCCGGCCGCATGCGCAGCGCGTTCTTGACGAGGTCGCGCTGACGAATTTCGCCCTTGCCCTCGATGCTCGGCGGACGAGTCTCCATGCGGCCGACATGCGGCTGTTGCAATTGCAGTTCAGCGGCGTCCTCGATGGTGAGCAGGCGCTCCTTCTCGGAGATGAAGGCGGAGAGCGCATTGAGCATCGTCGTCTTGCCGGAGCCGGTGCCGCCGGAAACGATCAGCGTCACGCGCGCCTTGACCGCTGCCGCGAGCAAGTCGGCCATTGGCGGGCGCAGCGCGCCGACTTCGACCAGCTTGTTCAGGTTGAACGGTTTCTTGGAGAATTTGCGGATCGACATCAGCGGCCCATCGATGGCCACCGGCCGCACCGCCACATTGACGCGCGAGCCGTCCATCAGGCGGGCGTCGCACATCGGATGCGATTCATCGACCCGACGGCCAACCGCCGAAACGATTTTGTTGATGATGCGCAGCAGATGCGCCTCGTCCTTGAAGCGCACGCCGGTGGGCTCCAGCACGCCATGACGCTCGACATAGACGCATTCGTGGCCGTTGATCAGAATATCATTGACCGACTGGTCCTTGAGCAGCGGCTCGAGCGGACCGAGGCCCGTCATTTCGTCGAGAATTTCCGAGACGAAGTCGTTGAGCTCCTGGGTATTGAGCGCCAGTCGTTCAGCCAGAACGTATTGCGACACCAACTGCTGAACGTGGCCGCGCATTTCGTCTTCCGGCAGCTTCTCCAGCGCCGACAGATTGATCTCTTCGATCAGCCGGCGGTGCAGGCGCACTTTGGCGTCAAGCAGCTTTTCGGTCAGGAGCGGGTTGGCGACGGGGGGTGCGACGGGCTCGGTGGCGGCCTCGGGGAATATGCTCCACGAGACGCTTTCCGGTACACTCTCTGTCGGCGCCGGAACCGGATCCGCGGCGGCAACACGGCGCATTGAAAAGCGGCTAGACATTTCGCTGCCTTTAGAATTCGCTCGCCTTTGCGCAAGCGCGGACCCGAAGCGGGATGCGAGCTTTGCCGGGAATGAGCGAAGAACGTCCGACGTCGGCAATCATTCTCGACCCTACGAACGCGCCCAAGAAAGATTGAGCTTCTTGCCGGCATCCGCGGTTTGCTTCGCAGCCTTGCCGGCATTTTGGGGGATGACCAGCTTCTTCAACTGAAGCGTGATCTTGTTGCCCTTCTTGACCTCCTCGAGCGGAACACCGCGGTCGATGGCTTCACGAACAAGCGCGTAATCGTTCGGCACGCATGCCAGGAACGAGTCGCCGATCGCCTGCTCGATATCGCTGCGACGCAGGCCCGAGGAGAACAGCTTTTGCACGAAGCGGTTGATGATGACCTGCGGCTGGGGGCCGTCGCCGAGGCGCTCGCGGATGGCATCGACGAGTTGCTTGGCGTGGCGCAGGCCCGGAACCGTCGTCTCGCTGACGATGAACAATCTATTGGAGCCGAGCAGTACGCTGTCGGTCCAAGAAAACCAGGTCCGCGGCATGTCGAACACGACGTAGTCAAAATGCGACGACACAAGATCGAGAAGGCGCGTCACGACGTCCGGATCGAACGAGCGCATTTCTGCCGGTCGATTCGGCGCCGCGACCACGGCGAGGCCGGACGGATGATGCGACAACATCACTTCGAGCAATTGCCGATCGAGCCGCTCCGGACGCGGCTCGATTTCGCCGATATTGAGGCGCGGCTCAATATCGAGATAGTCGGCGCACGCGCCGTGCTGAAAATCCAGATCGACGAGGCACGTCGCGGTTTTTCCCTGTGCTCCGCTGTTCAGCAGCAGCATGGCGGTCTGCACCGCGAGCGTCGTCACGCCGGCGCCACCGACGGCCGGCAAAAACGTGAATATCTGCGCTTCCGCGGTCTCCGCATCGGCCGGTGCCTTGGCGACGCGCGCGCAGGTTCGGACCAGCTCGACCGGCGACACCGGCTTGACCAGACAATCGGCCACCCGCATCTGCATCAAACGCCGCGCGACGCCGCCATCAAAGCTTTGCGTCACTACGACCAGCGGCGGCCAATTGCCGATCCGCGTCATGATGCGCTCGAGCGATTGCAGTTCGCCGGCATCGTTTGCATCGACGTCGGCGACCACCACGGTGGCGCCGGACACGTCAATGGAGCCGTCGCGACCGGCCAACTTTCCCCGCACGACATCGAGACCAACTTGTGCGCTGGCGCCGAACGTGGCGCGAACACATTCTTCGAACCCGGCATCGGCGGTCAATACGACCACCTTTGTCTGAACCGAAACGATTGCGGGTCGGCCGATACGCATCATTCAAACTCGCATTGCGAATATGCGGGCAATCATTTGGCCGCCGTGCTTCCCAGCGTAGGAGCGATTTCCGGTTGAGCGCCGCCAAAGCTGGATTGATCGCCGCACGATGTCGCCGCTGCCACCGGCGGTGCCGACGGTGCGGAAGATGACGAGGAGGAAGAGTCATCCGTCGGATCGAGATCGACGGGCGGAGTGACCTTGTCCTCACGATAACAATTCACCGCGCGCTGCATCCGCTCGCCATTGAACGCGATATTGTTGTTGTTGCTGTAGCGCGGCCAGGGATCAACCATTTGCTCGACCATATTCGCATCCACTGCGTCGCCGCCGCTGAGCGCGATGGTATCGCGACGGTCGAGATAAAGGCCGGGATCAGAGCAACCGACCAGCAAGGCGCCGAGTGCCGTGGCGGCGGCCACGGCCCGTGCGACGCACTCAATCCTTAGCCGTGACATAGACGCCTCCATTCTTCGGCAGGTCGAGGATGTGGCCGACATAGGGCCGGTTGATCGCGCCGACCGCGAGCCTGGCGAGCGCCGGACTGACTTCCGCCTGCCCCATCAGGAAGAAGTCGACGTCGTTGCCGGGTAGCGTGTTGTCGAGCGGCGTGTGAATGCTGGCCTCCGGCGGCAACGGCCGAACGATGTGAGGCGTCACGACGATGACGAGATCGGTCTCGTTTTTCTGATACGCCGCGCTGCGGAATAGCGTGCCGAGCACCGGAACGTCGCCCAGCCACGGCAACTGATCCTGATTGGTTTGGCTGGTATTTTGCAACAACCCGCCGAGCATGAAGCTCTGGCCATCCCGCAATTCCATCGTCGTCGAGGCCTCGCGTACGGTCAGCGCCGGCACCGAGATACCATTGGCCACCGACACCGAATTCGCCGGATCGAGCTGGCTCACATTCGGCTTGACGACAAGATTGATCAGCCCGTTATTGAGCACGGTCGGCGTGAAGGCGAGACCGACGCCGTACTTCTTGTAGTCGACGGTGACGGCTCCGAGCGCGCCGGGAACCGGAATGGGGTACTCGCCACCGGCGAGGAAGCTCGCGGTCTCGC
The DNA here is from genome assembly GCA_030037645.1 of Xanthobacteraceae bacterium. Lineage (GTDB taxonomy): Bacteria > Pseudomonadota > Alphaproteobacteria > Rhizobiales > Xanthobacteraceae > BOG-931. Next base: position 11,511 of record JASHQI010000190.1, read on the forward strand.
CCGAAAGAGTGACCAGATTGGGCTGCGCCAAGTCGCGGACCAGGCCCTTCTGCTCGAGCGCGTCGATCGAGGCTGTGAGTGAAGTTTTTCCGCTGAAGATTTGGCTGACAAAAAAGCCGAACGGCGCCGCACCGGAGAGCACGCCGCCGGAAACAAGCGGCGAAACCGTGAGCGCATTCGGAGCGACATTGAGGCCCTGCCCGGTCACCGGTAACTGGTTCGCCGAAACTTGGTCGCCGACATTGGCCAGGCCCTTGGCGCCGAACATGTTCCACTGCACGCCAAGGTCGCGGCCGGCCTGGCGCGACGCTTCGATGAAGCGCACCTCCAGCATCACCTGCTGCGGCTGCGTCACCTGCACCGCATTGATGATGTCCGGAGCGAACTGGCGCGCCAAGGTCACCGCCTTGTCGAGCGTGACGGCGTCCGGCACCGAGCCGCTCAACATGATACGGCCGTCGACCGAGGACACTCTGATGCCGCCTCCGGAAATCCGCGCAATCGCCTCGCCCAGTCGGACGACGTCATAAGACACCTCGACATCGAATATGCCGACAGGCTTTTTGTTCACGTCGTAAACGGTGACCCTGGTGATGCCGATCTTCTTGCCGAGGATGGACAGTGCATGATCGGTCAAAGGATCGACGTCGGCGATATTCGGATCGCCGACAACGATGTCGGAGAAACTTTGGTCGGTGCGAACGTCCTGCGATTCGCCGATGGTCACCCTCGCCGTCGCGGTGTGCGTCGCGTTCACAAGCGCGATTCTTTGATCGGCCCGCGACACAGCAGGCGCAAGCGCAAGTGTTGTCATGATGATCGTCGCAAGCACGAGGCGGGGACGGACGCGCTGCAATACTGCTCCGATCCCGGTGCTGCCGTTCAAATTTCGCGGTCTTTCATTGACGATGTCGTTGGTCACTTGGTACTGGCTGTTCACGTCGGCCTCCCCGCCGCTGTTGGTTGTCCCCAAAACTTGAATTTCACTTCGCTCCGTCTCTGTACTGCTCGCGTCGCTCTTCAGTTGCGCACCGGTTCAGCTTCTGAAAGTGCCGCTGAACGCGTGCCGACGCCCTCGACCGGCACGGTGTATTCGTATCGCTTGGCTTGATCTTGACCGGGGCGGATGACGCCAATGGTGACGAAGCGCGCATCCGGCTGCGGCGTCGACGGCCGGCCGAGGTCCGCAAGCGTGACGCGGCGCGTACTCTCGTCGATCACTTCACCGGCCTTGCGCAGCAGAAGTGAAAGCGTCCCAGCCGTCGCCGCGAGCGCGATCTTCTGTCCGTCCGTCTCGTTGACCTCCAGTGTTACTGCCTTGACGACCGAGGGCTTCTCGGTGCGCTGATCGGCAAGCTGATCGATCGCCAGCACAGGGGCGTCCTGAACGACGACATCAGTGGCCGCCATGTTCTTCTCGCCGTGTCGAGTGAGCAGGACGTCGACATGGTCCCCGGGCAACACAAAACCGGCGACACCTTCAACATCGTTGACGCGGATGGTGACTGCTTTCATACCGCCAGCAAGCATTGCCGACAGCGTGGCGCGCTGGCCGGGACCGGTAATTTCGGCGGCGAGAACCGCTTCATTCGGATCGATTGGCGTCAGCACGACGCGTTTGGTCGAGGTGAGATCGGCGATCTTGCCAAACGCTCCGGCCGGCAGCGCATTCTGCGGCCATGGCACCTCGCGCAGAGAGCTCGCGCTCAGCACGTCGCCAAACCGCAACGCTTTGGTAGCGACGACGATCGTGCGTTCCGGCGGCGCGGCGTTATGCTGCGCTTCCAGGCTCTTCATGCGCTGATTGGCCTGATTGTTGATCCAGGTCTGCGCCAGGAATACCGCAAGCACTCCAAACAGGACTGCAAAGGCAATCATGACAATGGTGCTGGTACGCACATCGGGCCCCTGATGACGCCGTCGAAATTCTTCGTTGGTCGCAGGCAGTAATGGTGCGTCGGTGGTATTGATTTGGTGAAACTACGGGGCGTTCTGGGCCTATGCTGAAGATTGCTTGAAGTTGCATTCTTTACGGTGCGTATATCGGTTTGCTCGAAGTGAAGAGATATCCTTTACAAAAATTCAGCCGCGCGTATTCCGCGTGCGGACATCTCCGGTGCCAGAGCGCATGGCAGAAGGGTTTTCGCGCATTGATAGACGTCGAACGGCGTGGCAATTCGCACCTACCGATTTCGATGGAAGACTGTAGTACACTGTTAATGACAAGCGGCGATGACCGCACGGCTTTCGGAGAAAGCACCCATGAGCAAGCCTTACATCAGCTACGTCGATCCGGCGACGGTTACCGATCGGGCCATGCTTGCCGAGTTCGAGCGCTGTGCCCGCGAGGGCGCGCCGCGTCCGGAAAGCCAGGCCGTCCGCGCGCATGTGCCCGCCGTGTTCTGGTCGTTCGCCAATTCATGGCGCGACGTATTCAAGAACGGCGTAGCCGACCACGACATCAAGGAACTGTGCCGGGTCTACGTCTCGCGCTCGGTGAAATGCGAGTATTGCGGCAACCAACGCTCGATGAAAGCGGCATCGCACGGCGTCGTTGAGGACGACTACCGCGATCTGATCAATTTCGAATCCTCGCCGCGTTACGACGCGCGCCAGAAAGCGGCGCTCTCCTACGCCGAGGCGATCACCTGGGATCTGCCCGTCGACGACGCATTCTGGGTGCGGCTCAAAAAGCACTTCAGCGAGCCGGAGCTGGTCGAAATCGGCTATTTTATCGCCCTGACGATGGGGCAGCAGCGCTGGCTGCGCACGCTCAATATCGAACATCACCAGATCATGGCCGGCACCGAGGCATCGATGGCGCCGGGTTTCGAGACCGCGGAAGCCGCCGAGCATTCGAAGCAGAGCGCCGATTATTGGGCGCGCCGTGCCGTCGCCGCGGCGGGCCGCGCCGCCGAATAACGCCCGGTCATACCGACAAAAACCCCCGCGGCATATTGTGGAACGGCTCGATCCCGGTTGCGGTGACGAGTACCATTTCGCCGGTTTGCACGCCGGCTTTGCCGTCGCGTGTCACGACATTGGGCTGGATGACCACCACCATTCCAGCGCGAAACGGCTCGTCGGGGACATGCGCGCTCGGCCGGCTGCGTGAGCCCAGGATGGGCGGAAGATAGCCGCCGCCATAGCCGTGCAACAGGTCGTCGATGATGGTGAACCCGGCGGCTTCGATGACGCTTGCGGCATCGATCACTTGTTGTGGCGTGGCGCCGTCCTTGAGCACCGCTGCGACCGCATCGAAGGCGGCATCGGCGACCGCATGCAGATCGCGAAACAGTTCTGACGGATTCGAGTCCACCGTGAAGCTGCGCAGCACCTGGCCTGGATGTTCCCAGAACGCGGCGCTGATCTCGGTGACGACGACGTCGCCGCGCTCGACCTTGCGGTTCGCCACAAACTGCGGCGGCACGCCGAGGCCCGGCGCGGCCATCGCGGTGACGCCGAAAAAATGGATGACGTTGGTGCCGCCGAGGCGGATGTAGGATCGCTCGACAAGATCGGCGAGATCGCGCTCGGTGAGGCCCGGCCGCAAGCCATCCCGCAGCGCGATCGCGCCGCGATCGGTCAGCGCCGCGCCGATACGCATCCAGTCGATCTCCTCGGGCGACTTGATCTGGCGCAACTGCAGATAGCGGCGGTTGAGGTTGGCGACGGCGCCGAATCGCGCAGAAAGCATTGTATGCTGCTCAAAGGTCATCGGTCCGACGACGCCGAGGCGGCCGTCACGCGCGCCGCGCTTTTCCAATGCAGCGATGGCACAGCCGATCGATGAAGCGCCACCCCACGCGACTTGCGCCGGCGCCGCGAGCTTTTGCGCCAGCGGCACGTGGTTGACGTGCTGCACGAACATCGCATCCGTCTCGCCCGGCGTGAAAACGCCGACCGCCTCGGCGGTCACCGGCCAGCCGGTCAGCCACTGCACCGACGAGCCGAAGCGGTTGGCGCCGCAGAATACCAGATGGTCGAGCCCGCCTTCCGCGAGCAAGTCCGCGATCGCGCGCCGACGTCGCGCCATCTCCGCGTCGGTAAAGCGCGGATATTCCGCCGCCAGGATCGCCTGCAGATGCGGAGGCAGTGCGAGGCTCTCGGTCTGCCCGTTTGGAGGCATGATCATGCCGCCAGTCTAGAGCATGATCCAAAGCATTGGATACCGATTTTCCGAAAAGATCATGCTCCATCAAAATGCTAGAGCGCCAAGCCGGTTCAACTTGAAGCGATGGCGCTCTGGGGGGTGGGCTTGGCAAATCCATTTTGTTAGACCCATCCTTTCCAGGAGCTTCCGGACCATGCCCGCGACGCTGATCGACTCCGCCGTTTTTCGCGACATCTTCTCCACCGAGTCGATGCGGCGGGTGTTTTCCGACGAGAGCCGCGTCCAGAAATATCTCGACTTCGAGGCGGCGCTGGCGCGGGCGCAAGCGCGTCTCGGCATTATTCCAAAGCAAGCGGCGGAGGAAATCTGCCGCCATTGCAACGCCGCCGAGATCGATCTCGGCAAGCTGAAGACCCAGACCGAGCGCATCGGCTATCCGGTCCTGCCCGTTGTGCAACAGCTCGTCGCCTTGTGCCACGACGGGCTCGGCGAGTGGTGTCATTGGGGCGCCACCACCCAGGACATCACCGATAGCGCGACCGTGCTGCAAATTCGCGAGGCGCTGACGCTCATCGAGGCCGACATCGACGCGATCGCGAACGCGTTGGCCGCTCTCGCGCGCAAGTATCGCGATACGCCGATGGCGGGTCGCAGCAACCTGCAACAAGCCGTGCCGATCACGTTCGGTTACAAGATGGCGACGCTCTTGGCGGCGTTCGATCGGCACAAGCAGCGATTGCGGGAATTGCGCACACGCGTTCTCGTCGGCGAGTTCGGTGGGGCGGCCGGCACGCTGTCGTCACTCGGCGGCCGGGGCCTCGAGGTCCAGGCCGAACTGATGAAGGAGCTCAAGCTCGGCGCGCCTGCGATCGCGTGGCACACGGTACGCGACAGCATCGCCGAGGCCGGCTGCTTCCTGGGTCTCGTGACCGGCAGTTGCGGCAAGATCGCTTTCGACATCAAGCTGATGATGCAGACCGAAGTGGAGGAGCTTTACGAGCCGTTCCACGAAGGCCGCGGCTCATCGAGCACCATGCCGCAAAAGCGCAACCCGATTTCCTCGGTCTACGTCACCGCACTCACCGCGGTGGTGCGCCAGCAGGTTGCGGCGCTGCTCGACGCCATGGTGGAGGATCACGAGCGTGCCACCGGCCCCTGGGAAATCGAATGGATCGTGCTGCCGGAAATCTTCTGCCTCGCCTCGGGGGCGCTGGCGCAGACCAAGTTCGTGCTCACCGGCCTGCAGGTCGACAAGAAGAAGATGCGCGCCAATCTCGACTTGACCAAAGGACTGATCGTCTCGGAGGCGGTGATGATGGCACTCGGCCCCCATCTCGGACGCCAATATGCCCACGATCTGGTCTACGACATTTGCCGCAAGGTGATTGCCACCGGCCGGCCGCTGGCCGACCTCTTGGCCGAGAGCAAGGAAATTACCAAATACCTCGACCGCGCGGAACTGGAGCGACTGTGCGATCCGGCAAACTATCTCGGCGAGGCCGGCGCTATGGTGGACCGGCTGCTGAAGATACGCGACCGCTGACGCCGTTCATTCTGCCTCATCCGGAGGAGCTTTCAGCAGCATCGGCGTGATGGCAGCCCATTCATTGTCGGTGAGTTCATAGCACATGATTTGAAGCTCCTAGTTTTGGAATTCGAATCACGGGGCCATGACCGACCTCAGTATCTGGGCCTGCGGCTCGGTCCGCTTTCGGCCACGAGGCGGACATGAGCCGGTAGCCAAAGCCGACTTGATCGGTCGAAGATGATCCAACTCAGACATCGCAGTGCATCGGTGGTTGCGCGACAGGTGATTGACACGGACCGGCCAGCACACCATCTTTCTCGCAGGTAGATACGACCTGCTGCTTGCGCCCTCCGGGGTACGGTGAACGTATCGCAGCCTTCATAGCCCTTTGCCCGAACGACCGGGTCAGCAACGCAAGCCCTGACACCTCCTGTGTCGTTCAAGCAAAGGATCAAACCATGCGCGATTTTCGCGACGCCAAGGCCATGGCGCACACCCTGCGCGCGGCTCTTGCCACCAAGGGTCTCACCATCACCATCAGCCAAAGCCTCGAGCTGATCGCTCAGGCATTCGGCGCGGCCGACTGGAATACACTTTCAGCCTCGATCAGCGAGCAGACGGCTGGTCCTCGCAACAGCGCCACCACCCCGACTCGGCCTCCGACCACCCAAAGCGGTCCAGCGTTTTCCGCCCATCCGACCGACGAAAGCGGTCCCGTGTTTTCTACCGAGCTTTCGACGACGCTGAACCGGGCCCTCGCCTACGCCAACCAGCGAAAGCATGAGTGGACGACGCTGGAGCATCTCTTGCTCGCGCTGACGGATGACGTAGACGCTTTGGCAGTGATGGGTGCCTGCAAGGTCGATCTTGGCACGCTAAAAGACCATCTCGCGAACTACATCGACAACGACCTCAAAAGAATTGTGATCGATGACGGCGGCGAGACCAAACCGACCGCCGCTTTTGGCCGCGTGATGCGTTGCGCGGAGGGCTTCGCGCTAGGCCGGAGCCGGCCTGAACTTACCGGCGCGGAGGTTCTTG
>JASHQI010000191.1 GCA_030037645.1 Xanthobacteraceae bacterium
ATCATCGGATGGAAGCGGTCGGGAAATTCATTCTTGTAATAATGGGTGTAGAGTTCGGGCCGCAGATCGATGTCGCGCTGCGCCTTGCGCAGCGCGCGGAAAAACTTTCGCAGATCCTCAGGATCGGGATTGCCATGGATCATGGTGGCGATCATGAAGGTGGTGTCGATCACTTTGCGGAAGCCGAGTTGCTCGGCAAAATAATAGGGACCGCTGAATAGGTTCACGGCCGGCGCTTTGCCTTCGATCAACTGCTCCATGCGCCCGAACAGCATGCCGTCGGCATATTTGAGATTGATCTGTTCCGGCTTGAGGTAGGTCTCGAGCGCCTGCACGGTGGCGTAATGGCTGCCGGATTGATAGCCGACAGAGATCGGCACGTCGGCAAGGTCGGCGGGCGTCCTTACCGGCGAATCCGCAGGCACGAAGACTCCCGCGGGTGAGACCGAATAGACGTCTGTGTACATGCGGCCGTGGCCGTTGGAGGCGGCAACATTCACGGTCCAGTGGCAGGCGCAACTCACGCTCGCCTTGCGCCCTTCCTCGAAGGATTGGAAGGCGCCGACCTTGTCACCTTTGACGTGGATTTTGCCGTCGGTTGAGCGCACCAGTTCGCGAAACTCGTAGTCGAGACCTTCGGCGCGGAAATATCCCTTCTCCTCGGCCACCCATTCCTGCAGGCGGAAATGCGGTTCGATCAGGAACTTTGCCATTGTCTTCTCCGGGTCGTCATTCTGGCCTTGGGCCGAGTGTCGGTCTAGTGTAGCAGGGAAAGGCGCCGGAGAAGAGCGCGATGCAGTTCGGCCTTTACGCCCCTGTCCCTCATGTCACCGTCGGTTCCAAGGCGATCGAACTGTCGGTGGCCCAAGCCGCCAAACCATTGCCCGCCAACGAGGTAGATCCGGCTTTCAAACTGGCGAAGGAGATTCTCTGTGCCGCGGACCGCGCCGGCTTCGATGTCATTCTGTTCGCTGAGCGCCATCTCGGCGCCGACTTCGAGGCCTGGATTCTGGCCGCAGCGGTGAGTTCCTGGACGGCGCGGATCAAGAGCATGGTGGCCGTTCATCCCGGGCTTTGGCATCCGACTCTGGTGGCGAAGATGGCAAGCTCGCTCGATCGTCTCACGCCGGGACGCACGGCGATCAATCTTGTGACCGGATGGAACGTCGAAGAGCACCGCATGTTCGGCGGCGACACGCTGCTCGACAACGACGATCGCTACGTACGCGCCGAGGAGTTTGTCGACGTCCTGCGCGGCATGTGGAGCTCGACCCCGTTTTCCTATCAGGGCACGTTCTACCAGGTGGACGACGCGCAACTGCTGCTGAAGCCGGCGAGCCCCGACTTGCCGGAAATTTTTACCGCCAGTCGTAGCCCGCGCGGACTTGATATGGTGGCCAAGGTCGGCGATTGGTGGTTTCTGGATTTCGACAAGGAGGCCAAGAGCGTAACGGACGTCATGGACAGCCTTAAGCGCTCGATCGATGTGATGGATCGCAAGGCCGCGAGCTACGGCCGCAGGGTGCGCTACGGATTCAATCCCTTCATCGCCTTCGGCGACTCCGTCGAGGATGCAAAGGCGCGCGCAATGCGGCTTCTGGTTTCCGACGGCTCCGAAGCCGACGAGAGGAAGATTGTGCGACGGGTGGCGCCGGCCATGGCCGCAGGCTGCATCGGTCCGCCCGAGCAAATCCGCGATCAATTGCGGGCCTATGGTGAAATGGGTATCGAGCTTTTTCTGTTCAAATTCGCCCCGAGCCTGGAGCAGATCGCGATGATTCAGGAAGAAATCATCAAACCATTTCGACGGGAATCCGGACTAACAACAGTCGCGGCGTAAGACGCGCCATCGTGGCGACAAGAAGCGGACACTCCAATGCGAAGATTTGGAATATTCATCGTTGCGGTCGTGGTCGCCGCTTGGGCGAATGTGGCGTGTGCGCAGGATGCCTATCCGTCTCAAACGGTAAGAATCATTGTGCCGTTTCCGGCGGGATCGACCACCGACACGCTGGCGCGCATCGTCGCCGACCAACTCGGTCGCAAATGGGGCAAGGCGGTGATCGTCGAAAACATCAGCGGCTTGAATGTCGGCGCCGAGCAGTTCGCCCGGTCCGCGCCCAACGGCTACACGCTGATGGTCAGCCCGCCTTCGCCGCTGACGCTCAACAAGCTTTTGTATCGCAACCTGCCTTACGATCCGGACAAGCTCGTACCCATCACCTTGCTGGCGACGGTGCCGAACGTGCTCGATGTGCGCAAAGATCTTGCGGTCAATTCGGTGTCGGACCTGATCGCCTACGCAAAGGCCAATCCGGGCAAGCTGACTTACGCGTCCCAGGGCGTCGGTTCGACGGCGCAATTGACCGCCGCGCTGCTCGAACAGATGGCGGGCATCAAGATGCTTGACATCCCCTATCGCGGCGCGCTGCCAGCGCTCAACGATCTGATCGCTGGGCACGTCGACATGTTCTTTGATTCGGCCACGACGTCTGTGCCGCTATTCCGCGGCGGTCAGCTCAAGATCCTGGCGGTCGGCAGCACGAAGCGGATTGCGGCGCTGGCGGAAATCCCGACCATGGAGCAGGCCGGACTGCCCGGTTTTCGTTCCGTCACCTGGTTCGCGCTCGCGGCACCTCCCGATACGCCGGCCGCGCTCGTCGCAAAGATCAACCGGGACACCGTCGCCATTCTCAAGGATCAGAAAGTGAGCGACAAGCTGCAAAAGCTCGAACTCGATCCGGGTGCGACCACCCCTGAGCAGACGGCTCAGTTCTTTGCCGAGGAGCTCAAGCTGTGGGGCAAGGTCATCACCGAAGCGCACATTGCCATCCAATGACGCGTGCCGGCCATCGCTTCGGACTCAGTGCGATGCGAGCTTTGCGTCTTCGGCACGATAGAAGCCAAGCCGCTGCATCACCGGCTCGTCGCTGACGCGGAACAAGAGCGCATCCTCGGCCGCCTCGTGGAAGTGCGGCAGCCAAGCGGGAGCGGCGATGACATCGCCGCGGCTCCATTCAAATCGCTCGCCATCGATCGTCGTTGCACCGGTTCCTTTAACGGCGGCATAGACGTTGTTCGCCGTGGTGCGATAGGGCGCGGTTCTTTTGTGCGCGGCGAGCCGCATCATGAACAGGCCGATGGTGTCCATTGCCGGGCTGCCGAGCTCGACGCAGGTCCCAAACCGTCCCGTTGGATCGGGTGCGGCGTCGTCGAGACGCTTGAGTGTCTCGGTCAACGGGAACACGAAGGGTGAATCCTTCGTGGGCGGGGCGGACACCTCATGTGTCTCCTTTTCCTCCTCCGCCGGCTCGAAAAACATCGGTTCGAGCAGTTGCACCAGCGGCACGTCGAGGAAATCCAGCCAATAGGCGCAGGCGCGGCTGTCGTTGCCGTGGCCGTGGCTTGACCAGTTCGGCGTGAGCAGCACGTCGCCTGGCTCCATCGCGATCTTGATGCCGTCCACCTCGGTGTAGGTGCCCGGCTCGGAATCGAGGATGAGGCGAAGTGCATTGGGCGTATGGCGGTGCGCGCGAGCCCATTCGCCGGGCATGATCATCTGGTACGCGGCGACCAGGGTGCGCACCGTGCCGTAGCTGTTGGTCGAAGCCGGATTGAAAAGGATGAGATTGCGGCGTTCTGCAAGCTCGGTGTTGATCAGCCGGCCGGCGGCGTCGAGCGCGCCGCGCGCCTGTTCGTATTTCCAATGCGCAGGCGCAAAATTCTTGCGCGGGGCCGGCCACAGCGACGGCGTCGCCTTGGCCCAGCCCGGTGCGATGCCGATTTGGCCCAGCTTGCCATAGAGCTCTTCCAACGTGCCGGATCGCGCGAGATCTTCTCGGGAAGGAGCCTGCATCGGATGCCTCATCACTGCAAAATGTACGGTGGTTTGAGCAAAGCGAGTCCACCACTGCAAAAAGCGCTCACGTGGGCGACGGATTTCGCTCACGCTCAACCCATCCTACACGTTCCGCTGCAACAACGGGAGCCTCAGCCGCGCCGCGCACGACGTCGATCAGGCGCAGCACGTTTTTCGGGATCCGGTCGTCGCGCCATGCCACGTGGCCGTCCGGGCGTACCAGTACGAATTTGCGTTGGTAGAGTGCAGCAATGTGCGGCTCGGCAACGCTGACGAGGGTCATTGGCAGCTTGCGCTCGGCGGCGGCGTGCAGGAGCGGCGCTGCTGCGTCCGCGTTGCCGCCGAAGACCAAGAGCGTGAAGCCGCGGCCGAACAGATCGAGCGTCGAGCGACCGTCGGCGAGCCAGGCATGCGGTGCGCGATGGCCGGGCCGCGCCGTAGGCACACAGGTTCGCGGGTCGTCGGGCGGAGCTTCGGAGTTGTCAGGCCAGCAGATCGGCGATGCCTCGTAGCGATAACCGAGATGGACACCCATCGTATGCCATTCCCGGCTCATGGTCTCGGCAAATGCGCGTCCGACCTTGTCGCGCGTCACGGCGCCTTGCGGCGTTGTATCGAGCAAATCGGCATGCGGGGGGACCGATAACATCCGGCGCAAATTGCCGCTCGCCTCAGTGACATTGCGAATGCCGATCGGTTGCCGTTCGATGCTGTAAGAATCAAGGAGCCCCTCGCCACCCCAGCCTTCGAGTCTGGCGGCAAGCTTCCAGGACAGATCGACGATGTCCTGTATGCCCGTATTCATGCCGAAACCGCCAGTGGGGGACATCACGTGTGCCGCATCACCGGCGATGAAACCGCGGCCGTTGCGATAATGTTCGGCGACCAATTCGCGCCGTACCCATGGCAGCACGCTCAGAATCTCGAAATCGAAATCGCAACCGACGGCGCGACGGATCGCCGCCTCGATTTCCGGTGTCGTATATTCGTGCTGCTCGGAGCCGCCGATGATCGAGAAGCGCCATTGGTCGCGGCCGTTGATCGCCACGATCGTCGACCAGGTGCCTTCCGGACCGATGAAAATATGGCGGTAAGCCTTGCCCTTGTGGTGCAGCGACAGCAAATGCGGGCAGCGAAAGATGACGTTGGTGGTGTAAGTCAGCACGGGATTGCCTTGCATGCGAATGCCCAGCGTCTCGCGGACCAAGCTGCGCGCGCCGTCGCAACCGACGATATAACGCGCCGAAATCTTCTCGCGGGCGCCGGTATCGGCATTCTCGACGATCGCTGTTACCAGCTCGGAATTTTGAGTAAACGACACGAGCTGCGTGCGATAGCGTAGCGCGACGGTTTTCTGCGACGCTGCGAATTCACGCAAAATCGGATCGAACATGTTTTGTGGACAGCGTTCGCGCCGTTGCGGGCTCTCCTTCGGCGGTGCGGCCTGGCCGATACCGGGAAAACGTTCGCGCCCCAGTTCGTATCCTGTCAGGCTCGTCAGGTAGATGTTGTCCTGTGCGTAGTCGCGCGGATAGGGCGAGGCTTCGACGGCCGGCACAAGGCCCCAGCGACGGCAAAACTCCATGGTGCGGACGCCCACCATGTCCATGCGCGGCTGGTAGATCGAGCCATCCGACTGCTCGATCAGCACGCAGCCGACGCCCCGCCAGCCAAGATCGCCGGCGAGCGCGAGGCCAATCGGGCCCGCGCCGACAACAAGAACCGGTTCGACTTTTTCCTGCACGTTAGTTCGCGCTCCGATGCTGTCGCGGTGACATGGTCAAGGATGGATGGCCATCAGGCCGTTATTCCGCGGCGCGGGCCAGCGCCAACTGGCGTTCGACCAGTTCGGCATAGAGGCCGCGGCGGGCAAG
>JASHQI010000192.1 GCA_030037645.1 Xanthobacteraceae bacterium
TTCATCCACGGCAAGAAACCGACCGACGCGTCGGGGTTGGATCATTGTGTGATGCTAACATGGCGAAATTCATTGCGAGAAATGCGTCGTGTTCGAGTTCGGAAATTCCTGTGACCGCGGGCAACCTAAATTGCATCCGCGGGCCATGACCACGTTCGCAGTTACCGAGCCATGGCATCATCGTCATGGCAACGACCCTCCGCGGAGGGGGTCCGACGTCCGAGATGGCGCTTTAAGCGCCTGGCCAAGTCCGCAAATCATTGATTCTAATGGATAATGCTGCATCGACTCGGGAAACATCAACGATCATTGGCAGACTTAGTGGCCATTAACGGCCCCGGCCGATCTTCATCGAATAGCGACGCTCGCCGTGCTAAAGGGCCGCCGCAACATCGCAACTATCGCGGGCTTGAAAAAAATCGGGTCGCGGGACCGAGCATATGTCGGCAATGTCAACCAATGGACCGGATCTGCGCGCGCAACGGCTTGTCGCCTCCTATGCGCGCGCCGGCTATACGCTGATCGATCCGCCGGTCCTGCAGCCGGCCGAGCCTTTTCTCGATCTTGGCGGCGAAGACATTCGCCGGCGCATGTTTCTCACCGGCGACCCGCAGGGCCGCGAATTGTGCCTGCGGCCCGACCTCACTATTCCGGTCTCGCGCGAATATCTGCGCTCGCCGCAGGCGGGCAAGCCTGTGGGCTTTTGCTATCTCGGAGCGGTGTTCCGCCACCGCGAAGGCGCGGCGCCCGAATTCGTGCAGGCCGGCATCGAATCGTTCGGGCGCACCGACAAGGCGGCGGCCGACGCCGAAATGGTCGCTCTCGGCCTGGAAGCGACGGCGCATTACGGATTGCGCGATCCCGCAATCCGCATGGGCGACGTCGGTTTGTTTTCCGCGTTCATCGCCGCGCTCGATCTGGCACCGGCGTGGAAGCGGCGCCTGGTCAAGGACTTCAACCGCAAATCCTCGCTGGCGCACGATCTCGACCAGTTGACGCTGACCTCGGCGAATGGGCCGCCAGAATACCAGGGCGTGCTGGCGGCGCTGGCCGGCTCCGATCCCAAGGCCGCACACCATCTGGTCACCGACCTGCTGTCGATCGCCGGCATCGAGGCGGTCGGCGGCCGCTCCGTTGCCGAAATCGCCGATCGCTTTCTCGAACAGGCCGCGCTCAATGCCCCAACCCGCCTGCCGAGGCAGACGCGCACCCTGATTGAACGCTTCCTGTCGATCGCTGGCGATCCCGACGAGGGACTGAGCGAACTGCGCGCGCTTGCAAACGAAGCTAAAATTTCACTCGAAGCCGCGCTCGACCTGTTCGAGACCCGGACCGGATTCCTCGCCGCGCGCGGCGTCGACGTGCGCTCGATCCAATTCTCCACTGCGTTCGGCCGCGGCTTCGACTATTACACCGGTTGCATTTTCGAACTGCACGACCCGCGCGCCAAGAGCCCGCTGGTCGCCGGTGGCCGCTATGACGGATTGCTGGCGCGGCTTGGCGCCCGCGCGCCGATCCCGGCGGTCGGCTTTGCCGCATCGATCGAGGAGCTTGCGGCCTGCGGCGGCGCATCGGGAGCAAAGCCATGACCGCGCCCCTCATTCTCGCCGTGCCGTCGAAGGGCCGCCTGCAGCAGAACGCCGAGGCGTTTTTTGCGCGCTCCGACCTCGAACTCGTCAAACCGCGCGGCGCGCGCGATTATCGCGGCACGATCCTGGGCTTCGACGGCGTCGAGGTGGCCTATCTCTCCGCCGCTGAAATCACCGCGCAGCTCGGCCAGGGCGCGGTGCATCTCGGCGTCACCGGCGAAGATTTGGTGCGCGAGATGATCCCGCAATCCGATCAACGTGTGGTGCTGATCACGGGGTTGGGCTTCGGCTTCGCCAACGTCGTTGTTGCAGTGCCGCAGGCCTGGATCGACGTGCGCAGCATGGCCGATCTCGATGACGTGGCGACCGCGTTTCGATTGAAGCATGAGCGCAAGATGCGGCTTGCCACCAAATACGCCAATCTCACCCGCGGCTTCTTCGCCGAGCACGGCGTCGTCGACTATCGCATCGTCGAAAGCACCGGCGCCACCGAAGGCGCGCCGGCGGCCGGCACCGCGGAACTGATCGTCGACATCACGACCACCGGCGCCACGCTCGCCGCCAATGGGCTGAAAGTGATCGACGACGGCGTGATCCTGCGCTCGCAAGCCAACCTCGTCGCCGCGCGCGCGGCATCTTGGGACAGCGCGCAGCGCGAGGCCGCCCGGCTGCTGCTCGACCGCATTGCGGCGCAAAAGCGCGCTTCGGCGTTTTGCGAGGTACGCACGCGCTTTGCCGGTTTAAGCGATGCGCTGCTCGCCACCGCACGGGAAAGATTCGGCGTCGCCTCCCCGTTCGGCGGCCCGACATCGTCCGGGATGCTGACGCTGCACTGCCCGCCCGAGCACGTGCACGCGCTCGCAAACTTCCTGCGCGAGCGCGGCGCCGAAGCGGTTTCGGTGGCGGCACTCGATTACGTCTATACGCGCGACAATCCGCTTTACGGCCGGCTCGCCGCCGAGCTCGATCGGCGCGGCTAAGCCCGATCGCGCAGTTCGCAGACGACCTGAAGCGCCACCGCTTGAATCGATTTGGCGCAGTGGCATTGTGTTGGAGCATGATCTTTTTCGGAGAGCCGGCATCCACCCTCGGATCAAGTTCGAGGGCGGGCATTTTCCGGATCATGCTCTAGCAAATTGCCGCGAGCGGCCCTAAATCAGATATCGCGCGCAGCCAGAGGGACGGTCATGTCAGACGACCAAGACGACGAGGAGCGGCCATGCCTGCACTGCCTGCTTGTCGAAGCAATCGACAGCTTCTTTGCCGAATACCCGGCCTCGACCGATGAGCCGGACAAGGTCGATACCGACGAAGTCCTCACTGCTTTGGCAAAAACCGTGGCGGAACTGACCTGCAGCCAAGACACCGCAGGCCGGCAGAAAGTCATCGAGCAGTTCATGCGCGACGTGATGCAGTACGACGCGGAATTTCGCCAGCAGGACGAATTGGGAGACGCCGGCTCCATCGCACGGCACTGAGCATGATCGGCGAGACGCCGCATCGGCGCGCTCGCAAACCGCGGCGCCGCAACGACCTCACACATTGAGCCGATGCATTTGCCCGGTCGGATAGCGGGTGCCGGCCGCGGCACCGGGCGGCGCAACGCGATCGATTTCCGCAAGGTCGTCGGCCGTGAGCTTGATCTCAGCGGCGCGCACATTCTCCTCCAGGTGCTTGCGCGATTTTGCGCCTGGAATCGGTACGACAAGCGTACCGGCACGCGCGCCGCGCGCTTTTGGCCAGGCGATGGCAAGCTGTGCCAGCGTCACATTCTTCTTGCGCGCGACGGCCTCGAGTGCCGTGCGCAGCTTGAGATTTTGCTCGACGTTGGCGCTGGCAAAGCGCGGCAGCCGCGTACGGATGTCTTTCGCAGTCAATTCCTCAAGCTTCGGCACTTGCGCGCTCAGCATGCCGCGCCCGAGCACGGCATAGGCCATCAGCGCCATGCCGAGGTCTTTGCAGGCGGCGATTTGCCCCTGCTGCTCGGCGTCGCGCGAAAACAACGAATATTCCATCTGCAGTGACGCCAACGGATGCACCGCGCTGCCGCGTCGCAGCGATTGCTCCGAGCATTCGGAGAGCGAGATGAAGCGGGTCTTGCCTTCCTTCACCAGCTCGGCCATGCCGCCGACGCTTTCCTCGACCGGCACGTTGGGATCGACGCGCGACATGCAAAATACGTCGAGCCGCTCGATGCCGAGATTCTTCAAGCTCTCCTCGCAAGTCTTGCGCAGGTAGCGCGGGTCGCCGCCGCCGCGCACGCCATCGGGGTTGCCGTCGCGCGGGCTGCCGCTCTTGGAATGGATGACCACCTCATGCCGGCGGCCGCGGATTGCTTCGCCGATCAGGCGGTGATTGTGACCCTGGCCGTAGCTGGCTGAAGTATCGAGAAAATTGATACCGAGCTCGAGCGCACGGCGGATCGTGGCGATCGACTCTGCGTCATCGGCCGGGCCATAGACGCCCGACATGCCATAGCAGCCGAGACCGATGGTCGACACGGTGAGATCGGTATTGCCGAATTTATGACGTTCCACGACTGAACCCGCAGTTTGGAGGAAGAATAGCAGATGAATGCAATGCACAGTGGCTGTTCGGCTGCCTTGCGGCTTTGTTACGCGCTCCCCCCGACAACGCAATCGGCGCCGCAGCCGAGACAGCCAAAAAATAAAAGCGAATCCAGCAAATTGGTGGAAATGCGCAATTCTGTGCTGTGGATCACAGGCGGCAGGCTGGAAGCGCAATAGATAAAGCATACGGGCAATTCGCTAAAAACGGAGTCCGCCCATGAGTGCGATCACCCTGGCTTTCGCGACCGTCCGACCGCAACGCGTGTTGCATTGGAACAAGGTCAAGGCATCCTTCGCCGAGTGGCGGCATCGCGTGCGTTCGCGCCGCGAGCTGGCCAATCTCAGTGCCGTGGAGTTGCTCGATATCGGCCTATCGCGGACCGATGCCTGCCACGAATCGTGCAAGCCATTTTGGATGGCCTGATCGAAGCGCAACGCAAATATCCAGCTGACCGAGTCGCGATAGACGCGGGCGCCACGGGCCGAGGACGATGTCCTCGGCCCTTTTGCATGGCGCGCGCCACGCGACCACAAGCCGCCGCGAGGCCTGCGACACCAGCGGCGCGTGCCACGCTTGTCCGGCAAGCGGCCCGATGAAATAGTCGGCCCGGACCGAGCGGGCGACACGAACATGACACCGGCCGGAGTCTGGGGAGAAAAGCCTATGCCGAGTCGTCGCATCTTCCAGCATGCCCTTGCGGGCGTTTTGCTATCGACACTGCTTCTGAGCGACTGCGCGCAAGCGCAGACTTATCCGGCGAACAAAATCACCTTGATCGTCGCATTTGCGCCGGGCGGCATCGCCGACACGCTGGCCCGGCTCATCGGCCAAGGCATAAGCGACCGCCTGCATCAGTCCGTGGTGGTCGAGAACCGCGCCGGCGCCGGCGGCAACATCGCTGCCGGCGATGTCGCGCGAGCGGCGCCCGACGGCTACACGCTGTTGGTCACCACGACGGCGCTGGCCATCAACGAGACTCTGCACCAGAATAATCCATTCTCGCCGACAGATTTCAAAACCGTCGCCATAGCCGCTTCAAGCCCCGAAGCGTTGGCGACAGGCGCGGGCAATCCGGCCAACAACCTCAACGAACTGATCAAGGCGGCGCACGGCAGAACCATCAATTTTGGCTCTGCCGGCG
>JASHQI010000193.1 GCA_030037645.1 Xanthobacteraceae bacterium
AGCCCCTGGCCGACACCCGATGAGCCGATATAGACGGTGACTGTGCCGTCGGACTCGAGCGTCAACCGCGAGCTTTCCTTTGGTCCGGCGGCACCACCCTCGATGAAGCAGCCGACGGCCACACCGTGATAGCGGCCGTCAATGCAACGACCTCTGAGCTTGGCCTTTTCGGCCCAAACGAATTCGTTGAGACAACGGTCGAGCGTAACCTGATAGTCGCCGCTATCAAGCTCGTCCTTGCTTTCGAACGGCGTGATGGTGGCGACCTGGTAAGGCATCTCGGCTGCGGCAACCAGGTTTTGCCTGCGAAACGCGATCGGGTCGATGCCGAGGTCGCGCGCCGCCATGTCGAACAGCCGCTCGCGAAAAAAGTCGGTCTCGAAACGGCCTGGTCCGCGATAGGTGCCGACTGGCGTCTTATTGGTCACGAGTAACGACGCGTCGATGTCGATGTTGGGAACGCGATACGGCCCCGACATGAATTGCGCGATGTTGCGCGCGCCAACCGC
Source organism: Xanthobacteraceae bacterium (assembly GCA_030037645.1). Lineage (GTDB taxonomy): Bacteria > Pseudomonadota > Alphaproteobacteria > Rhizobiales > Xanthobacteraceae > BOG-931. The sequence continues at coordinate 510 of JASHQI010000193.1, forward strand.
GCCGTTGGTGCGCATATAGGCGCCCATGTCGACGAATGCGTGGCCGCGCAGGCCAAGAACAGTGCCGTCGCGCTCACAGGCAATCTCTATCTCGCAGGCTGCCTCCCGCGCATGGTTGATCGTCATCAGATGTTCGCGGCGATCCTCGGTCCATTTCACCGGTCGGCCGCAATAGCGCGCCGCGAACGGAATCAAAAAATCTTCCGGATAAAATTCGCCGCGCGCGCCGAAGCCGCCGCCGACGTCCTGCTCGACCATGTCGATTGCGTCTTCGGGCAGCCCGATCTGCTTGGCCAGAATACGACGATTCGCGAACAGCACCTTGGCGGCGCCCCAAATCCTCAAGCATCCGCGCGCCGCGTCCCATTCGGCCAGCACGCCGCGCGGCTCCATGGGCATGGCAGTATGGCGCTGCGTGCTGAAGCGCTCCCGGCGCTTATAGGGCGCGTCTTTGAACGCTGCCGCGGCATCGCCAAGCACGGCGCGAAATTTCATGGCGATGTTGCTGCACGTCTCGAACAGCAGCGCTTGATTTTTCGCCGCGATTTGCCAATTCCACGCCGCGGGCAATGGCTCGATTTCGACCTCAATGGCGCTCAGCGCATCCTCGGCAATGGCCGCGCTATCCGCGATGACCATTGCGAGCGCTTCGCCAACATAACGGACTTTGTCGCGGGCCATGACCGGTTGGGCGTACGGCTCGAATTCCGGCATCGGCTGCAATCGCATCGGCACGACGGGCACCTGATCGCCCAAATCCATTGCCGTAATGACCGCATGCACACCGGGCATGGCACGCGCAGTCGCGACATTGATCGCGCGAATTCGGCCATGGCCAACCGAGCTGCGTAGAATCGCCGCGTGCACCATGTCTTTGCGGCTGAGATCGTCGACATATTGGCCGCGGCCGCGCACGAAACGGAGATCTTCCAGCCGCTCGATCGGCTGGCCGACAAACGAATTGACCGCTCTCATGGGCGCTTTCCGTCGCGCTGATAGGCAGCGCGGGCGTCGAGCACTGCTTCGACAATGGAAATATATCCGGTGCAACGGCAGAGGTTGCCCGATAAGACTTCGCGCACGCGATCGGCGTCGCAGCCCGGCTCCTCGCTCAGAAGCGCATGCGCGGTGGTGATCATGCCGGGCGTGCAGAAGCCGCACTGCAGCGCATGATGCTTTCGGAATGAGGTTTGCAGCGGCGTAAGGCCCTGCTCAAGCGACAGGCCTTCGACCGTAACCACCTTGGCGTCTTCGGCCTGCACCGCGAGCATCAGGCAAGAACGCACTGCAGCGCCGTCGACCAGGACCGTGCACGCTCCGCACACGCCGTGTTCGCAGCCGACATGCGTTCCCGTGAGCCCCAGATGATGGCGCAGGCAATCGGCGAGCGTCAGACGCGGTTCGACCTCGACCTCGACAGGCTTGCCATTGACTTCGAATTTGACCGGCATGTGATTTCGCAATTCCCGCTCATTCCAGCGGAAGCGGGAATCCAGCCAAGCTCATGAGTTGTTCGGGTATCCCACCAAGTTCCCGCTTGCGCGGGGACGAGCGGATGGTTGCAGCCTCACATTCATCGGTATTCACCCTATGCTTGCGGCGCCCTTGAGCGCACGTTCAACCATGACGCCGATCAGAGCTTTGCGATAGGCACCGCTCGAATGAATATCGTCCGCCGGATCGACCGCTGCCGAGGCGGCCGCCTCGGCTTTGGCGATGATTGAGTCGTCGATCGTGTTGTCATCGAGCACGGCTTCCACAGCGTTCAGCCGCAACGGCCGGTCGGCAACGCCGATGGCGCCGACGTGAGCGTTGCGCGCTAATTTGCCGGCGTCTTCGTCATAGAACACCGCGGCTGCGGCCATGGCGAAATCGCCGCGCCGCCTGGCGAATTCCTGAAAACCGAAACGGCGTTTCGCCGGCCATTGCGGCAAACGAATCTCGGTAATGATTTCGTCGGCTCTCAATGCGGTCATCAGCGGACCTTGGAAGAACGCCGCCGCCTCGATCACCCGAGCGCCGGATTTGCCAACGACGGCGATCTGCGCCTCGCAGGTCACGGCGATGCCTGGCATCTCGGCGGCAGGGTCGGCATGCGCCATGCTGCCGCCAACGGTACCGCGATTGCGGATCTGATAATGCGCGACATGCTCGACGGCGGCCACCAGTAACGGATGTGCGGTTCGAAGCCGCGCGTCATCGAGGATTTCGCGCCAACGCACCATGGCGCCGAGCGTGACGCCGTTATCAGTAATCCTGATCTGTCGCAACTCGGCAAGCTTGCGCAGATCGACCAGCAGCGAAGGCGAGGCGACACGGAACGCCAGCATCGGTACCAGACTCTGGCCGCCCGCGAGCGGCTTGGCGTCGCCGCCGTGCGACGCCAAAAGTGCAACCGCTTCGGAGATGCTGGTCGGGCAGGCGTATTCGAAGGGCGGCAATTTCATCCTGGAATTTCCCTTCGAACATAAGGAACGATGGTATTACGGGTATTTTCCTAGCATCGGCCGTTGCGGCCGGTCAACGCGAGGCGGCTCCGGAACGACGTGCTGATTGAATCATCTGCCATACGCGCGGTGGCGACAGCGGTAGATCGAGCGGCTGGACCTTAAATGAGGAAAGCGCTGCCGCCACCGCGTTGGCGACAACGCCGCCGACCGGAATGATGCCGCCTTCGCCGGCGCCCTTGGTGCCGAGCGGATTGATCGGCGACGGCTTCTGCTCAAGTGCAATGGCACGGATGGTCGGAAAGTCGCTTGCGGTCGGCATCAGGTAATCGGCGAACGAGCCGGTGAGAAGCTGCCCGTTCTCATCGTAAACGAACTGCTCCAGGAACGCACCGCCCAAGCCCTGCACCACGGCGCCGACGCATTGGCCGTGCAGCGTCAGCGGATTGATGATGCGGCCGACATCCTCGACCGCCACATAATCGAGCAGCGCGACGTGCCCGGTCTTGGGATCGACCGCCACGTAAGCGGCATGCGCACCGTACGAATAGGTCCGCTTGTTGCTGGCATGGGTGCCGTCGACGGCAATGCCGGCAAAGTCCTTGAGCTCGATCGAAGCACGTCCAGGACCGATTGCCATGCCGCGATCGATCGCAATCTCGCTCGGCGCGCAATTGAGCCGGCCCGCCGCGGTCTCGCGAACGAGCGCGCGCAACCGATTGGCGGCGTCGACGATCGCGTTTCCGGCCATGACCATGGTGCGCGACGAAAACGAGCCGAAACCTTCGGCGACGTAATCGGTCGAGCCGTGAAGCACTCTGTTGATGCGATCCATCGGCACTTCCAGGGCATCGGCGGCGATCTGCGCCAGCACGGTCTCGACGCCTTGGCCGACCGACGACGAGCCGACAAGCAGCGTGAACGATCCGTTGGCCTCGATCGCCAGCCGCACATTTTCCCGCGGTCCAGTTCCGCCGCCTTCCAGATAGCAGCCGACGGCGATGCCGTGATAGCGGCCATCGATGAGCTTGCCGGAAAGCTTCGACCGCTCGGCCCATTTGAATTCGTCGAGGCAGCGATCGAGGGTCGCGCCATAGTCGCCGCTGTCGCACTCGGTCTCGATGTCGAGTTGCTCGACCGTGGCGAGCGGATAGGGCATTTCCGCCTCGGTGATCAGATTGCGCCGGCGAAATTCCAGTCGATCGATGCCGAGATCGGACGCCACCATGTCCAGGAGCCGCTCGCGGCAGAAGTCGGACTCGAACCGGCCCGGTCCGCGATAGGTGCCGACCGGTGTCTTGTTGGTCACCACCATCGTCACGTCCATGCGTACATGCGGGATGCGATACGGCCCGGACATGATCTGGGAAATGTTGCGCGCCGCAGTGGCGCCATTGGTGCGCACATAGGCGCCGAGATCGGTGATGGCGTGGCCGCGTAGGGCGAGGATGGTGCCGTCGCGCGTGCAGGCGATTTCCAGATCGCATTCGGTGTCGCGCGCATGATTGAGCGCCATCAGATTCTCGCGACGGTCCTCGGTCCATTTGATTGGACGGCGCGTGAGGCGCGCCGCAAGTGGAATGAGAAAGTCCTCCGGATAGAACTCGCCGCGCGCGCCAAAGCCGCCGCCAACGTCGTATTCGACCATGCGCACCGATTGTTCGGGCAAGCCCATCATTTTTGCCAGCGCGCGCCGGTTGGTGAATGGCACCTTGCAGACGCCTGAGAGGGTGATGCGCTGCTGCTGCTCATCCCACTCCGCCATGAGGCCGCGTGGCTCCATCGGCACCGCGGCATGGCGCTGCACGCGGAAATGCGCATGTCGAGTGTAGGGCGCGTCCTTGAATGCCGCGTCGACGTCGCCGCGCACCGCTCGGAGCTTGTCGGGCGTATTGGTCCCGACGGTATCGAACAGAATGATCTCGTCCTTGCGGGCGGTATCGCGATCGGCGACCACCGGCAACGGCTCGATGTCGACTATGATCGCATCCAACGCATCCTCGGCGAGCGCAGGGCTGTCGGCGATCACCAATGCGAGCGGCTCCCCGACATAGCGCACATTGCCGTTGGCAATGACCGGCTGCTCGTAACGTCGCAGCGCCGGCGTCGGATCGTGGCGCAAGGGAATGGTCGGCACCTTGCCCAGATCGGCGGCGGTGATCACAGCATGGACGCCGGGCCGCGCGAGCGCCGCTGTGGTATCGATCGAGTGAATGCGGCCATGGGCGACGGAGCTGCGCAACACTACCGCATGCAGCATCCGCTCGGCGGCAAGATCGTCGATGTACTGGCCGCGTCCGGTGAGAAAGCGCAAATCCTCGAGCCGCTCGATTGGGCTGCCGACGAAGACGTTACGCGCGCGTTGCGTGGGGGCGGTCATATGACGATGGTCGCATCGAGGTTGATGAGCGCACGCGCGACGCTGAGCGCCGCGAGTGCGGATGTCTTTGGGTTAGTACGCGATGGCCGGCCTTGCAACTGGATGGCAAAACGCCCGGCGTTGCCCTCGGCTTCGATCTCGTGGACGTTGCCGGGTGCGTCAGGATCGGCGACGAGCTCGACCTCAGTTTTGTCGAAGCCGAGCCCGGCGAGCGCCACGGCGGCGGCGACATTGGCGTTCTGCGGATAGAGCAGGGCCGCTTGCCCGGCGTTGCCGCGATACAGCGTTGTCCGGCCCTTCAGCTTGTCGAGGTCGGCGACCTTTTCGGCCGGTGAGCCGCGCCATGCCGCCGGCGGCTTGCGCGAGCGGTAGCGCACGGCGTGCAGTCCGCCGACACGCATAGCCGCAATCGCGTCGAGGCCGCCGATGGCGCCGGCCGGCAGCAAAATACGGCTGCCGCCGTCGCGCGCCGCGGTTTTCAGACGATCCAGCAATTCCGGCTCAGCCAGCGCGCCGATCGAGATCACCAGCAAATCGAAGCCGCGGCGCAACACTTCCGGACCATACTTCGCCACAGCTTGCTGACCCGCCACCTCGGTCACGATCGCGGGCTTGCGTGCGAGCAACTCGTCGAGCGATTCCACGATACCGCCGATTGCAAGCCGGGCAGACGCTGCGGCGGTGCGTCCGGGCTGGCACAAGATGCCAACGATCCTGCCGGCATTGCCCCCTTCACGAAGCGCCGCGATGACGTCCTGAGCGATGCCGCCATAGCCGATCAATCCGATTGCAATCATGCAAATTCCTGTTCTTGTCCTCTTCCCGCGCGGGTGGAGGTGAAGGAACTCACAGTCGTATGCCGGTGAACTTCCACTGCGACAGCTCTTCCATGGTGTAGCGCACGCCCTCGCGGCCAAAGCCCGAGGAGCCGACGCCACCGAACGGATAGGTGTCAAGCCGGAAGCGGCTGGCGTCGTTGATCCAGAGCGACCCGACGTGGAGCTTGCGCGAGACCTTGAACGCCGTATCCAGGCTCTTGGTGAAGCACGCGCCCTGCAGCCCGAACTCGGACGAGTTGGCAAGCGCGAGAGCGGCATCCAGGTCGGCGACCGGCTGCACCACGACAACAGGACCAAACGCCTCTTCGCGCATCAGCCGCGCCGCCGGGGACGCCTCAGCCACGATGGCGGGGCCGAGAATGGCTCCGCGCCGCTCGGGCTTGAGCACGAGTTTCGCGCCTTTGGCAACAGCATCGGCAATCATTGCTTCAACACGGTCGGCGGCCGCATTCGACACCATCGGACCGACATCGATCGCGGCGTCGTCGGGATCGCCCACTTTGAGCTTCTTTGCCGCTGCGACAAACTGGTCGAGGAAGCGCACGTAGGCCGGCTGTTCCACAATCACGCGCTGCGCCGAAATGCATTGCTGTCCGCTCGCCTCGAAAGCAGCACCGGCGATCCGCGTCGCGGCGTCGGCGAGATCCGCGTCGGCGCAGACGATGTTCGCAGCATTTGAGCCAAGCTCGCCGACGAATTTCTTGGCGCCCGCGGCGCGCGCCAGTTCGTTGCCGGCCGCTGTGCTACCGGTCACCGTGACCGCCGCCACAAGCGGATGAGCGACAAGCAGCTTCGCCGTGTCGCGCCCGCCCGGCACGACGTTAAACAGGCCATCGGGAAGCCCCGACTTTTTCATCGCCTCGGCCATCAACAGCGCAACTTCGGTGCCGGGTGGCGAGGGCTTCACCACGACGGCATTGCCGACGGCAATCGCCGGCGCGACTTTCTGGATCAGCAGATTGACCGGTCCGTTGAACGGCGTGATGGCGGCGACCACGCCATAGGGAATGCGCACGGTAAAGCCGAAGCGGCCGGCGCCTGTGGCGGCCACATCGAGCGGCAGAACTTGGCCCATCAGGTGCGGCAGTTGCGCGGCGCAGGCGCGGATGAACGTGCCGGCGCGCTTGGCCTCGAAGGTCGACGCGCGCCGCGGCTTGCCGATGACGCGAATGAGCGAGCGCACCAGCTCGACCTCGATCTTGTCCATGGCGTCGGCCGCGGCATGCAGCCATTCGACGCGTTTGCCCGTGGTCGCGTCGAGGTTCGCGACATAGGCCTGGTGCGCGTGCTTGACCGCGGCGTCGACGATGCCGGCATCGGACTCGATCATGTGCGAGGCGACGCCATCATCGATCGGCGATATCAGCGGCGAAAAAGCCGCGCCGCTTGCGGCGCTCGCCGGGCCGCCGATCCAGGGCATGAGACGCGGGATATCGTTCATGACAAACCTCCGATGCAAACCTTACGAGCGCGCCGCGGCGATCAAACCGAACAGTCTGGCCGGTGTCACCGGATATTCCGAGATCGTGACGCCGAACGGCGATAGCGCATCCTCGATTGCGGCGACGATGGCGCCCGCCGCCGGCACGCAACCGGACTCGCCGACGCCTTTGACGCCGAGCGGGTTGAGCGGTGACGGGCATTCCAGGAAATGCACTTCGATATTTGGCACTTCGGTTGCCGTGACGAGCAAGTAATCGGCGAAAGTGGTGGTCAACGGCTGTGCACTGTCGTCGTAGCCCATCCATTCAAACAGCGAATTGCCGATGCCGTGCACGGTGCCTCCGACCAACTGGCCTTCGACGATCATCGGATTGATGAGGCGGCCGCTGTCATTGACGACGACGTAATGCAGGATGCGGATGCCGCCGGTTTCTATATCGACTTCGACCTCGACCGCATGGCAACCCATGCCGTAGGTCAGCGAGTTTGGCAGGAAGCTTTGCAGACTTTCCAGACCGGGCTCGAATTTGCCCGGCATGGCGTAGCCCGGCACGCCGGAAACCGCTTCTGCCACTTGGCGCAGCGTGAGCCCGCTGCCGGGAGCGCCGACCACTTCAACCCGGCCGTCGTGCAATTCGAGATCTTCGACACCGGTCTCCAGAAGGTGCGCGGCAACACTGAGTACTTTCTCGCGCACGGCCAGTGCCGCGAGGTGCACGGCCGAGCCGGCGGTGATGGTCTGCCGGCTGGCGAAGCCGCCCTGGCCGTGCGGGATGACGGCGGTGTCGCCGGCAACCACGGTCACGTTATCCGCTGTCACCCCGAATTGCTCGGCGCAGATTTGTGCCAGCGCCGTCTTAATGCCCTGTCCCATCGGCATGGCGCCGGTATACACCGAGATGTGGCCGGATCGGCCGATGCGAACGATCCCGGACTCGAACGGTCCGCGTCCGGTTCCCTTCACGCCATTGCCGATGCCGATGCCGAGATACCGACCCTTCACCCATGCCGCACGCTGCCGCTCGGCAAAGCCGGCGTAGTCGATGGCCTCTAGCGCCATCGCAAGGCAGCGCGGAAAATCGCCGCTGTCGAGCGCGACCGGCGAGCCGGCGCGCGTCTTGAGCGGGGTCACATAGGGCATCTTTTCGGCAGGCACCAGATTGCGCCGTCGCACCTGCGCGCGATCGAGATGCAGCGCGCCGGCAATGCGATCGAGCACGCGCTCCATGGCGAACGCCGCCTCCGGATAGCCGGCGCCGCGTACCGGCATCGTTGCGACCTTGTTGGTCTCGACGACACGCACCCGCAGATCGTAGGCCGGCACGATGTAGGGTCCGGTGACCCCGGTGGAGGCGTTATAGGGCAGGTTGATGCCTTGCGGTGTATATGCGCCTTGATCGTGGATGAGCTCGCCGCGCAGGCCAAGAAGGCGGCCTTCGTCGTCGAACGAAACCTCGAGATCCCAATATTGGTCGCGCTCCTGCACCGCCGCCAGGAAATGCTCGCGGCGGTCTTCGATCCATTTGACCGGCCGGCGCAGCCGCAAGCAGGCGACTGCCAATGCAACTTCCTCCGGATAAAGGACGAATTTGGCGCCAAAGCCGCCGCCCACATCCGGCGCGACAACTCGAATTTGATTCTCGTCGAGCCGCAGCAATCGCATCAGAAAGGCCCGCACCTCATGCGCGAGCTGCGTCGACGACCACAGTGTCAGGCGATCCTCATTGAGGTCGTAGACGGCAACGGCACCGCGGCCCTCGATCGAATGTGCGCCGCCGCGGTGCTGCTTGAGATTGACCCGCGCATGGTGAGGCGCAGGGCCAAACGCTGCCGCGATGTCGCCGTAGGACTGGCGAAACTCGATCAGCAGGTTGCTTGGCTTGGCGCGATGCGCCAGCGGTGCATCTGGACGCAGCGCCACCCGACAATCGGAGATCGCGGCCAGCGGCTCATAATCGATCGCAACCAAACCAGCCGCATCTTCCGCAACGGCGCGCGATTGCGCGATCACCACCGCGATCGGCTCGCCCACATAGGCGACTTCATCCTTGGCGAGAACGGGGGGCGCGCAATCCGCCGGCAATTGATCGGTGCGGAATTGCAGTGGCAGCCGTTCCTGCGTCAGTGCCGGCGCGAGATCGGCACAGGTGAACACCGCATGCACACCGGGCAGGCGGCGCGCCGCGTCGGTGTCGATGTGGCGAACGGCGGCGTGCGCATGCGGACTGCGCACGAACGACGCCTCCAGCATTCCGGCAAACTTGAGGTCGTCGACGAAGCGGCCGCGCCCGCGGATCAGCGGCCCGTCTTCGAGCCGCAGCACGCGCTTGCCGATGGTGTGAGGTTTGGTCACGTCGGCTGTCGCCTCGACGCAAGATCAATCGAAGTGATGATGGGCTATGATTGCAGCCATTGCTCGAAGCGCGGCTGAACCTTCGCCACGTTGTCCGCCCACCAGGTGTAATTGACGACATGGGCGATTTTTTCGTTTGCCGGATAAGAGGGCATCAGCTTGGCCAGCCTTTCGTCGAGCAGCGGGATGGCTTTCGGATTTTGCGGCGCGTAGTAAAGCAGCCGCGCGAATACCGCCTGGTATTCGGCGCGCCCGACGAAATCGAGGAATTTCATTCCGCCGATCGGATTCGGGCATCCGGTCGGCACGAACCAACCTTCGCCGTGACCCGAATAGGTGGCGCCGTTCCAGATGAATGCGAAGGGCGCCTTATGGTCGAGGATCGACTGCGTCGCGCGGCCGTTGGTCATATGGATGAGGTCCACCTCGCCCTCCTCCATTAATTGCTGAGACTGGGAGTTGTCCGTCCACCAGGTCTTGATATGGGGTTTGATGCGATCGAGGCTGCGGAACGCACGATCGATGTCGATCGGATAAAATTCCGAATCCTTCACGCCATCTGCCGTGACCGCCGCTTCGATGGTCCACACCGGGTCGCGTCGGAGCGCCCGGCGGCCGGGAAATTTCGCGACGTTCCAGAAATCCGCCCAGGAATTTGGATGGTCGTCGCCCGGCCACTTTTGTGTGCTGTAGCAGGCGTTCATCGACTGAGCAGCGCCGCCGATCACGTTCGGACGCGCGAGCTGTGCGGGGGACAGCGCCGATCTGTCGATGAGTTTCCAATCGAGCGGTGTCACCATCCCGTGGCGCTCGGCAAGGATGACCTCCATGCCGGAAACGGTCACCGCGTCGATTTGCTGCGCGTGCGCCTCGTGCATGGCGACCAATTTTCCGAAATTGTAGGGCTCCTGGTATTGCACGGGAATGCCGGTCTTTTTGGTGAACGGATCGGCGAAAGCTGTCATGATGGCTTTCTTCCAGGCGCCGCCGTAGGTGAAATAGGTGACGGGTTTGACGTCCGCCCACGCGGCGAGCGTCGCCAGCGGCGATAGCAGCGTCCATCCGGCCGCGGCCTTTCCGAGCGCGCGGAAAAATTCGCGGCGGCCGAGACCGCGAGTCTCAACGAGCAGCTCGCGCAACAGCGAACATGCGAGTTCGACTTCGCGTTTCGGCTGATGGTTCATCGCTGTTCTCCTGGGCTTGGAAACTTCAGGGTCGGCCACGGCCCGATAGGCCGCGCCGACACCCGTGTAATCGCTCCAGTCATTTATTCATGCCTTGCTCGCTCGCGGCTTTGAGCGCGGGCCCATCGGCTCGGGCTGGAACGGGCCGTCACGCAATTCGAGATACGCCTTTAGTCCTTTGCTGCGCTGCGCCTCGAACAGCCGTTCGCGATCCTCATTGTGCGATGAATGCACGAGTGCGCTCAATGCGCCTTCGAGCAGCAGCGCTGAATGCATCCCGGAGGCCTGAATGCCCAACATTGCGATCGCCTTATTGATTCGGACGGACGGCTCGGGCACGAGCGCGATACGCTTCGCCAACGCGCGCGCACGCGGCATCAGCTCGTCATGCGGCACCACCTCATTGACCATGCCGATGCGCAGTGCTTCCTGCGCGTCGAAGTGATCGCCGGTCAGCGCCCAGCGATTGGCAGCCTTCCATCCGCATAGCGCCGTAAACAGGAAGGTCGAATTGGAGACGTGGCGCACCTCGGGCTGCGCAAATACCGCCCTTTCGGAGGCGATCGTGATGTCGGCGGCGAGTTGATACCAGAACCCGCCGCCCATGGCCCAGCCATTGACCGCGGCGATGACCGGCTTGCCGAGGCTCCACATATGCGACCAATTGCCGACACGGCTGCCGTCGTGACGCTGCCAGTGCTCAATGTATTCAGCATGGGTCTTGCCCTGCGGATCGGAATTGCGCACGCCTGAGGCCGATACCGCTGCCTGGTCGTAGCCGGCGCAGAACGCGGGGCCATTGCCGGTCAAGATGATCGCGCGAACCTTGCGATCGCCGTCCGCTTCATCGAGTGCGCGGTGAATTTCCGCCTCCAGGTTCCGCGAAAGTGCATTCATGCGGTCGGGTCGATTGAGCGCGATCGTCGCGACCTTGTCCTCGACGTTGAATTGCAAATCCTGATAACTCATTTGTTGTCCTTTCTGCTGTCGTCCGCGCAGCTCATAAGGCGGCGTGCGCGGCAGAACTCGTCGGGCTCGGTTCCAACATCTCCACTGCAATATCGACGGCAACAACGCCCTCGCCCTGTGGCTTGATCATGATGGGATTGAGATCGAGCGCGCGGAAGCGGCCGCGGTTGGCCAGCGCGAATTGGCCGAGGCGGACCAACAGGTCGGCAAGCGCCTCGATATCGCCAGCCTTGCCGCTTCGCGCGCCGGTGAGGAGTTTCGCGCCCTTGACGCCTCGAATCATGGCGATGGCGTCGTCGCGCGTCAGCGGCGCCATCTCCGTCCGCACATCGCTTAAAACTTCAACGAAAATGCCGCCGAGGCCGAAGCAGACGGCGGGACCGAACAACGGATCGTCGATCACGCCGGCATAGGCTTCGGCGATTCCCGTCACCATCGGCTGGATGAGGACCGGCGCTGCGGTTTTGAATCCCGCTTTGCGCGCATTGTGGATGACTTCACGATAGGCCTGCGCGACCTGCGACTCACTCGCACAGCCGAGCCGCACGCATCCGACGTCGCTCTTGTGCAGAAGGCCCGGCGTTTCCGCCTTGACCGCGACCGGTAGCGCAAGACGGCGTTGCAGCTCGACGGCTTCCCGTTCCGAGTATGCTAGTGCCGCCTCGACGATGGGAATGCGCGCCGACATCAAGGCTTTTCGCAGAGTCAGAAAATCCGCGCCGGCAGCATTTACGCCGGGAATCGCATGGGAAGCGGTTTCTGGCGCTGCCGCATTGGCCGCCCGCAACCGATAATTCCGCCGCATCGGCAAGTATCGAAGCGCGCGCATCGCGCCGCCAATGCCGAGCAGGACTGGAACGCGCGCCGCGTGCAACGCCTGGATCATCTCGGCATCAAGCGGCCCGCCAAGCGGCGTGTACTGAAAGGCGACAAAGGTTCGGCCCGAGGTCTGAGCGGCATCCGCGATTTTCGCGGCCAGCTGCCGCATGTTTTCGTTGCCGCCGGCCCGGACGCTGACGCTTGCCGCGATCACCGGTCGGCGCCGTTCGGCAACGAGCGCTTCAAAGACTTTCGGCACGAGCGTCGGATCGTCGTACATCGCGCCGGTGCAATCGAGCGGGTTGGTCACGCCGCCGAAGTCCGGTTGCACCGCGCGCAAGCGCTCCCTGGTCGCCGGTTCGAATTCCGCCAGCGCCAGTCCCGCCTCTTCCAGCACGTCGGTTGCTATCGCGGCATTGCCGCCGCTGCCGGAAACGACCACGACGTCGTCGGCGATGTTTTCGTCATATGGAGCGACGGCGAAGAGCTCTATCGCCTCGACGAATTCGTCGAAATTTGCGACCTGCACGATGCCGCAGCGGCGCAGGAACGCGGCGAGCACCGCGTTGTCGCCGGCCAGCGCACCGGTGTGGCAGCGAATCATGATTTGCCCGGCGGCGGATTTCCCAGCCTGGTATAGCAACAGCGATTTTTGCCGCGCGTGGGCCTTGCGCGCGATGCGCGCGAGCTTTTGCGGGTTTTTCAATGCCTCGATAATGATCGCAATCACAGAGACATCGGTATCGTCGATGAAATATTCGACAAAATCTTCAATGGTGGCGCCGAGCTGATTGCCGGAGGAAACAAAGTAGGCGAAGCCGAGTTGACGATCCGCCATCAGCGGCGTGAAAGCGCTGGCGCCGAGCCCGCCGCTCTGCGACACGATCGCGACGGAACCCGGTCGCAGCGGCCGCGGGATCGGCCCGCTGAAAGCCGCAACGCGAGCCTTGAGGTTGATGAAGCCGAAGCAGTTCGGCCCGCAGATGCACATGCCCTTCTCGGCCAGCGACTTGAGGCGCGGTGCGCGAGCCTCACCGAAGCCGCCCTCGCCAAATCCGGCCGCCAGCACCACGGCCGCCGGAATGCCTTTCGCGTGCGCTTGATCGAGCACCTCGCAGGCCGCATCGGCGCCGACAGCGACGACGATACAGTCGACACCAGGCGGCAGGTCGCCGATAGTTGGGAAGCATTTGAAGCCGTGAACTTCATCATAGCGTGGGTTGACGGCAAAAATACTTCCGTTGAATCCGCAGTCGCGAAGATTGGCGATGACATTCGCGCCTCGGCCGCCCCGCTGGGACGCACCGATGACGGCGATGCTTCGAGGCTCGAGCAGCGATGTCATCGTCTCCGTGCGCATATCCGATATCTGTCCGAACTCGCTGGAATGTTCTGGCGATTGCTCTCGGCTCAGGATTGCAGCCAGAGCTGGAAGCGACGCTGCATCGCCGGCAGGTTATCGGCCCACCAGGAGAAATCGACCATGTGAGCAACCTTCTCGTTGGCCGGATAGGTCGGCAACAGCTTAGCCAGCGCCGGATCGATCAGGTCGTAGGCCTTTGGATTCTGTGGCCCGTAGTAGATGAGCCGGGCGAATGCCGCCTCGGATTCGGCCCGTCCCACAATATCGAGAAATTTCATCGCTCCGTGCGGATTGGGGCAACCGACCGGCACGATCCAGCCCTGCGAGCCGCCCTCGCAGATCGCCTCGTTCCAGACGATTTCAAACGGCGCATGGTGGTCGCGGATAGATTCCGTGGCGCGCCCGTTCATCATCGCGATGATGTCGACCTCCTCCTGCTCCATCAATTGCTGACTGAGCGAATTGTCGGACCACCACGTCTTGATATGCGGCTTGATGCGGTCGAGGCTGCGGAAGACGCGGTCGACGTCGATCGGATAGAATTCGCTGTCCTTGACCCCGTCGGCCTTCAGCGCCGCCTCGACAGTCCATAGTTCGTCGGTCCGCAGCGCACGCCGGCCGGGGAATTTCTCCACGTTCCAGAAATCCGCCCACGATGCGGGATGATTTTCTCCGGGCCAATTTTTTTTATTATAACAGATGACGTATGACAGCGTGTGGCTGCCGACCGCGTTGCCGTAGCGAAGTTGGCGCGGATCGAGCGCGGAGCGATCGATGACGCTGAAATCGAGTGGCATGATCATCTTCAGCCGCTCGGCCTGATACATTTCCTCGCCCTGTACCGGGGCGGTGTCGATCTGCATCGCACGCGCCTGGTGCATCGCGAGTAATTTCGCGAACAAGTACGGCTCCTGGTAGGCGATATTGATTCCGGTCTTCTGCGTGAAGGGCTCGCCAAACGCCTTGAGGGCCGCTTTCTTCCACACGCCGCCAAAGCCAAACACGGTGATCGGCAACTCGGCGCTTGCTCCGGGACATGTGGCGAGGGTCCATCCGGCCAGCGTGCCCCCGACTGACTTGATGAAATCCCGTCGATCGAGCCCTCGCGTTGCCGCCAGGATCTCGCGCAAGTTGGCGCAGTATTCTTCGACCTCTTGCCGTGCGCTCATCCACATTTCCTTCAAGTGCTCCGCCGCCGCGCCAGCGCCTGCGCCGACACGACCGTGGCGAGCGTCAATATAGCAAGCCCGATCAGAATGGCCGAGGCTGCGGCTATGGTCGGATCCGAGGTCGCCTGCATATCGGACCAGATTTTCACGGTGACCGGCTTGCCGACGCCGCCGAGCACAAAGGTGGCAATAAGCAATTCGTGCGCCGAGTGCACGAATGCCAGCACCGCCCCGATGACGATCCCTGGCGCGATGATCGGCAGCGTGACGCGAACGACCGCCCACAATGGATGAGCGCCATGAATGATGGCGGCGCGTTCGAGGTTGCGGTCGGTGCCGCGCAGGCTCGCGGCGGTGTTGATCACCACAAACGGCATTCCGCTGACGGCGTGGGCGCAGGCGAGGCCGACGATCGAATTGTCCAGACCAAGGGGTACAAAGAACAGATACGTCGAGATCGCAGTGACGATCGGCGGGGTCACCAGCGCGCAGAGGATGAGCGCGCTGAGCAGCGCCTTGGCCGGAATAATGTAACGGACCAGCGCAAACGCGGCGGGTACGCCCAAAAGCGTGGCGAACAGTGCCGTCAAGCCACCGAGTTTCAGCGTCACGATGAAGGCGCTGACCCATTCCGGGTCGCCGGCGATGGCTCGATACCACCGCAGCGAAAATCCAGGCGGCGGGAAGTTCAGAAAGTTTCCCGAGCTGAACGAGATTGCCAGCACCACGATCACCGGAAATATCAAATAGAGAATGATCGCCGCGACCGCGGTTCCGAGAATGAGCCGGTCTGCGTTGGCGTTCATGCGTCCGACCCCCCCCATAAGCGGTCGAGACTGAAATAACGATTATAGATCGCGGCGATCAGCGTGGTGATTATAAGCAGCACGAGTCCGGCAGCGCTTGCCTGGCCCCAATCAAGCAATTCGCTCGCCTCCACCATGATGGTCTGCGCAATCATGGTCTGGCGCGGACTGCCGAGCAGTGCCGGGGTGACGTAGAAACCGAGCGAGAGCACGAAGACCAGGAGGCCCGCACCATAAACGCCAGGCAGGCTGAGCGGAAAGAACACGGTGCGGAAGGCCTGCCAGCTTCCGGCGCCGTGAATTTTTGCTGCCGCGATCAGCGTTCGGTCGATGCGCAGCATCGCGCCAAACAGAATGATGATGGTCAGCGGCAGCAGAATCTGGACCATCGCAATGAGCACGCTGAACGAGTTGTAGAGAAGTTCCAGCGGCGTGTGCACGATACCGGTGGCCATGAGCAGCTTGTTGATGAGTCCATTGTCGCCGAGCAAGATCAGCCACGAAAACGTGCGCACGATGATGTCGACCCAATAGGGAATGAATACAAACGTCAAAATAAGCGCGCGCCGGAAGCCGCCGCTTATCGTCAGCACATAGGCGACCGGGTAGGCCAAGATCAGCGCGATGACGGTGGCGATGCTCGCAGTCTTCACCGTGGTCAGCATGACTTTGGTGTAGAGTGGTGAGGTAAACAGCACAGTATAGGCGGCAAATGAGTATCCTTTGGCCGCGAAGCTGCGCCAGCACATCAACGCCAGCGGCAAAAGGAAGAAGAACGAGATCCAGGCCAGGCACGGCATGAGCAGCAACGCGGGGATGATGCGTTGTCGTGACGATGCGGCCATGCGAGGCGGCGCTGTTGTGTGTCCGGCGATCGCAGTCATCGCATACCGCTTTCGCTGCTCGATGCGCCATCACTCGTTGCCGGCAGCAGCCGTGCCGCGTTTGGTGTCCAACTGATCACAACTTGCCGCCCGACCTCGAAGCTGCCGCACTGCTCGCGTGCGACTTTCGCCTTGAGGACATCGTCACCGACCGCGATGCTCAGCTTGAAGACATCGCCATGAAAGCTGAGCTCCTTTACGGTGCCGACGAGCCCGCTGCGATCCTGCGGTTGTACCGAGGACGCCGGTTGCAGCGTCATGTCTTCGGGGCGAACGAAAAGGAAGGCTCGGTCGCCGGCCGCAGCGGCGAATGGCGCCGGCGGTGCAGCAATGACGGCGCGGTTGCCGATCCTCACTGCGCATTCCCGTTCAGCCGTTTTGACGATTGTCGCGGGGATGAGGTTCGAGTCGCCCAGGAAATCCGCAACGAATGCATTCGCGGGTGCTTCGTACAGCGCGCGCGGTGTGCCGATCTGGGCAATGCGAGCCCGGTGCATCACCACCACAAGATCGGACATGGTGAGCGCTTCCGACTGGTCGTGGGTGACGTAGACTACAGTCGTGCCGACACTGCGATGGATGTTCCTGATCTCGGCCTGCATCTGCTCACGCAACTTCTTGTCGAGCGCGCCGAGTGGCTCATCCATCAGGAGCAGGCGCGGCCGCGACACCAAGGCCCGCGCCATGGCGACACGCTGTTGTTGCCCCCCGGAAAGCTGGCGTGGATAGCGCGCCTTGAGATGGGAGAGCTGCACCAGCGCCAGCATCTCAGCGATCCGTTTGCGTGATTCATCGCGCGAGAGTTTTGCGCGCATGCGCAGCGGAAATCCGACGTTGTCCGCCACCGTCATGTGTGGAAACAACGAGTAGGATTGAAACACCATGCCGATATTGCGCCGGTGCGGCGGCACATCGGCGACCGATCGCTCGTCGATGAGAATATCGCCGGCGTCGGGCGTGAGAAAGCCCGCGATCAGATTGAGCGTGGTAGTCTTGCCCGAGCCGCTCGGCCCCAACAGAGACACGAACGTGCCCGCGGGAACGTCGAGCGTGAGGCCGTCGACTGCCACGACCGCGCCGTAGCTTTTGCTGAGATTGCGCAGCCGAACTCGGGCTCCGCTGGTTCTGACGGCGGATTGCTCCATACGCGACGGCAACCTCGAAGAGGCGATGACGCGCGAATGATCCGCCGGTCATGGCGAAAAAGCAATCGGTCCCATCGGCCGTTCGGGCCGCAAGCGGCGAACAGCCGCATTGCTCGATAGTTTGGCATGTGCAGCGCGAGTCAATGCTGGTAGGATTTGGCCGAGTGCCAAGGTTGCGACTGTGCACCTGCTCCGAACGGTGGAGGAAGCCGATGCTGACCAAAACGCCGCGCAATGGCAAAAATGGAAAAAACGGTAAGAACGATAAAAGTATTCTGCGCGTCACGGAATTACAGAAGATCAACAACACCACCGACACCCGCGACATCCTCGCGCACGCCGCCAAGGAAACGCGGCGCGACGATTACTTCATTGTCGACGTGGACGCTCATGTCACCGAGACGGCGTTCTGGCCCGAGGTGATCGATCGCATGGACAGCGACGTCTACCGGCAGATGGCGCGTGCATTCAAAGAGCGCGGTTCGGCGCCAGGTCTTCTCAATTCCACGCCGGGCATGCTGCAGCAAGACGTATTCGGGCGCATTCCACATCAGCAGCGCCTCGGCGAAGCAGTGCCGGGCGGCCGTACCCACGCGCAGGTCACGCTTGTGCAGCGGGCCATGGACTCGATGGGTATCGATTACATGGTGGTGTTTCCGACGCCGATGCTGGTGCTCGGCATGCATCCGCAGGTCGAGACCGAAGTCATAGTCGGCAATGCTTTTAACAAGTGGTTGACTGAGGAGATCCTGCCGCAGGATCGGCGCATCAAGGCGATGCTGTACCTGCCATTCAATCATCCGGAGGCGTCGCTCAAGGCGGTCGAGGCCTACGCCAATACCCCGGGCGTGATCGGTTACTCGGTGACCTCGACGCGCTTTCGCGCCGTCAATCATGACAGCTACATTCCGCTCTATTCCGCCATCCAGGCGACGGGCAAGCCGCTGGCGTTCCATTCCGGCTTTCACTGGGGCGATCAGTCGATGCAGCAATGCAACCGCTTCATCTCGATGCATTCGATCTCGTTCGTCTATTACAACCTCATTCATATGACGAACTGGATCATCAACGGCCTACCGGAGCGTTTTCCGAAGCTCAAAGTGGTGTGGATCGAAAGCGGGCTGGCCTGGGTGCCGTTCCTGATGCAGCGGCTCGATTCCGAATACATGATGCGATCGTCGGAGGCGCCGCTGCTCAAGCGGCGGCCGAGCGAATACATGGCCGACATGTATTACTCAAGTCAGCCGCTTGAGCGCTCAAACATGGAGCTCACCGAAGCGACCTTCAAAGCCATGAAGGCCGACACGCAACTCCTCTTCGCCTCCGATTGGCCGCATTGGGATTTCGATCTGCCGAACGCGATCACGACGCTGCCGTTCCTCAGCGAGCAGGCCAAGCGCAATATTCTAGGACTCAATGCGGCGCGGCTCTTTAACCTCGAAGTGCCCAAGCACAAGATGCTGGGCGCCAAGACCAAAAGGTCGCCGACTGTTCCCGAGCCCATTACCGCCTAAGCCAGAATGGCCAGAACTTCGCAACGCGGAGTCACCGGGCGCGCCGGCAAGCCGAGCCGCAAACTCAAGCGCGGCGGCGCGCAACTTGCGGATTTCTGTGCGCTGACGCGCGCCGCGCTCAAGCGCGGCGAACCCGATGCGATTCCGGACAAGGTGCTGCAGCAAGTGCTCACCGCCGCTGTGAAGCTCTACGCCGCGAAAGTGGAACGGCGGGGGCATGACGTGGCGCCATTCGCCGAAGGAACCGTGACGGCAACCGAGACGGTCGTCACCGCCTGCGGCTTGATCCGTGCCGCCGACCTCAACATGTTCGACGTGGCGATCTGGTTTCATCGGCCGCCCGGTATCGAGTGAATGACTGGAGGACGTGATGGATGAAATTGCGGTTGGCAAGCTGACCGATATCGCCGATGGGGATTATCGGATATATGCGCTGGAAGAATTTGAAGTCGGCGTCTTCCGCACCGGCAGCAAGGTGCTGGCCTACGAGAACGTCTGTCCACATGCGGGTGGCCCGGTTTGTCAGGGCAAGATTTTCAATCAGGTCGAGGAAGTCATCGCGCCCGACAAGACGAGCGGCGGCTTGCGTTTCGGCAAGCAGCGGCACATCGTTTGCCCGTGGCACGGCTACGAATACGATCTCGTCACCGGCTGCCATCCTGGCGACGCGTCGGTGCGCTTGACGCCGGTACCGGTTGCCGTCCGCGACGGCAAGATCTACATCAGCGTGTCGCGGTAGGAATTCCGCGTTCTCGTTATTCGCCGTCAGCGTCCGCGACGGCGGATGATCCGGTCCTCAGCGCGTCACACCAACTGACCCTCGCTCAGCGGAATATCGCGCATCGTACTCGGTGCGAACAATTCTTCGATCTTCACGCGGCGCGGCGTCAGGCCGTGCTCGTGGGTATATTGCAGCAGTGCCTCGATCGAGGGCCGGTTGGCCTCGATGCCGTAGGGATACCAATCGTTGCCGATGATCGCCCGCTCCTCCTCGATCAGCGGCTGCAGCCACGCGAACGAGGCCTTGGGCGAGCCCGTCTCCCGCACCAGGTGGAGCGCATAATCCTTGGCTCGGCACAGCGCCTTGTAGAGATTTAGCGCCACCCAGGGATCGCGCTCGTAAACATCGCGCCGGATCACCACGGTGTGCATAATCGGATAGATCTTGGTGCGCCGGTAATAATCCTGCTCGAGCTCGCGGTAGTTTGGGAACAGTCGCCGCACGTTCGGCGCGCCGCGGCGGAACGACAGCGGATTGTTGGCGGAGAACAGGAAATCGAGCTCGCCGCGTTCCAACATGTCGCCAAGCTCGGTGCCGGCGGGGGCCTGAGTCAGGCGGATGTTCGCTGGCAAGGCGTGACCGAGTCGGTCGGCGCGGCCCTGCACCCACTCGATGTCGCTCGGCTTGACCCCGTACTCATGCTCGAGCAGGCCGCGCGCGTACACCGCGGCCGTCATGCTGTATTCGGGGACACCGCCGCGCTTGCCTTTGAGGTCGCTCGGCTTCTGGATGCCCTTTTGCGTGTTGACGAAGAAATAGCCGTGCCGGAACACCCGCGACGGGAACACCGGAATCGCGACGAACGGCGCATGCCCGGCGCCGACTAGCGTCGTATAGTTCGACAACGACATCTCGGAGGCGTCGAACTCCTTGTACTGCAGCATTCGCCAGAAAATTTCAGCCGGTTGCAAATTGATATAGGTGAGATCGATGCCCTCGGGCCTGATCGTGCCGTCGCGCAGCGCCTGGGTGCGGTCGTAAGGCCCGCACGCGAACGTCAAACGCAGATTAGCCATGATTCCCTCGCTTCAAGCCCGTGGCCGCGCGGACGTTTTCGTGGCGAAGCTTTGATGTCAAGCGCGGCCGGCCGAATTCGCCATTCGATCTTGTCACGACGTTGCCGCGCTTTGCGTTAATTCATTGCACCCTGCTTGAGGGCATGGAGGATGCTCACACATCTACCTTCAGCGCCGCGATGAACGCCTCCTGCGGGATGTCGACCTTGCCGAATTGGCGCATGCGCTTCTTGCCTTCCTTCTGCTTCTCCAGAAGCTTGCGTTTGCGTGTCACGTCGCCGCCATAGCATTTGGCGGTCACATCCTTGCGAAACGCGCGCACGGTCTCGCGGGCAATGATCTTGCCGCCGATGGCGGCTTGGATCGGCACCTGGAACATGTGCGGTGGGATCAGCTCCTTGAGCTTTTCCGCCATGGCGCGGCCGCGCTGTTCGGCGCGCGTCCTGTGCACCAGCATGGCCAGTGCGTCGACTGGCTCGCCGTTGACCAGCATTTGCAGCTTGACGAGATCGGATGGCTGATAAACGGTGAGATGGTAGTCGAACGAGGCGTAGCCCTTCGACACCGATTTCAGCCGATCGTAAAAGTCGAATACCATCTCGTTGAGCGGCAGGTCGTATTTGACTAGCGCGCGGTTGCCCACATAGGTCAGCTCGACCTGGCTGCCGCGGCGATCCTGACAAAGTTTTAGAACGCTGCCCAGATATTCGTCCGGCGTCAGGATGGTGGCACGGATCCAGGGCTCCTCGATCTCCTTGATTCTCACCACGTCCGGCATGTCGACAGGATTGTGAATGTCGATCTCTTTGCCGTCGGTCAGCTTGATCTTGTAAATCACCGACGGCGCGGTGGCGATTAGATCGAGATTGAATTCGCGCTCGAGCCGCTCCTGGATGATTTCGAGGTGAAGCAGGCCGAGGAAACCGCAGCGAAAGCCGAAACCGAGTGCGGCCGAGGTTTCCATCTCATAAGAGAAGCTTGCATCGTTCAGCCGGAGCTTGCCCATGGCGGCACGTAGGTTTTCAAAATCCGCGGCATCGACCGGAAACAGGCCGCAGAACACCACCGGGATGGCAGGGCGAAAGCCGGCCAACGGCGCTGCCACCGGCTTTCTGTCGTCAGTGATCGTGTCGCCGACGCGGGTGTCGGCCACTTCCTTGATCGATGCGGTCAAGAAACCGAGCTCGCCTGGACCGAGCGCGTCGAGCTCGATGCGCTTGGGCGTGAACACACCGACGCGATCGACCTCATAGGCCGCGCCAGTGCCCATCATGCGGATGCGTTGGCCCTTCTTCAGGACGCCGTCGACGACGCGAAACAGCACGACGACGCCGAGATAGGAATCGTACCAGCTATCGACCAGAAGCGCCTTGAGCGGCGCCGCGGCATCGCCTTTCGGCGGCGGCAGGCGGTGCACGATCGCTTCCAAGACTTCCGGCACGTTCTCGCCGGTCTTGGCCGAAATCAGCAGCGCATCCGATGCATCGAGCCCGATCACGTCCTCAATCTGCTGCTTCACCTTGTCGGGCTCGGCGGCCGGAAGATCGACCTTGTTGAGCACCGGCACGATCTCGTGATCGTTGTCGATCGCCTGGTAGACGTTGGCGAGCGTTTGTGCCTCGACGCCTTGGCTGGCATCGACCACCAGCAACGAGCCCTCGCAAGCAGCCAAGCTGCGGTTGACCTCATAGGCAAAATCGACGTGGCCCGGCGTGTCGATGAGGTTGAGGACATAGTCCTTGCCGTCGCGCGCGCGATAGTTGAGCCGTACTGTCTGCGCCTTGATGGTGATGCCGCGCTCACGCTCGATGTCCATGGAATCGAGCACCTGATCGACCATCTCGCGCTCGGAAAGCCCGCCTGTGAGCTGAATGAGTCGGTCGGCAAGCGTCGACTTGCCGTGGTCGATATGGGCGATGATCGCAAAATTGCGGATATTTTCGACTGAGCCCGCGGTCATGTGGCGCAAATAACATTGGCGTTCCCGAGCGGCAAGCCGGCCGGCGGCGTGCCGCGCCACCGGCAATGTTTCGACTGGCACCGCGACCGGCGGCTCACGCTGCCAAATGACGCGGCGGTCCGGTTAGCCTCGCCGTTGTGGTGGTGCTATTTTCGCCGTTATAGGGGCGACAATTTTCGTATGAGCACTGCGGACCTTGTTCGGCTGTCGCGAAATCCATTCGAGCGGCTGTTCGACGCATTGATCGACCCGGCGCGGCGCGAGCGAGTCGCCGTGTTTGTGCTCGGCAGCTATGCCGCCGTGTGGTGGTTCTATGGCGTCGTCGCCAAGGAGGGGAGTCAGGACATTCATGTTGATATGGCAGAGCTGGTTGCGTGGTCTCGCGCGCCGGCGCTCGGCTATGACAAGCATCCGCCATTTGCGGCGTGGATGGTGAAAGCGTGGTTCACGTTTTTTCCGGTGACCGACTGGTCCTACTACTTGCTGGCGATGGTCACTGCAACGCTGGCATTGTGGATCGCATGGCGACTGTCGGCCAACTATCTGGCTGCGGAAAAACGCGTACTGGCCCTGGCGCTGCTGACGCTTGTTCCATTTTTTAATTTTCACGCGCTGAAATTCAACGTGAATTCTGTGTTGCTGCCGCTATGGGCGGCAACCGCGTTTGCATTTTTACGCTCATACGAACGACGCAGCGTGTCGTGGGCGGCGCTTGCCGGGCTCGCCGCCGCTGCCGCGATGCTCGGCAAGTACTGGTCGATCTTTCTGCTGCTTGGTCTTGTGCTCGCGGCTTTGCTTGATTCACGACGCGGCGCTTATTTCCGTTCGCCGGCACCGTGGGTCGCGGTTCTAGTTGGTGCGGTGGCGATCACGCCGCATCTTTATTGGCTGGCCACTCATGGCTTCGCGTCGTTTTCGTATGCGGTCGCGGTCCATGGGGGAGAAACACAGATCACCTCGGCGGTGAGTGCGTTTAGCTATCTTGCCGGAGCTGCGGCTTACGTCGCTTTGCCGGTCGTGCTGACGTTGGTTGCGAGCCGGCCCGACCGTGCGGCGCTTAAAGACGTCGTCTGGCCGGCCGAGCCGAGCCGGCGTCTGGTCGCACTGGTGTTTTGGGGCCCCTTGCTATTGCCTGTCTTAATCCCGCTCGTCGCCAAAATTGTCATCGTCTCGTTGTGGACCATGTCAGCCTGGACACTGCTCGGAATAATGCTGCTGTCGTCACCGGGCGTGATTCTGACTCGGCGGAACGGTTTGCGCATCTTTACGTTCGCTTCTGTATTTCCTTTCATCATGGCCGTGGCCTCGCCTGCGGTCGCGATAGCGACCCTCCGCGGCGACCTTCCCCATGTCGAATTGTCGCTTTCCGCTTCATTGCCTCGGCACAAATCGGAAGCTGCCTATGCCAGCTTGCTGGCCGGTCCGCTCAAGCGCTTCTGGGCTGAGGGTACCGAGAAGCCGTTGCGTGTCCTCGGCGGCGATTTAACCTACCGATTGGCCTTCTATCTGCGCCCCGCGCCGTCGGACTTGCTATGGGTTGGTGATCGCAAAAAGCCTGCAGTGGATGCCGCGTCTCTTGCGCGTGACGGCTTTGCGATTGTCTGTAACTTGGAGAATGCGCCCTGCATCGCGCGCGCGCAAGCTCTTGCAGACCATAGCGCCGCCGCTCGCCACACCGAGATCACGGTTGCGCGACGCTTCGCCGGCATTGACGGCCCGGCGGCACACTTTTGGATCTTGGCAGTGCCGCCGCAGCAGGGCGGCGGTCAATACCGATAATGATCCGGCTTGAAGGGTCCATTGATCGGAACGCCAATATAGGACGCCTGCTTGGCCGAAAGTGTTGTCAGCTTCACTCCGATCTTGTCGAGATGCAGCCTTGCGACCTTCTCGTCGAGCTCTTTCGGCAGCGTATAGACTTTCTTTTCGTATTTGTCGGGATTGGTCCACAGTTCGATCTGCGCCAGCGTCTGGTTGGTGAACGACGATGACATAACGAAGCTCGGGTGGCCCATGGCGTTGCCCAGATTGACCAGCCGGCCCTCCGACAACAGGATGATGCGCTTGCCGTCTGGGAATTCGATTTCGTCGACCTGCGGCTTGACGTTATGCCATTTCAGATTGCGCAGCGCGGCGACTTGGATTTCGCTGTCGAAATGGCCGATATTGGCCACGATGGCGCGGTGCTTCATTTTGCGCATATGATCGATCGTGATCACGTCGATGTTGCCGGTCGCAGTGACGAAAATGTCGGCGTGTGGCGCGGCGTCTTCCATCGTCGTGACCTGGTAGCCCTCCATTCCGGCCTGGAGGGCGCAGATCGGATCGATCTCGGCAACCATCACACGGCAGCCGGCCTGCCGCAGCGACGCCGCTGAGCCCTTGCCGACGTCGCCGAAGCCGGCGACCATCGCCACCTTGCCGGCCATCATCACGTCGGTGCCGCGGCGGATTCCGTCGACCAGCGACTCGCGGCAACCGTAGAGGTTGTCGAATTTCGATTTGGTGACGCTGTCGTTGACGTTGATGGCCGGAAACATCAGGCGGCCTTCCTTGGCCATCTGGTAGAGTCGGTGCACACCGGTCGTAGTCTCCTCGGTGACACCACGGATCGCCTTGGCGGTTTTGCCGTACCAGCCCGGCTGCTCCTTGAGCCGCTTCTTGATGGCGGGGAACAGCACTTCTTCCTCTTCATTGCCGGGATGATCGAGCACCGCCGAATTGGTTTCGGCCTGCATGCCGAGATGAAGCAGCAGCGTGGCGTCGCCGCCGTCGTCGAGGATCATGTTGGGGCCGCCGCCGTCCGGCCATTGGAAAATCCGATGGGTGTAGTCCCAGTATTCCGTGAGGCTTTCGCCTTTGACGGCGAAGACCGGCGTACCGCCGGCGGCGACTGCGGCTGCGGCGTGATCCTGCGTCGAGTAGATGTTGCAGGATGCCCAGCGGACATCGGCGCCGAGCGCCTTAAGCGTCTCGATCAGCACCGCGGTTTGAATGGTCATGTGCAATGAGCCGGCGATGCGCGCGCCGCGCAACGGCTGTGTCGGCCCAAACTCCTCGCGCGTTGCCACCAGACCCGGCATTTCCGTTTCTGCAATGGCAATCTCTTTGGTTCCCCACGCGGCGAGATTGATGTCCTTGACAACGTAATCGGTGGACGAAGCGCCCGTTAGCGGCGCTTTGGACTTGGTCGAGGTAATCATGGCGTTCTTGTCGGCCTTGGTTTGAGGGCAAAAGAGGGTGTCGGGCGGCGCTATAGCAGTTTGTCAGGGGCGCGGCAATAAAGACATAAAGATACCTTTATATCTTAGTTATGAATTTCGGATTGATGGAAGCTGGGCAGCACGTATCAAGTTGCTCCGGGTGTTCGGCTAGGCCCGGGCAGAATGCGCGCCCTGGTTGCCTGATCGCAGCGCACCCGTGCGGCCTATCGAAAAATCGTCGCCGACCTGAGATCGGCCGTGACAATTTCCGATCAGACGGAGTGAGTTAAACCAAACAATGGTCCTGGAATGATCTCAAAAACCTGCACGAGGCTTGATACGCAGTGGGAAGCATTTCCCTCCGTTACGGCGCGGTCAAATTTTGATCGTGCGCTAAGTGCGCGAATCCAAGCTGGGCTTCGAAGCTTCACTTGGGCGGGGCGCGGCTTTGACTACGCCAGCTTGGGCCAGCGCCGCAGCAATCTGTTGCATGCGGTTGATGAGATCAACTGCCGCCGCTGGCGGCAGCACCACCCGGCAGGCGGGATAACGGCGGCCGCTGATTGGAGTATTGGGCTTGACCTCGTCGAAGCGCGTGACGCCGAATTCGATTCGAAGTGTCTGGCCGTCGAAAATGAGACCGGTAACTGAATCCGAAAAAGTCTCGGCGATGTCGGGCCGATCAAGGTAGCGGATCGTCGCCGCCTGGACGCCCCCACCGGGGGCAGGCGTTGCTAATGGTCCCGACGTTGCGGGAGGCAACGAACTCGCTTTTGCAGCAGTGGTCTCGGACTTATTGGAAATCATCTGCTCTCTCCCTTTCGGTCGCTTCCGGGCGCGCGACGCACGTGGTTTCCGCATTGCTGCAATTCCATATCGCAATCAGCAGCGACGCCGGTTTGGCGTCCTAACCATGCAAGCCGCTGGGCAAATTCACAATCGATCAGTCCTCTTCGCCGAAGCGCGAATCGATGAGTCGAGCCAAAGCCTCGATGACTTGTGCGGCCTCTCTGCCAGTTGCCTCGACGGTGATTGAGGTCCCAGGTGCCGCCGCAAGCATCATCAGTCCCATAATCGAGGTGCCGCCAACAACTTCGTTGCATCTCATCACTCGCACCTCTGCGTCGAATTTTTCAACCGTTTGCACGAACTGGGCGGAGGCGCGCGCGTGCAGTCCTTTTCGGTTGCAGATGGTGAGAATGCGGACGACGGCACCATCGCGAAGCGGCACCGCGTCGCCCATGCATTCGCTGGTGTTGCTTGCCGGCTCGTTCATTTTCCGGTGAGGACCCGGCTGGCGATGGTCACGTATTTGCGTCCCGCTTCCTGAGCCGCTGCAACAGCCTCAGCGAGTGGACGTTCATCGCGAACCTTCGCGAGTTTGACCAGCATCGGCAAATTGATGCCAGCAAGGACCTCGACCTTTGGCCGGCTCATGACTGAGATCGCAAGATTGGACGGCGTGCCGCCGAACATGTCGGTCAGGATAGCGACCCCGTCTCCGCTGTCGACACGCTTGACCGCTTCGATGATATCCTGACGACGCTCTTCCACATTATCATCGGGGCCAATGGTGACCGCCTCAATCTGCCCTTGCGGGCCAACCACGTGTTCCAATGCCGCGCGGAACTCAACTGCAAGCCGCCCGTGGGTGACAAGCACGACACCGATCATTGAAGCCCCCGCGGGCGCGTCCCGGTTGCACCGCACGAAAGGGTGTTCATCATGACCATCCAAAGCCCCGGCGCAAGGGGCATTGCTGCTGAATTTTGCCGGTTGTTGCATCGCAGTAGAGCAATGTCGAATCGAATTGCGAAATATCGTCTCGAAGCGCCCGAAAGTGTACGAGCGTTAAGGTTACTAATTTCCAACCAATCAAGTCGCGCAGCTTGAAATCATCACGGCCCCCATCTGGCCGCCAAGACGGCGATATTGGGCTGAGAGCGGTCACGTTCGCTTGCGCGAGTGAGTGACGTGAGCAGAGCAAGAGCCATCGGCAAGGCGGCGACCCCCGGTGCGACGGCAAGTCGCGGTAAAACAATACCTGCGATGATTGCCTGTCTTTGCTCTCTTTGCGGCAATCGTTCGGCGTCTGCGGCGGCAAGATCGACAATCAGACCGACCACGGCGCTCGGTTCGTGCGCGAGTCGCTGGGGGCCTACGCCGTGCACCTCGATCAGGCCGGCAAGCGTCTCGGCGGGGCTCACCAGCAGTCGTCCACCGGCGGCTTCCAAGTGGACGCGGTCGTCGCCTACAAGTCTGGCGAAGCGAATAATTCCAGCGCGCGCCGATTCGATCAGCTCGAGCGTCAAGCGCGATTTGCCTGAGCCCGACGGCCCGCGGATCAAAACCGCCCGCGCACCGACCAGCACGGCGGAGGCGTGCACCGTCGCGGATTGTGCTGCCATCACATCGCCGGCAAGTGGACGATAAAGCGGGCGCCAAGCACGGTCGGCGCTCCATCCGCATCCAGCGCGCCGACCCGATTTTCGACCGCGATCATGCCGCCATGGGCTTCCACGATCTGCTTCGAGATCGATAAGCCAAGGCCGGAATTCTGACCGAAGCCCTGGTGCGGGCGATCGGTGTAGAAACGCTCAAAGATCTTATCCAGCGCATCGGGTCGGATGCCGGGACCATCGTCATCGACGAAAATCTCGACGTCATGACGCAATCGTCGACAGGTGACGCGCACCGTAGCGCCACGCGGCGAGAACGAGCGCGCATTCTCAATCAGATTGTCGATAATCTGGCCGAGTCTCGAATCGTGTCCAGGTACTTGGAATGCGCGCCCACCACCGCCCTCGAAACGCAGCGTGACCCTGACGCCGTCATCGCGTTTCACTTCGTTGGCGACCGCGACCAGCGTGGTGAGCAGCTTTGCCATATCGACTGGGGCGGCCTCCTGGCGCTGCAGTTCGGCGTCGAGGCGACTCGCATCGGAGATATCGGAGATCAGACGATCCAGGCGCTTGACGTCGTGCTGTATGATGTTGAGCAGCCGAGCACGCGACTCATCGGTCTTGGCAATCGGCATCGTCTCGACCGCCGAGCGCAGCGATGTGAGCGGGTTCTTCAGTTCGTGAGCGACATCGGCGGCAAAGCTTTCGATGGCTTCGATCCGACTGTAGAGCGCATTTGTCATGTCGCGCAGAGTGCCTGAGAGGTGTCCGATCTCGTCGCGCCGGCGCGTAAAATCGGGAATCTCGACCCGCGAGCGAATGCGATGGCGCACGCTTTCGGCTGCGTCCGCAAGCCGCCGCACCGGCTCGGCAATCGTGCCGGCCAGCAGGATCGACAACACGATCATTACGCCAGCCGCGATGAGAAAAACCTTGAGGATGGCGAGTCGTTCGGCCTCCACCATGTTGTCGATGTCGGCGCCCTGAGTTGAAAGCATGAGCGCACCACGCACGGCGCGGAAACGCTGCACTGGAACCGCCACGGAGACAATCACGTCGCCACGGTCGGTGATGCGCACCTTGCTTGCATCCTGGCCGTTTAAGGCCTGCGCAACTTCGGGATAGCCTTTGCCATCGTCAGCCCCGAGTTCCCGGTATAGCGGCAAGTCACCGCGCCCAAGCCACCGACGCACGGCGATAACGATCCGTTCGATCAGACCCGGCCTTTCGGCGGTGGGCGGTGGCAGGTCAAAGCGCAACACATCGCCGCGGCCGAACAGATTGCGGCTGTCGACCAGCAGCACGCCGTCGCGGTCGTAAATCCGCGCTCGCGTCCTGGTCGGCGATATCAGGCGTCGCAGGATTGGCGCCACCCGCTCGGGGTTGATCGGAAAATCGATGCCGTAGAGAGCGTCTTCGGATGGGCCATAGCTTTGGCCGGGCTGCAGCGCTTGTAATTTGTCGGGGTCGATGGTGATTGAGGAATCGCTCTCGACGGTCGCTGAGGCTGCGATCGCGCCGGCGATGATTTGGCCTTGCACCATCAGGCTCTGTATTCGTGCGTCGATGAGGCCTGCGCGAAATTGTGAGAGATAGCTGATGCCGATGGAAAGCGCGAGAAGTCCGGCGACGTTGAGAACGACGATGCGGCGGGTCAGGCTTGAGAAGCTCTGCGAAATAAAAAACTGCCATGCGCGCCGCAGCCATTCGCTGATTCTGCCAACACCGTGGTGCTTGCCGGGGGCGTCGATTGCGTCGGCCCTTGAGGGCCCGTCCTGGGATTCAAATTGGTCGCGCACGCCGGGCGCGTCGGCGCTGGGCAGCGTCGGCGCTTCAGCCTGTGTCGGCGCCTCGGCCTCGGTGCCAGCTGGCGCCATATCGGTGATTCGATCGAGCACGTCGTCTGCCGGGATTTCGATCATGCCTGCTGCGCGGGCATGGCGGTCATTTTACCGCACGATGCCGCCCCCGTCAGTATTCAAAGGCCGAGACGTCTGACCTCGCATAGCGAGGATGCTCAGCGCGTCATACTTCCTTGAACCGATAGCCGACGCCATACAGCGTCTCGATCATATCGAATTCGACGTCGCTAGCCTTGAATTTCTTGCGCAACCGCTTGATGTGGCTGTCGATCGTTCGGTCATCAACATACACTTGATCGTCGTAAGCCGCATCCATCAAGGCGTTGCGGCTTTTCACTACCCCGGGGCGGGTTGCCAGCGCCTGCAGGATGAGAAATTCGGTGACCGTGAGCGTCACGGCCTCGTTCTTCCAGGTGCAGGTATGCCGTTCGGGGTCCATCCGTAGCAGCCCGCGTTCGAGTACCTTGCTGTCGGCTTCCTTTGGCGCGGTGCCGTCCTTGGGCGACGCGCGACGCAGCACGGCCTTGACCCGCTCGACCAAGAGGCGCTGTGAAAACGGCTTACGGATGAAATCGTCGGCGCCCATCTTGAGACCGAACAATTCGTCGATCTCCTCATCCTTGGAGGTGAGAAAGATGACCGGAAGGTCCGACTTCTGACGCAGCCGGCGCAAGGTCTCCATGCCGTCCATGCGCGGCATCTTGATGTCGAGAATGGCGAGGTCGGGTAGCGTGGTCTTGAATCCGTCGAGCGCCGAAGCGCCGTCGGTATAGGTCGTAATGCGATAGCCCTCGGCCTCGAGCGCAATGGATACCGAGGTCAGGATGTTGCGGTCGTCGTCGACGAGAGCGATTGTCGGCATGGCGGCCTTCTAGCATGAATCGGCCGCAGCATCACCCGCCCGGCCCCATATAATCCTTTGAATCCCCATGTGGGGGCGGAAGTGTGACCAGACAAGGCAAAATCGGGGCAATTGCTGTGACATGGAATGACGGGGAAAGGAACCGGAAAGGAAGCGCCGATGGCTGAAGCCGAGAAATCCGCCGCATTGCCAGGCGTCATGCCTAATCGCCTTCCGGAGAACGCACCGGCACCCGATTTTGCCCCAAAATTGCTAGCCAAAGGCCTGTTACGGGCTACGCGGGCAGGCTCGCTTGCGACCATCGACCGCAATACCGGCCACCCCTTTGCCTCGCTCGTTAATGTGGCGACCGATGTCGACGGAGCGCCCCTAATCCTGGTCTCACGGCTTTCCACGCACACCGCCAACCTTGAGAAGGACGGCCGCGCCTCCGTCTTGCTGGCGTTGAGCGGCAAGGGCGACCCGTTGGCTCATCCGCGGCTCACGCTTCTTGGCAGTTTCGCTGAGGTGCCGCGGGATGCCGCCGATGAGGCTCGCGTGCGTCGGCGCTTTCTTGCGCGGCACCCGAAATCGGAGCTTTACGCCGGCTTCGCTGATTTCTCGCTTTGGCGCCTAAGCGTGGTGTCGGCCCACCTTAACGGCGGCTTTGCCCGCGCCGCCGACCTGAAGGCGGTCGACGTGATGACGGATGTCCGCGGGGCGGAGGGCTTGATCGCCGCCGAGCAGAGCGCTGTTGCGCATATGAATGACGACCATGCCGAAGCGCTGCGCCTCTATGCAACAAAATTGTTCGGCGCTGCAAACGGGGCTTGGCGGCTCACCGGCCTCGATCCCGACGGGCTTGATCTTGCCCTCGGCGAGGTCACGCTACGCCTGCCGTTTCCTGAACGTGTCACCACCTCTGAACAGCTAAGGCAAGTGGTTGTGGCGTTGGCGAAGGACGCGCGGAGCCGCTAGGCCGCTACACGCGACCGCTCGCCGAATAAGGTTACCGTGCCGCAAAATGCCCGGTGCACTGCGTTGCAGTGTCGGAACGGGTACGGGTCTTTCCCGTTAGCCTTGCGATGGGACTCGGGCTTGGCAGATGCTAGGATGCTGGATATAGGACGCTATTGCTGGCGACGAGTGAATTTGGGGTGGCACGTCAGCCGGCTGAGGCCCCCGGTATAGACAAATCGTTCGAAAACCTTTGGGCCAAAGAGTGGAGGCTAGGGTGAAGGAAACTGGTATTAGGAACGGCGCCCACGGTGCCGAAGAATTTGGCTTGAAAAATCTTGCAGCGATCTACTGGAATCTCCCCGATACCGCACTCGTCGAGCACGCGATCGCCAAGGGTGAAGGCCATCTTGTTCACGGCGGACCGTTCTGCGCCGAAACCGGCGTCCATACCGGGCGCAGCCCCAAGGACAAATTCGTCGTTGCCGACCAACAGACCGAAAAGTCCGTCTGGTGGGAAAAAAACGGCCGCCTGACGAGCGAGAAATTCCAGCTTTTGTTCGACGACTTCATTGCCCATGCCAAGGGCAAGACCCTGTTTGCGCAGGATCTCTACGGTGG
Source organism: Xanthobacteraceae bacterium (assembly GCA_030037645.1). Classification (GTDB taxonomy): domain Bacteria; phylum Pseudomonadota; class Alphaproteobacteria; order Rhizobiales; family Xanthobacteraceae; genus BOG-931. The sequence continues at coordinate 33,468 of JASHQI010000193.1, forward strand.
TGCCGATCCGAAATACCGCATCAAGGTTCGCGTCTATAACGAGCTCGCCTGGCACTCGATGTTCATCCGCGCGCTGCTGATCAGGCCCGAACATGCCGAGCTTGCCCATTATTTGCCGGACTTCACCATCCTGTCGCTGCCTTCGTTCAAGGCCGACCCCAAACGTCACGGCGTGCGCAGCGAGACGATCGTCGCGCTCGATTTGACTAGGCGAATCATCCTGATCGGTGGCAGCTATTACGCCGGCGAGATGAAGAAATCGGTCTTCACGACGCTGAATTATTACCTGCCGGCGAACAGCGTGATGCCGATGCACTGCTCAGCCAATGTCGGTCCGAGCGGCGACGTCGCGTTGTTCTTTGGTCTCTCCGGCACTGGCAAAACGACGTTGTCGGCCGATCCCAAGCGCACGCTGATCGGCGACGACGAACACGGCTGGGGTCCGCAGGGAGTCTTCAATTTCGAAGGCGGTTGTTATGCCAAGTGCATAAAATTGTCGGCGGAGGCAGAGCCGGAAATTTACGCCACCACGCAGCGCTTCGGCACCGTGCTGGAGAATGTGATTTTCGATCCGGAATCGCGCATCTGCGACTTCGATGACGACTCGAGGACCGAGAACACGCGCGCCGCCTATCCGCTCGACTTTATTGCGAATGCCTCGCGCAGCGGGCGCGCCGGTATGCCGAAGAACATCGTGCTGCTCACCGCCGACGCGTTTGGCGTGATGCCGCCGATTGCCAAGCTGACGCCGGCACAGGCGATGTATCACTTTCTGTCCGGCTACACCGCCAAGGTCGCCGGCACCGAGAAGGGCCTTGTCGGTGTCGTGCCCGAATTCTCCACCTGTTTCGCCGCGCCGTTTCTGCCGCGCCACCCTTCAGTCTATGGCAATCTGTTGCGCGAGTTGATCAGCGTCCACGAGGTGGATTGCTGGCTGGTCAATACCGGTTGGACCGGCGGCATTTATGGGGTCGGTCGGCGTATGCCGATCAAGGTGACGCGGACGCTCTTGTGTGCCGCGCTCGATGGCTCGCTCAAGAGCGCCGACTTCCGCACCGATCCGTATTTCGGTTTTTCCGTGCCGACGCACCTTGCCGGCATCGAACCGCACCTGCTCTATCCGCAAAAAACCTGGCAGAACAAACTTGAATTCGACCAGACCGCGCGCAAGCTGGTCGACATGTTCCAGAAGAACTTCGTCCAGTTCGAGGAATACGTCGATCCGGACGTTCGCGCCGCCGCCCCTGAAGTACGCATCGCGGCGGAATGACAGCTTTCATCGTAGCGGGCAAAAGGGCGGTCCACGGGCCGCCCTTTTGCATTTGGCATTTAGAACAAGATCCGGAAAAGCTTGCCGTAGGACTTGATCCGCGGGTGAACACCGGCTTTCCGAAAAGATCGTGTCCATCACAATCGACCTGTCATGGACCGCGAAGATGACGCATATCGCGGCACGCGCGGCCAAGGCGATGCGTGACTAAATCCGATTCAATGATTATTGGATCATCCGCCCGTGTGGTTGATGACAAAGAAAGGGATTGCCGTGGACAAAATCCGGCTCGGTCGCAATGGCCCCATGGTGTCGGCCTTCGGCCTTGGTTGCATGGGCATGTCAGGCGGCTATGGGCCGGCCGACGACAAGGAGTCGATCGCAACCATCCATGCCGCGCTCGAAGCCGGCATCACGATGATCGATACGGCGGATTTTTATGGCATGGGACAAAGCGAAATGCTCATTCGCGAGGCGCTCAAGGGCGGCAAGCGCGAACGCGCTTTTCTCGCTGTAAAATTCGGTTCGATGCGCGGGCCCGATCTGAAAATCCTGGGCGATGACGGTCGGCCGCAAGCGGCCAAGAATTTTCTGGCCTATTCGCTGCGTCGGTTGGGTACCGATTATGTTGACCTTTATCAGCCGTCACGGGTCGATCCCGACGTGCCGATCGAAGACACGATCGGCGCCATTGCCGACATGGTGAGGGCCGGCTATGTGCGCCATGTCGGCGTGTCGGAAACATCGGCCAAAACCCTGCGCCGCGCCCATGCGGTGCATCCGATCGCGGCCCTGCAGACCGAGTATTCGCTGTTTTCCCGCGCCATCGAGCGCGATATTTTGCCGACTTTGCGCGAACTCGGCATTGCACTCGTTGCCTACGGTGTGCTGTCCGGCGGACTGATCAGCGATCGCGCGGAAGCCGCGAAGAACGCCGCAAGCGAAATCCGCACTCGCAAACCGCGGTTTTTCGCGGAGAATTTTCCCAAGAACAAGGCGCTGGTCGAGGCACTCGGCAAGATCGCGCACGGAAGGGGCGCGTCGACCGCGCAGCTCGCTTTTGCGTGGGTGAAATCGCATGGCGATCACGTTGTTCCGCTGATCGGCGCCCGCCGCCGCGATCAACTCAAAGAAGCACTCGGTGCGAGCGACCTGAAATTATCCCGCGACGATCTCGCCTGCATCGAGCAGGCGGCGCCCGCCGCCGCCGTGGCCGGCACGCGCTATTTGCCGGCCGTGCTTGCGCATATGGATAGCGAGCAGTCAGGATGAGTCACGCTCCCTATGGACCGGCGGAAGGCGCCGCTGGTGCCAGGTTTCATAAATCGAGCTGCATTATTCGCTTTGACGTTTGACCGACTCAACGCATGCTGGGCCAAGGCTGTGCGTAAGCGTTTGCGTCACTGCGCGCAATGCGATGACAAACAAAAATTCGAATTTTTTGATTTGGAAGATGCCTGAAAGCGTCGGGCATTTACAGCCGGCAGCGTCGCCGGCGCTATTGTTTGCTGAAGCCATGGGATTGCGCCGAGCCGGTCGATTAGCAGACGCGGAGAAAATCTGTCACCGAATTCTTGCGGCCCACCCCGATCATTGCGACGGTCGTTATTTGCTCGGCATGATATGTCATCAGCGCGGCGATTACTCCGGCGCCGCCCGAGAATTAGCGATCGTCCTCGAATCAAATCCCAACAATGCATTTGTTTGGAACAATCGCGGCATCGCACTCAATGCGCTAAAGCGGCTCGATGAGGCGGTGGTGAGCTACGACCGCGCGTTGGCGCTGCGGCCTGATTATGCCGAAGCGCATTGCAATCGCGGCAACACGCTGCAAATGTTGAAGCGGTTCGACGAGGCCGTAACGAGTTACGACCGCGCTATTTCGCTGCAGCCAAATTATGCCGAGGCGTTCTGCAATCGAGCGGTCGGGTTGCACACGCTGGGCCGGTTCGAGCAGGCGCTGGTGAGCTATGATCGCGCCTTGGCGCTGCGGCCGACCTATGCCAAGGCGCTCTGCAACCGCGGCGTAGTGTTGTACGAGTTGCTGCGACTTGACGAGGCGCTGGCGAGCTATGATCGGGCGCTGGCGCTGCGGCCTGATTTTGCCGAAGCACATTACAATCGCGGCAACGCGTTGCAACGTTTGAAGCGGTTCGACGATGCGGTGGCGAGCTACGATCGTGCCATTGCGCTACAGCCGGCCTATGCCGAGGCGCTCTGCAATCGCGGCGTAGCGTTGTTCGCGCTCAAGCGTTTCGAGGAGGCGCTCGCGAGCTATGACCGCGTTGTTTCGCTGCGACCGGATTATGCCGAGGCATGGTCCAATCGCGGCAACACTTTGCACGCGCTCAAGTGGTTCGACGAGGCAGTGGCGAGTTGCGACCGCGCACTGGCGTTGCGGCCGGATTTCGCCGAGGCGCTCTGCAACCGCGGCGTTGCCCTGCAGGCGATGGAGCGGTTCGACGAGGCTTTGGCGAGCTTCGACCGCGCGCTGGCGTTACAGCCTGACTATGTCGTGGCGCTCTGCAATCGCGGGGCGGCGCTGCAGGCGCTGGAGCGGTTCGAGGAGGCTTTGGCGAGTTTGGACCGCGCGCTTGGCCTGCAGCCCGATTATGCCGAGGCGCACTCCAATCGCGGCATGATTCTGGGCACGCTGAGGCGATTTGACGAGGCGTTGGCGAGCTGCGACCGCGCGCTGGCGCTGCAGTCCGACTATGCCGAGGCACTCTGCAATCGTGGCAATGCGCTGCACGCATTGAAGCGCCTCGACGAGGCCATAACGAGTTACGACCGCGCGCTTGCTATCTGGCCGGATTATGTCGAGGTGTTCGGCAATCGCAGCGTCGCGCTTTATGGACTCAAACGGTTCGAAGAGGCGCTGGCGGATAGCGATCGCGCTCTCGTCATACGGCCGGATTATGCCGAGGCGCATTTCAATGAGGCGTGTTGCCGGCTGGTGCGCGGTGACTTCGTTCGCGGCTGGGAAAAGAACGAATGGCGATGGGAAACCCGCGAACGAAGAAATAGTAAGCGAAACTTCACGCAACCACAGTGGCTCGGGTCGAATGAAATCGCAGGCAAGACCATTCTTCTCCATGCCGAGCAAGGTTTGGGCGACACGATCCAGTTTTGCCGTTATGCGCCGTGTGTTTCGGAGCGCGGCGGGCGCGTGATTCTGGAGGTGCAGAAGCCGCTGCACGGATTGATGAGCACGCTTGCGGGCGTGGCACAGGTCGTGTCGCGGGGCGATGCGCTGCCCGATTTTGATGTCCATTGTCCATTGCTCAGCCTGCCGCTGGCGTTTGGCACGGGTCTTGAAACGATCCCTGCGGTGACGCCGTATCTGCGGGCATCACCCCAGGCAGTGATGGATTGGGACGCGCGGCTGGGGCCAAAAACTCGCCCCAGAATCGGGCTCGCCTGGTCTGGTAATCCGGCGCACAAGAACGATCATAACCGCTCGATCGGGCTCGGCGCTTTGGCGCCCCTGCTAGACTTTGAAGCGACCTATGTGAGTTTGCAGCCGGACGTTCGTGCCGCCGACGCTGCGGTGCTGCAATGCCTCGGCAATGTCGTTCATTTCGGCGAGGAGCTGAAGGATTTCTCCGATACTGCGGCGCTGATAGCGAATCTGGATCTTGTTATTGCGGTGGATACCGGCGTGGCTCATCTCGCCGGTGCGCTGGCACGACCGGTCTGGATATTGTTGTCCTTCATCGGCGACTGGCGCTGGCTTATCGATCGCCAAGACAGTCCCTGGTATCCGACCGCGCGGTTGTTTCGCCAGGATGAGACGCAAGAGTGGAACAACGTCCTCCCCCGCGTCCGTGCCGCGCTACAGGCTACATTCGCACTTTCCAATTAACCGACGGTCGTTGGCTCACGGCTCGACCGTGGTCACGCTTTCTGCATCTCGCGCCCGGCCCGGCGCGCCCAATTCTCCCACGCCCGATTGAGCGTGTAGTCGGTGACCCGCGCCACGATTTTGTCGACTTCGCCGGGAGTAAGGAATTTTATCTCGCCCATGGCCAGGGACTCCATCTGCAGCTTGGCGCCAACCTCGAGATAGACCGAGACGAAAACGGCGTGCCGGACCGAGCGGCCGACCACGGTCGCGCCGTGGCCGCGCATCAAGGCCGTCGGGCGCGAGCCGATGAGCTGCGCCAGATCGCGGCCCATCTCCATATCGGACACCAACAGCGTGGTGTCGCCGAACTTGTCATGGGAATCCCAGATCGGCACCTCGTGGCCGATCGACGCGCACATGTGCAGAAGCGGCTTCAGTTTCTTTCCCGTGACTCCGAACGGAATCACGCTCGGCGAATGGTTGTGCACGACCGCATGCACATCCGGACGCATTTCGTAGATGGCGCCGTGGATGAAGCGCTCCAGATAGGGAGCGCGGCCGCGTTCGTCGATCGCTGTGCCGTCGAGTTCATATTCGACGATGTCGTTGCGCTCGATGCGCTCGGGGGCACGGGCACGCGACAGCAGATAGTGTTGCGGATTGTCCGGATGACGCGCGCTGACATGACCGAAGGAATCGACCACCCCTTCGTTCGCCAGAATGCGGTTGGCGGTCACCAGTTCTTCGAGAATGAATTCAAGCTTGCTCATCGCGGCGCCTCTCCCATTGCCGGGTTGCGATCCTATGATTACGGCCGCGGTTTGTGAACGCGGCAGCGGGGCATCGCCCTAACGCGCCGCAGGCGCGTAAATACGCCCGCGACGCTGCATCGCAGCCGGTAGAACCGCTTTGTAGCGGCTGCGCGTCGCGAGACTCAACGGCAAATTTGCGCTAGGCAATGAGCACGGCACAACATGTAAATTCGGGAGCTTTGCCATGACTGGCCGCGCAATTTCGAGACGTTCCGCCATGGTGACCGCGCTTAGCTTCGTTCTTGCGCCCGCCGCCGCCGAGGCTGAGGGCGACGCCGCAAATTTTCCCAACCGTCCGATTCGTATCATCGTCTCCGTACCGGCGGGGGGCGGCGTTGATACCGTCACGCGGATCGTTGCCGACAAAATGCGCGCGCAACTGGGCCAGCCGCTTCCGGTCGAGAACAAAGCCGGCGCGGGAGGCAGCGTCGCGGCCGACGCCGTCTTTCACTCCGAACCCGACGGCTACACCTTGCTTGCCTCGCAACCGGCGCCGATCACGACGAACCCATTCCTCTATAAATCGCTCAACTACGATCCCAAGGATTTCATGCCGGTTGTGATCATGGCGCACGTTGCGAACGTTCTCTTGGTGCGCGAGGACTTCCCGGCGAAAACGGTGCAGGAGCTGATCGCTTACGCCAAGGCCAATCCGGGTAAGCTCAACTATGCTTCGCAGGGTATCGGGACCACGTCGCATCTCACCACCGCTTTGTTCGAATCGATCACGCATACCAAGCTCGTCCACGTGCCGTACAAGGGCACCGCGCCGGCACTGAACGATGTGATCGCCGGCCATGTCGACCTCATGTTCACCGAGCTCGCGACCTCGCTACCGCTGCACAAGGCCGGCAGAGCGAGAATCCTTGCGGTCGCCAGCAAAAGGCGCATCGCGGCGATTCCTGACATCCCGACGCTGGAGGAATCGGGCGTCTTGGGCTGCGAGTCCGACACCTGGATGGCGCTCACGGCGCCGCCGAAGACGCCGACGGCCATCGTTACCAAGCTCAACCGGGCGGCCAACGCGGCGATGAAGGATTCCCAACTGCTCGATCGTTACCGCGCGCTCACTCTCGAACCCGGCGGGGGTACGCCCGCCGAGACGCGCGCTTTCATCCAGGAAGAGACGCAGCGCTGGGGCGCGGTGATCCGCGCCGCCGGCATTCAGCCGGCATGAGCGGCGGCGGGCTGACTACCGTCCCTCGGATATGACGATTTAGAAAATTCATCTCACGACAGTCTTGCGCCCGCCGGTGCCGCGGCGTATCGATGGATGTCTTGGCTTGTCCAATTTTATCGACGGCGGGACGAGCGACCGATGGCAGCGTTGCGGCGTCATTTCATGCAGACCAATTTGATCGGATTGTTCAACGATCGAGATTCAAAAATCGGCAGCAAGGTCGCCGGCATCTATGTCGTGCTGGTCGCCGCCAATGTGGCGGCATGGGTTTGGGCGCTGATCGCGTTCCGCCATTATCCCGTGCTGGTTGGCACGGCCTTCCTGGCCTACGCCTTTGGCCTTCGCCACGCGGTCGATGCCGACCACATCGCCGCCATCGACAATGTGACGCGGAAGCTGATGCAGGAGGGCAAGCGGCCCGTCGCCGTCGGTTTGTTCTTCTCGCTCGGTCATTCCACTATTGTGGTGCTCATTTCCGGCGCCGTTGCGCTGACAACCATGGCCCTTCAGGGTCGTTTTGACTCCTTCAAGGAGGTCGGCGGCGTTGTCGGTACGCTGGTTTCCGCGCTTTTTCTTTTTTTGGTCGGCGCTGCAAACTTCCTCATCTTGTGTTCGGTTTATCAGACATTCCAGCAAGTTCGCCGCGGCGGCGCGTTCGTCGAGGAAGACCTCAATCATCTGTTGGCGCAACGCGGCCTTCTCGGTCGTTTCTTTCGGCGGCTGTTCCGCTTCATATCGCGAAGTTGGCATATGTATCCGTTGGGGTTTCTGTTCGGACTTGGATTCGATACCGCGACCGAAATCGGCTTGCTCGGCATCGCCGCGGCCCAAGCCTCCAAGGGTTTGCCGATCTGGTCGATCATGGTGTTTCCTGCGCTGTTCACTGCGGGCATGTCGCTGATCGACACCACAGACGGCGTTCTAATGCTCGGCGCCTATGGCTGGGCCTTCAACAAGCCGATCCGCAAGCTCTACTACAACCTGACGATCACGTTTGTATCGGTGTTGGTGGCCGTGCTGATCGGCGGCATCGAGGCGCTCGGTCTGCTTGCCGATCAACTCAACCTGGAGGGCCCGTTCTGGAACTTTATCGGCGCTCTCAATGACCATTTTGGCAGCCTCGGTTACCTGATTATCGCAATCTTTGTCGGCAGTTGGCTTGCTTCGATCGCAATCTATCGGCTCGCGCGATTTGATCGCCTTGAAATCGCAGGATGACGGAACCGGCTCGCGGATGGTTTGTTTTTTCCTCGCTGCCGGCTCACCCAAGATCGGATCGGATAGGCCGGGGCGAGCGAGGGTTTCATGCTTGGACAAGCAAATAAGACCAGCGGCGACGACGCCATCACCCGCTATTTTCTGGTCCTCGGGGCGGCTGCCACCGATCTTTGGAGCAGGCTGCCGCACGAGCTGCAAGAGTTGCTGTTCGAGCGGGCCGTCATCCTTGGTCACAAAAGCGAACGCGATGAAAGTCTGCGCGAGCAACTCGCCAAATTCCTGCACGATCATCATGCGCGGACGCTGACGCGCTGAATGCACGGCGGCCGAGCGTCATCGCGCCGCTTGCCCCGCCGCATGCAGGTCTTACATAGTTGGTCGAGAGCCGCAGCACGAACGGCCACGTAAACGGTAACGTCATGGCACACGATTCAAATCAGCCGGAACGGCCACGCGCCGAGCCGGAAATCCTGCCACCGGACCGCAGCAGCGGCCGGCCGGAGGACGATCAATCGCCGTGGCGCTCTTATGAGTCTCGGACGCGCGGCAGCCATCGCATCTACGTCACGCGACTCGGGCCGCTCAGCGGTATCATCATGATGCTGGTTTTCGCTGCCCTGGTTGCGATCATATTCCTCGCCATCCTCAGCGCGGCTCTGATCTGGTTGCCGCTTATTGCTCTGGTCGTGATCGTCGGCGCCATTTACCGCTACTTGCTGCGATGATCGCCAGCCGCAAGCCGAACGGGGCATACACCCGGCGTTAACCTTGCTCGCTTATCAATTGATTAACCATGTCGATGCGCTCGGCCGTTGCCGGCGCCGCGAACATTGAGTGAGAGTGTGGCGCGCCGTTTACGACGTTGACCGGCTGCGCTTTTATCGCGCCGGCGGCGCCCGACACCTTCTCGCTGTAACGTAAGTCGTGTGCGGTATGTTTGAATCTCCGCGTCAGATCACCTCAGCATTTTCCGGGCAAGGCGACGCCGCCTCGGGTTTGACGCCTCTCGCCGAAATCGATTTCCGCCAGATCTGGTCGACGATTTGGCAGGGTAAGACCACGATCCTGTATTCGACCGCAATCGCGCTTGCGTTGGCGCTTCTCCTTGTGCTCGTCATACCGCACAAATTCACGGCAACGACGCAGATCCTCATCGATCCGACCGACCTGCACGCCGTCGGCACAGAGGCGAGTCCCGCCAACCAAGTCAGCGACGCCGACCTCAATTATGTCGACAGTCAGGTCGCCGTGCTGACTTCCGACAGCGTCCTGCATCGCGTGGTCACGTCGGAGAACCTTGCCGGCGATCCCGAATTTGTCCGCGGCATATCGCCGGTGCACACATTGGTCGCCGATGTGCTGAAGTTATTCGGATTCTCCGTCGGTCCCGTCGTCGCCGACAAGCCCCTCGCCGCGCTCAACGAGCTCAAGCGCCACGTGCAGGTGACACGTTCCGAACGCACTTATGTGGTGGACGTGAGTGTGACCAGTATCGAGCCGGAAAAAGCGATGCGTATCGCCAACGCCGTCGCGCAGGCGTATCTTGTCGAACAAACCGAGGTCAGGGCAGACGCTGCCCGTCAGGTTTCCCAGTCGCTGTCGGCGCGCCTGAAGAATCTCAAGGACCGCGTGCGCGACGCCGAGGAGCGCGTGGAAACCTATAAGGCGAACAACAACATCATCGATGCGAATGGCCAACTTGTCGATGAACAGCAGCTTTCCGATCTGAACAATCAATTGATCGCCGCGCGCATCCGGACGGCCGAGGCAAGGGCTCGCCTCGGTCAAATTGAGAGCGTGCAGAAATCCAAGGATGCCCTGGGCACGTTTCCGGAGGCCTTGCAATCGCCGACCATAACGGCGCTGCGCAGTCAGTATGCCGAAATCATGCGCCGTGAGGCCGAGCAGATGTCGTCGCTGGGCGATCGTCATCCGGCTGTGATCGACATAGAGGCGCAGGCGGCGCGGCTGCGACAGATGATCAGTGATGAGGTCAATCGCATCGCGCTCGCCGCGAGCGGCGCCTACCAGAGCGCCAAGGCGGATGAAGACATGCTCGCCAAAAATCTGGGGACGCTCAAGCAGACGGCATTCGTCACGAACCAAGCCATGGTGGGGCTGCGTGAGCTTGAGCGTGAGGTCCAGGCCAGCCGCACCGTCTATGAAGCATTCCTCGTTCGTGCGCGCGAAACCGGCGAGCAGGAGCAAATCGACACCAAGAACATCCGCGTGATTTCCAAGGCGGACCTGCCGCTACGCCGCAGTTCGCCACCGTCGAACACGCTTGTGGCCTTGGCGGCTCTCTTCCTGGGTGTTGCCGCCGGCACCGGCATCGTCCTCATGCGGGGCCCGCAAGAAGCGGTGATACCTGGCCGCAAAGACGAGGCGGCGGGTCCGTCTACTATCCCGATACTTGCCATGTTGCCGAATGTTGACGTCGCATTTGGCTTGGACGCCGTGGATGATCCGAGATCGCGCTTCGCCAGCGAAATCCGCAAGGTGGACGAAGCGTTGCGGGCGAATCGCAATAAGCAGGGCAGTCGCAGCGTTCTCGTTGTTGCCGACAACGACGAGGATGATACTGCCGCCGTCGTTCTGACGCTTGCAGCCGTGGCGGCCGCGAACCAGCGCGTCCTTCTTATCGATGCCGATCCCGAACGTCACACGCTGTCGGCGATCGACGCCGATCGGAGCGAAGCCGGACTGGTCGACGTCGCTGTCGGACGTCGATCTCTTGCTGAAGTGGTTTCCCGCGATCGTGAGACTAACATCAATCTGGTGTCGTTCATTGCGCAACGCAGCCGTCGCGATCGTCGAATCACAGACGAAGACATCGAACGGGCTTTCGATCAGACCAAGCGATTCGACCTAGTGATCATCGCCGCAATGGATTTAAGTCGCGATCCGACTACGCGCTTCTTCGCCGCAGTCGTCGATCAGATCGTGCTGGTCGCAAAAGCCGACGATTCGAATGAGCGTGCCGTCGAGCAGTTTGTTTCGCGCCTCGGTCTCGATGCTTGGAAGGTCCGCGGTGCCGTGCTCACGGGCGTCGGGAGAGCTTAGCGCGCCATTCCTTCAATTTGAATCGATTTGGCGCTCTAGTATTTTGATGGAGCACGATCTCTTCGGAAAACCGGCGTGCTCCATCCGTCAGAGTCACGATACGGTCGGCACGTCGATAGAGCAGTCGCAGAATGCGGTAGGCGATGCGATTCTGTCGGTACGGGTCGTGGCGCAGCGCAATCGATGGACTGCCGACTTCGCGCAAGACAAGCTTGGGCCGGTTCCGCCGTGGCAGCGTGTGTATTGCGATCAGTGTGCACAGACTAAGACTTGCTTCGGAAGCAACGACGACGGCCGGCGCTATGGCCCGGATCGTGCGGCGCAGGCCCGGGAGGGCATAACGAAGCTGCTGTCCCGGCACCTCGATCACTTCCACCTTCGGATCGAGCAGGCAACGCAGCGGCCCTTCTGGGCGCAGCGTCAAAATGGTGATATGAACGCCCGCGGCGATAAGCGCGTTGCAGAGCAACACCGTGTCGCGCTGCGCGCCGCCGCCTTCGAGCGCACGCATCACAACGACCAGACCAGGATCGGGAAATTTGGACCGCAATGCCACCTGCAGAGTCCGCCCTCCTCGGTGCGAAATCGGCAGAAAGTAGTCATTACATATATGTCGTACGATCAAGCGCGAACGCTAACTTTCCGTTGGGATTTCAATGCAATCGTTAATCCGCAATGGTTACGGTTGTGCGGTCACCTTAACTAACTTTAATGGGGCCGACATTGCGCGCGCCGAGCAATTCGGCATAACTCACAGGTTCGTTCGGCCGTCAGGCAGCGGAGCGGGCTGTGAACCTCGATTGAGCGTGCACGAACCAGGCCATGGAGCGATGAGAGTCTAGATGAGCGGCCCGAAGTCCCGATACATCGTTTTTGTGCTGGCGGCGGTGGTGGTTGCGGCCATAGGTGCCACCGCATTATCGCGGCACGAAAAATCGCAGGCTGCACAACCACCTGCGCCGCCTAAAATCCCGGTCACGGTTGCCTCGGCGACCCAGCGCGACGTTCCGATCTATTACCACGCGCTGGGTACGGTCTCAGCTCTCAATACGGTTGCCATTCGCGCCCAGGTCAACGGCCAAATAGTCTCCGTCGATTTCGTTCAAGGCCAGGAAGTCAAGACAGGCGACGTCCTGGCCAGGATCGACCCGGCGCCGTTCAAGGCTGCCCTCGATCAGGCCGTGGCAAAGAAGAACGAGGATCAGGCCACCTTGATCGATGCCGAGAAGGATTTGGTTCGATTCAAGGCGCTGGTTCAAAAGGACTTCGAAACCCAGCAGAACGTCGACGCTCAACAGGCCAAGGTCGATCAAACCAAGGCGATGATCGAAGCCGATCAGGCCGCCATCGAAGCGGCGCAAACCCAGCTTGGCTTCACGACGATCACGGCTCCGATAGACGGCGTCGTCGGTTTCCGTCAGGTCGATATCGGCAACATCATCCACACCAACGACTCCAACCCGCTCACGGTGCTGACCCAGATCAAGCCGTGTGACGTGATATTCACGCTGCCGCAAGACGACCTCGGGCCGGTCCGTGAGGCGATGCTGCGAGGCACAGTCAACGTTCTTGCCTACGATCAAAATGATACGGAGCAGCTTGCGCAAGGCAAGCTTCTCCTCATCGACAATCAGATCGACCAAACCACCAGCACGATCCGCCTGAAGGCGGAATTCCCCAATACGGATGCGCGGCTATGGCCCGGCGAGTTCGTGCGCATTCACATCTTGATCACCACCCGCAAGAATGCGGTGACGGTTCCGTCGGATGCGGTGGAGCGCGGCCCGGATGGCCTGTATGTTTGGGTGATCAAGCCCGACAACACCGCCGAGCAACGTCCTGTCGAGGCGGAGAGCGTCAGTGATAGCGCCTCGATAGTCTCCAAGGGGGTTGCTGCGGGCGAGCGCGTGGTTGTCGACGGACAATCGCGATTGGAGACCGGCTCGCACGTCGCCGTTCGGCCGCCCAGCACGACACAGCAGGAAGGCGGATAGGACCAATGAACGTTTCAGAGGTCTTCGTTCGCCGGCCCATCGCCACGTCACTTTTGATGGCGGCGCTGGCCCTCGTCGGCATCGTGTCGTTTCCGTTGCTGCCGGTGGCGCCACTGCCGCAGGTCGATTTTCCTACGATACAAGTCACCGCAACACTTCCCGGCGCCAGCCCCGAGGTCGTGGGCGATACAGTCGCGACCCCGCTCGAACGTCAGTTCGGTCAAATCGCAGGCGTCAGCCAGATGACCTCGGTGAGTTCGATCGGCACCACCGTGATCACGCTACAGTTCGATCTCAACCGCAATATCGACGCCGCCGCACAGGACGTGCAGGCGGCCATCACCGCCGCCGCACCGCAGCTTCCGAAAAATCTCAGCACCCCGCCGACTTACAAGAAATCGAATCCCGCGGATTCGCCGATCCTGATCCTGGCGGCACGCTCGAATACGATTCCGCTCACCCAAGTCGATGACTTCGCCGAGAACGTGGTTGGCGAGCAGATTTCGCAGATTGCCGGAGTGGCCGAGGTCAACATCGGCGGTCAGCAACGGCCGGCAATTCGTGTGCAGGTCGATCCGGCGAAGTTGGCGGCGCGCCAGCTTACGCTCGAGGACGTGCGCAACGCGCTGACAAATGCCACGACGGACGCGGCCAAGGGCACGCTCTATGGCAGGCAGCAAAGCTTTTATATCGCCGCCAATGACCAGCTAACGGTGGCAAAAGATTACGAGAACGTGATCATTGCCTATCGCAACGGCGCGCCGGTTCGTATCCGCGATGTCGGCAGGTCGATCGATGGACCGCAGGACGTGACGCTTGGAGCGCTTGAAGGCAACCAGCCCAGTGTGATGCTGATCGTCTACAAGCAGCCCGGCGCGAACGTCATCAATACCGTGGACGATATCAAGGTCGCTCTAAAGAACCTGAGTGCGCTCATTCCGCCGGGTGTCCATCTGGACACGATCCTCGATCGGACGCAGACGATTCGGGCATCCGTCAAAGACGTCGAGTTCACGCTTGCGCTGACGTGTTGCCTGGTGGTGCTCGTAATCCTGCTGTTCCTGCGCAGCATTCATGCAACGCTCATCCCCGGCGCCGCGGTGCCGCTGTCGTTGCTCGGCGCCACCGCGGTGATCTATCTCGGCGGCTTCAGTCTCGACAATCTGTCGCTCATGGCGTTTACGATCGCCGTCGGCTTCGTGGTCGACGATGCCATTGTCGTGGTGGAAAACATATTCCGCCATCTCGAGGCCGGCACGACGCCGATTCAGTCGGCTATCAAAGGCGCCCGCGAGATCGGGTTCACCGTGATATCGATCAGCATTTCGCTGATTGCGGTTTTCATTCCGTTGCTGCTGATGAGCGGGATTGTCGGGCGTCTTTTTCATGAATTCGCGATTACCGTCATTGCAGCGATCCTCTGCTCGGTCGTCGTCTCGCTTACGTTGACGCCGATGCTGTGCTCGCGCTTCTTGGTGAGCGAGCATGACCGCGAACATGGTCGGCTCTACCGCGTGATCGAATGGGGATTCGACGGTATCCTTGGCGGCTATCGCCGCGGGCTTGACGTCGTGTTGCGCCATCAGTTCCTGACGCTGCTGGTGTTCCTGGCGACGGTCGCCGCGACCGGCTTCATGTTCGTATACATTCCGAAGGGCTTTTTCCCGACCCAAGACACCGGCCTGATCAAGGGTATTGCGGAAGCTGCCCAGGATGTTTCCCCGCAAAAAATGGCCAAGCTGGAGGACGACCTCGCCAAGGTGATCGCCCGCGATCCTGACGTGGCATCTTTCGGAACGTTCTTCGGCGCCAGCTACGGCAACACCCCGAATACCGGCCGCTTTTTCATCGAATTGAAGCCGCGCGACGATCGTAAGGCCGATGCCACGCAAATCATCGATCGGCTGCGCCCGCAACTGGCTAAGGTGGAAGGTGCCAAGCTCTTCCTGCAGCCGGCGCAGGACATCACCGTCGGCGGACGCATTGCGCGCGGCGAGTATCAATACACGCTGCAGGATCCCGATCTGAACGAGTTGAATACTTGGGCGCCTCGCTTATACGCCAAGCTCAGGCCGCTGCCGCAGTTGGCCGACGTTGCCAGCGACCAGGAGAACGAAGCGCCGCTGCTGACGATCAAAATCAATCGCGATGCGGCGGCACGCTTTGGCATTCAACCGCAACTCATCGATGATACGCTCAACGATGCGTTCGGCCAGCGCCAGGTGACACAATATTTCACCGACAACGCTTATTTCCTTGTGCTTGAGGTGCTGCCCGACCTGCAGGAAAACGTGCAGACGCTCAATGAAATCTACGTCAAGGCGCCAACCACCGGGCAGCTCGTTCCGCTGTCCACGCTTGTCAGTATTGACACGCATCAAATCGGATCGCTGCTGGTCTCGCATTCCGGCCAATTCCCCGCTGTGACGTTGACCTTCAATCTGCCGCATGGCGTGGCCCTCGGCCAGGCGGTAAACGCCATTAACCAGGCGGCAGCCGAAATCGGCATGCCGAAGTCCCTGATCACAAGTTTCCAGGGCAATGCGCAAGCCTTTCAGGATTCGCTGTCGAGCGAGCCTATCCTGATCGCAGCCGCACTCGTGGTCGTCTATGTCATTCTCGGCGTGCTTTACGAAAGCTACATCCATCCGCTGACGATCCTGTCGACGCTGCCGTCGGCCGGAGTCGGCGCGCTGATTGCGCTTTGGCTCGGCGGCTTCGACCTTTCCGTGATCGGTATCATCGGCATTATCCTGCTCATCGGCATCGTCAAGAAGAACGGCATTATCCTGGTCGACTTCGCGATCAGTCGCGAGCGTGCCGGCTTGCCGCCGCGCGAGGCGGTGCGACAGGCATGTCTGCTGCGATTCCGGCCCATCGTGATGACGACCATGACGGCGCTTTTGGCCGGTTTGCCGCTGATGCTGGGGCATGGATCCGGATCGGAACTGCGACAGCCGCTCGGCTATGCCATGGTCGGTGGCTTGGCGCTCAGCCAGCTCCTGACATTGTTCACGACGCCTGTCATTTATCTTTATCTCGATCGTTTCCAGACCTGGCTGCGCGGTGGCAAACCTGAGCATGTGGAGGAAGTAGAACCGCTGCGCATTGCCGCCGAATAAGCGCGGATCGCCACGCGCGATTTGTTCCGTACTTTTGTTCCGTTATTTGTTCCGGTAATCGCACAACGAACATGCGGAACAACATGATCCCCGTTCGCGTTTCTATTTGAGCAGCAACGCGAGGAGACATGAGATGAAAAAGCTCGCGCTCGGCATCGCAACGGCTGCAGTGGTCTTCACCGCTGTGCCCGCCATGGCGCAAGTTGGATTTTATGCTGGACCGGGCGGCGTCGGCGTCCAGTTTGGCCCGCCGTATTACAACACATATCCGTACGACGGGTATTACGATTATTACGGCGGTTCTTGGCCAGGCCACCCGGTTTGGCATCGACACTTCGTTCATCGAGGGCCGCACTGGCGGCGCTAACCAAGCCGACCGGGCCCCGCCGTGGGCCTCTGCCGAGAAAGGCCCCGCAAGGGGCCTTTCTCTTGCCGGCTAATCTTCAGCGGATCGTCGTGAAGTGAACAATCGCGTGATCGCGGCTCTGCATCGTGGAAAAAGGCGCGCCATTCTGCCATGATGGTGATGGTTGAGAAGCTCGGGCGCCTTGTGGCCCCGGCCGCAGGCGCTGACCGAACCAAGTGGTTCAGGAGGGGCGCTATGACCCACGCGCATATTCTCGTCGGTACGGACGAAAATCCGGCACGTTTGGTGATCCGCCGTGTCACGCCAACCGATCTGATGCACGCGCTTGCGCGTGGCATCGACGATTTCACGGCGATGCCGAGCCATGCAATCTTCCTCTGCGTGATCTACCCGCTGCTTGGCATTCTCCTCATCGGGATGACGCTCGGCTATGCGATGTTGCCAATGGTATTTCCGCTGGCGGCCGGATTCGCACTGATCGGTCCGCTTGCCGCGATCGGGCTTTACGAGTTGAGCCGGCGCCGTGAAGCGGGGCTCGACAGTTCGTGGAGCCACGCCTTCGACGTGCTGTATTCGCCATCGCTCGGAGCCATCGTGGCAATGGGCTTTCTGCTCATGGCAATCTTCCTATTGTGGCTCGTGGCGGCGGAGGCCATCTACATTGCCAACTTTGGCTATATGCCGCCGGCGTCGATCGGCCAATTTGTCCATGACGTCGTCAACACGCGCGCCGGCTGGAATCTGGTCTTCTTCGGCACAGGTGTCGGCTTTCTGTTCGCCGTCGTGGCGCTCAGCATCGGCGTTGTTTCCTTTCCGCTGCTGCTCGACCGCGACGTCGGCGCCGCTGTGGCGTTGCTGACGTCGATCCGCGCCGTCACCGCAAGCCCCATGACCATGGCGTTGTGGGGATTCATCGTCGCCGCGCTGTTGGTCGTCGGTTCGATCCCGTTCTTCCTTGGCCTGACGGTGGTGATGCCGGTGCTCGGCCATGCGACGTGGCATCTCTATCGTCGGTTGGTCGAACCGGACCCCAATCCGCACCCGGACTATAAGCCGCGTGTGCGGCCGTATCGGTCTGCAGCCGATTTTCCCGCCGCGCTGTTCCCGACGCGGCGATAGCTGATCGCGCGGGGTAACTCGTCAGAGCGCGGCTGCGCGGCGCAGGCTTGCGATCATCGAGACGCGCAGCAAATAATCGTAGTTGCGCCGCGGATCGGCGGCCGTTCGTCGCAGTTCCGCGGCAAAATCGATATTGCGGCACTCCAGATTGCGCTTGTTCTGGATTGACTGCTTCTCGATATATTCGACCGTGATCTGCCGGCGCTGCCGTTCATAGCTGTCCAGCTCGCGCTCTGACGGTGTGTCGTTCCACGCCTCCGCCAGCCGGTTGGTCAGATTGATCGCGTCGTGAATGCCGCCGTTCATACCCATGCCGCCGAGCGGATTGTTGAGGTGCGCGGCATCGCCGGCGAGAAAGACGCGGCCGCGGCGAAAACTCTTCGCAACACGCTGGTGCACCTTGTAGAGCGTCAGATGGGCGATCTCGCACCGCGCCGCGGCCGGCGCCGCTTCTGCCAGCAGCGCCTGGGCGAATGTCGGGCTCGTCGCCTCGTCGTCGCTGATAGTCTCGGTGAGTGGGAACATGACCCGCCACAGGCCGGGAATTTCCAGCAGAAAATGCCAGCGCATCGGGTCGGCAACGTAGGAGACAGAGACCAGATCCTCCAATGCGTTGCGAAAATCGAATGGGGTCGAGATGACGAGAAAGCGCTCGGGCCAGGTGAACCCGGAAAACTCGAAGCCGAGCGCATGGCGCACCTCGCTGCGCGCGCCGTCCGCGCCTACCAGCCAGCGGCCGGAGCGACGTTGTGTTGATCCATTGCGTTCCAGCGTGACATGGACTGCCCCACCGTCTTGTTCGACGCCGGCAACGCGACAGCCAAACTCGATGCGGTACCCCTGCTTGCGCAAAAGCGCTTCGTGCAGGATGCGGGTGAGCTTGAACTGCTCGCTCTGGACGCGAAACGGGTGCCGCGTTGCATCCGCGATTGTCGAAAAATCGAACGTGGCGATCACGCCGTCGCGGCTGCGATACTGAAATCGCGGGGCAATAAGGCCATGCGCCATCAACGGCTCGGCGGCGCCGAGATCGTCGAGCATGTCGAGCGTTGGCGGATGGAACGTCGAGGCGCGGGATTCTTCGCTCAGCGCGTCGCCGGCCTCGAACACCGTGACCGGTACACCGTTGCGCACCAGATTGGCCGCGGCCGCAAGGCCGACCGGCCCCGCTCCGGCAACGAAGACGCGCTCCTCAATCGCCATGAAGTGTCTTGGCCCCGTTGGCTCAGTCGCAACTGTTCTACAATACTTGCGCCGCGGCCGGGACTGAGACTGCATATTGGTCCAGCGCGCCGCAAAGGCCTATGATGGAACGGCGTTTGGGAAACTGTCCGGCAGATCCGATGAGCAGTGTGGAAAGAAGCCCAGTGGACACCCTTGCGGCCGCGGCGGCGGCCGCCGATCAGGCTGCGCCGGTGACCAGCCTGCGCGGCTGGCTCGATCATTTGCAGACTCGCGATCGGCTGGCGATCGTGCGCGAGGGCGTGGCGCTGCGGTTCGAGCTTGCCGCCATCGCCAAGCGGCTCGACGGCGCCAAGGCGACGTTTTTCCCCAAACCTGGAGGTCATCCGATCAGCGTGGTCTCCGGGCTGGTTTCCGATCGTGGCTGGATCGCCGAAGCCATAGGCGTCGGCGACGACCAGCTGCTCGAGAGGTTCCAGCAGGCCGCGCTCAATCCGCTGCCATGGCGAGAGGTGAATTCGTCCCCGGTCCAGCAACATGTCCATCGCCATGTCGATCTTGGGCGGTTGTTGCCGCTGCCGATTCATAACGAGCTCGACCACGGCCCGTACATCACCGCCGGCATTGCGATCACCCGCAATCCGCGCACCGGCGCGCAAAATGTCGCCATTCATCGTCTGGAATTGACCGGTCCCCGACGGCTCGGCGCGCTGCTGCTGCAACGGACCACGCTGCACTATCAGCAAATGGCCGAGAGCGCCGGCAAGGATTTGCCGATTGCGATCGTAATCGGCGTCGCCCCACTGACGTTGCTGTCGTCGCAAGCCATCATGCCGATCGATTGCGACGAACTTGAAATCGCCGGCGCGCTGCATGGCCGGCCGCTCGATGTGGTGAAATGCCTCACCAGCGACATCCGCGTCCCGGCGGAAGCCGAGATTGTGATCGAGGGCCGGATCTTGGCAAACGTGCGCGAGCCGGAAGGGCCGTTCGGCGAGTTCCCGCAATATTACGGTGAGCGCGGCGACCGTCATGTGATCGAGGTCGATGCGGTGACCCATCGCCCCTCGCCGCTCTATCACACGATCTCGGGTGGTGGGCTCGAGCACCTGATGCTCGGTGCCATTCCGCGCGAGGCGTCGCTGCTGACGCTGCTGCGGCGCACATTTCCGAACGTTACCGACGTGCATCTCTCGCGCGGTGGCGTTTGCCGCTTTCATCTTTACGTGCAGATGAAAAAGCGCTTCGAGGGCGAAGCCAAGAACGTGATTCTCTGCGCATTCGGCGGTCACTACGACATCAAGCAGGTCGTGGTGGTCGATCCCGATGTGAACATCCACGACGCCGCCGAAGTGGAATGGGCCGTCGCCACCCGCTCGCAAGCCGACCGCGATCTTGTCGTCGTTGCCAACGCGCAGGGCTCCCGGCTCGATCCATCGAGCAACAACGGCGTCAGCGCTAAGATGGGCATCGACGCCACGATCCCGCTGAACGCTCCCGCGTTTCGCTATAAGCGCATCCGGATTCCCGGCGAGGACAGTGTCGACCTTCCGTCCGTCATCGTCACGCACGATAATCGCGGCTGGCGGCAATATATGTAATCGACGTTTTTTGCATGCTCGACCTCGGCCTCAGCTTTCTTGCCAGTGTCGCCCGCGATCCGAACGCGTTGGCGATCGTCGATGGCGATGTGCGTTTGACCTATGCGCAATGGTACAGGCGGATTTCGGCGGTGGTGGCGGGCTTCGAGACGATCGGCCTGAAGGCCGGCGATCACCTCGTCACGGTACTGACCAACCGCTGGGACGCCGCAACCCTGCACTGGGCCTGCCAGTTCGCCGGTATCGTCGTTACGCCGGTGAACTGGCGCTCGACGGCGAGCGACGTCGATTTCTTCGTCGCCGACGCCGAAGCCAAGGCCATCGCGTATGAGGAGGTTTCCGCCGCCGCTGTCGCCGGATCGACGCTGGCGCGAGCACTACCGCGGATTGCGCTTGATGCGGCGGCGCCATCTGAGATCGGATTCGCCGCGCTCGCCTCGCGCGCCGCGCCGGACGCCTCAGCGCGGGCCGACGCCGAGTCGTGGTCGGTGATGCTTTACACGTCGGGCACAACGGCGCGGCCCAAGGGCGTGCCACGGCGCCAGCGCGCCGAGCGCGCAGCGGCGCTGGCGCATGTCGCGCAAAACCTCTACGCCCAAGGCGAGCGCACGTTGGGGGTCATGCCGCTCTATCACACCATGGGCGTGCGCTCGCTGCTCGCCATGTCGCTGATCGGCGGCACCTTCATCTGTCTGCGCCGGTTCGATGTCGCCGAGGCATTGAAGCTCATCGCCGGTGAGCGCATCACCAATCTTTATCTCGTGCCGACGCTTTATCACGATCTCGTCAATCACCCGCTGTTTGCGACCGGCAACGTGAGCTCGGTCCGCAAGCTCGGATTTGCCGGTGCGCCGATGACCGATGGTCTGCTGAAGAAGCTGCAGCAGGCATTCAAGCCGGATCTGTTCGTCAATCATTATGGTTCGTCGGAGATCTACACCTGCACTATCGATCAGAACGCGCCGGCAAAGCCGGGCTCGGCCGGCCGCGCCGGCATCAATCAGATGGTGCGCGTCGTGAAACTCGGCGCAAGGTCGGTAACGGATATCGTTGCCGTCGGCGAGGAAGGCGAGATCATCGTGCTGATGGCCGGTGACGAATCGTTCGAAGGCTATTGGCGGCGCCCCGAGGCCGACACCAAGGCGTTGCGGCAGGGATGGTATTTCACCGGCGACACCGGCTTTATCGACGGCGAGGGCGACATCTTCGTCACCGGGCGCGTCGACGACTTGATCATCACCGGCGGCGAAAATGTTTCGCCAGTCGAGATCGAATCCTGCCTGTCGCTCCACGCCGCGGTGTCGGAAGTTGCAGTCGTCGGCCTGCCGGACGACCGCTGGGGCAAGATCGTCGCCGCGTTCATCAAGCGTCGGATTGCCGTCGAGGCCGACGAACTCGATGCATTCTGCCGCAGCTCCGGTCTTGCCGGGTTCAAGCGCCCGCGCCGTTACATTTTCGTCGCCGACATTCCGAAATCGCCGGTGGGAAAACTGCTCCGCCGTAAGCTCGTGAGCGGCGAATACGTGATCGAGGCCGCGGTGTCGAACCTCCCCACCTCGTCTCAGCAAGGAACGGCCGCATGAGTCCTTCGTCCGATCCGCGTTTGCTTAAGCTCGACGGCTTTCGCGTCGAGATCGATTCCGCGCGTGAGCGCGCCGACGTGGTGCTCGACCGACCGCCGCTCAATGTCATCGAGATGCCGCAGCGCGAGCAGCTCCGCCTGGTGTTCGAGGCGCTCGACGAGGATGCGCGTGTGCGCGTGATCGTGCTACGCGCCGCCGGTCAGCATTTTTCCTCAGGCGGCAATATTGCCGGCTTTCTCGAAGCCTCGCCTGAGCATGTGTCCAAGCTTGCCAGGAACATCGCCGCGCCGGCGCGGTGCTCGAAGCCGGTCATCGCCGCGAACCGCGGTTATTGCTTCGGTGTCGGCTTCGAGATTTCGCTCGCCTGCGATTTTCGGATCGCGTCCGAAACCTGCCAGTATGCGCTGCCGGAACAACGGCTCGGCCAGATTCCCGGCTCGGGCGGCTCGGCGCGCCTGCAGAAAATCATCGGCATCACGCGCACCAAGGATATCGTGATGCGCTCGAAACGAATTGCGGCCAGGCAGGCCTATGATTGGGGCATCGCCACCGAATGCGTGCCGGACGACAAGCTCGAAGCAGTGACCGATGCTTTGGTCGACGAACTGCGCGCCTTCTCGCCGTTGGCGCAACGCACGGCAAAGACGCTGCTCAACGAAACCGAAGACACCAATCTGGCGGCGGCCATCGAACTCGAAGGCCATTGCTACAGCCGGCTGCGTCAGTCCGACGATTTTCGCGAAGGCGTCGAAGCGTTCCATGCCAAGCGTAAAGCGACTTTTCGCGGCACGTGAGTAGTCTGGTACAGCCGAGCGCGAAGGGATAACGTCGTTCGATAGATAAATGCGCCGCCACCGAGGCGCATAGGGGAGGAGAACAAACATGCGCAAAGTCAGCTTGTGGAAATGCGCCAGAGCCATCGCTATGCTGCTCGTCGCCGGCGCGCTGATGCTGCAGCATGCGGCGAAAGCGGCCACGCCGATCAAAATCGGCATGACCATGGCATTGACCGGCGGCGTGGCGCCGATCGGCAAGCAGGTGCTGGCTGGACTGCAGATCTGGCGCGACGACGTCAATGCGAAGGGCGGCCTTCTGGGGCGACCGGTTGAACTCGTGTTTTATGACGACCAGAGCAATCCGGCGAACGTTCCCGGGCTCTACACCAAGCTGATCGATGTCGACAAAGTCGACCTGCTGATCGGACCCTATGCGACCAACATGGTGGCGCCGGCCATTCCGGTGCTGATGCAATTCCATAAGACCACAATCGGCATATTGGCGAACGCCGCCAACAGCAAGTTCCACTACGACCAGTACTTCTCGATGCTGCCGACCGGTCCGGAACCGAAGCGGTCGTTTGGTTACGGTTTCTTCGAGCTCGCCGCCGTACAAAAGCCCCGCCCGAAGACGGTCGCGATCATCGCTGCCGACGCCGAATTCGCGCAGAACGCCGCCGACGGCGCGCGCGAAAGCATCAAGGAGATCGGCGGTTTCCAAACGGTGCTGGATCAAAAATATCCGCCGACCACGACCGACTACACACCGATCATACGCGCGGTCCAGGCGCTCAACCCCGACATCGTCTATGCGGCGGCCTATCCGCCGGATTCGGTCGGCATCGTGCGTGCCGCCAACGAAGTCGGACTGACGCCAAAAATGTTCGGCGGTGCGCTCATCGGGCTTTTGGTGTCGCCGATCAAGGCACAGCTCGGCCCGCTCATGAACGGCATCATCAACAACGAGGTGTTTCTGCCGGCGCCGTCGCTGGTGTTCCCCGGCACGCGCGAAGTCTTGGCCAAATACCAGGCCGTCGCGAAACAGGAAAAAATCGATCCCATGGGATGGGCCTTCCCGCCGCTCGCCTACGCGGCCGGCGAGGTTTTGGCCGAGGCTGTCGAAGGCGCAAAAACTCTCGATCAAGTGAAATTGGCAGCCTATATGCACAGCCATTCGTTCTCGACCGTGGTTGGCGATATCAGGTTCGGTAAGGATGGCGAATGGGCGAAATCGCGCGTTTTCTTCACCCAATTCCAGCACGTCACCGCCAATTCGATCGATCAATTCAAAGACACGACGCACGAAGTCATCGTATGGCCGAACCAATACAAGACCGGCAACCTGATCTATCCCTACGTCGACGCCAAGAAGCCATGAGGAGGGTATGAACGGTACCCCTTTCAAGCTTGGCACATTTGCCAAACAAGGCGGCGCCCCTTTCGTGGCCCTCGTGCTGGGTGACGATGCCGCCGATCTTGCCGCGGCGCATGCCTCCTATCGCGCCGCGGCGCGCAAAGGCTCATTGACGGACGCCGGCAGCGTCCAAGGCCTTCTGCAAAACTGGGACGCAAATTTCGCTGTGCTCCAGGACATCGTCGCTTTTATCGAGAAAGAGGGATTGCGGTCGGGTACTGCCAAAACGGCGAACTTTCGCGCGCTGCCGCCGCTCGCACGCCCCGGCAAGATGTTCTACGCCGCGCAAAACTTCCAGGAGCACGTCGACGAGATGTTGCGCGCCGGCATGACGCCGGCCGCCGGGCCAAAATTCACCGGCGAAAAATCCACCACGCAGCCCTATCTGTTTCTAAAGGCGCCGAGCTGTCTTGCCGGCGCCTATGACGATATCGAAATCCCGCTCGGCATGAAGAAAATCGACTGGGAGGCGGAGATCGCGCTCGCCATCGGCAGGGGCGGAAAGCGCATCAAGGCCGAGCGCGCGCTTTCGCATGTGGCGGGATTCATGACGACCAACGACGTGTCCTGCCGCGACATGCAAATCCGTCCTGACCGGCCGGGACTGCGCTCGGACTGGCTCGGCGGCAAGAGCCACGACAAGTTCGCGCCGATGGGGCCGTTCCTCGTGCCTCGCGCCTTCGTGCCCAACCACATGAATTTGTACATCCGGCTGACCGTCAACGGCGAAGTCAAACAGAGCGGCAATACCTCGCAGTTCATCTTCACGCCCGAGGAGCAGATCGAATACGCCTCGAACATTCTCACCATCCAGACCGGCGACATTTTCAGTTGCGGCACGTGTGGCGGCGTCGGCCAAGGCACCAACACGTTTCTTAAAGCCGGCGACACGATGGAGACCGAGATCGAGAGTCTCGGCAAGATGCGGAACCGCTTCGTCGCCGAAGCCGGCTAGGGCGTCTCCCAGTCAAATTGAATCGTCATTGCGACCGCGAGCGCAGCGAGCGGGAAGCAATCCAGGGCCGAAAACTTTGAGTCCCGGATTGCTTTATCGCCCCTTTGGAGCCTCTCGCAATGACGATGCTGATCCAACTTGATCGGAAAATGATCCAAGCAGACGCGCGGCGGCGGCGCTACTCCGCAGCGAGCCGCGGCGGCGGCCGCATCGCTTCGAGCCCATCCGCTGCCGTCGCCGAGATCGTCGTGCGCACCATGTATCGGGCTTCGTTCGCGGGCCATGGCCGGCCGCGATGCATGGTGGCGCGGTTATCCCACATCACCACGTCGCCGCTGTGCCATCGGTGTTCGTAGCTCAATCCCCGCGCGGGGACGGCAGCCATGAGCTCCGAGATCAACTTCTCGCCGGCCGCCGGCTCCATGCCTTCGATCGCGTAAGTATGCGAGGCGATATAAAGCGAACCACGGCCATTGACCGGGTTCCTCCACACCAGGCGCCAGCACTGCGGCGGTAGCGCGGCAAGCTCCTCGGCAGTGGCGAGGCCAACCGCGATCTTGCCGCGCGAATAGGCGTAGCTGTGCCAGGCATAGGAATTTTCCAGCTTTTCGCGCAACGCGGAATCGAGCCGTTCAAAGGCGAGGCGGGTCGAGACGAATTCGGTTTCGCCGCCGTGGTCGGGCATGATGCGCGCCGACAGCACCGAGGTCAGCGCCGGCAGGCTCTTGAACGAGCTGTCGGTATGCCAAAGCTGATTGGCCCTGTTGCGCAGCGCGTAGCGATGATCCGCCGGCACAACCTTGCCATCCGGGCCGATCGTAGTGAGGATGACAAAATGGCTGCCGGTGCCGAGCGAGCCGACCTTGGTTACCTCCGGCGGGCCGAAGCGGCGCGAGAAAGCGAGCTGGCCTTCGTCGGTCACGTCCTGGCCGCGAAACAGCAGCACCGAATAATCCTCGAAAGCTTTGCGCACGTCGGCATAGACGGCATCGTCGGCCGCGACGTCGGCAAGCGTTACGCCGCGCAATTCGGCACCAAAGCCCGGACGCAGCGGAATGATTTCCATGGGCGCATGCTCCGTTTCGCGCAACGACAATCCTCTAAAATGCGCCGCCACGCAACCGCAGGCCTTGCGCGCCGCGCGAGGTGATTTGGGCCGGCATGGCGGCGTGTCGTTTGCCCCAGACGTCATCCCATAAACTGGGACAAATCCGCCGACCCGTCCCGGCGGCACGAGTGCTATAATCGCCTGCGAGGGAAAGCTTTTCGATGCTGGAAGAATTCTTGCAGCGCCGGCCGTACAACGCCGTCACGGAACTTATCGATGCGCAGGTCGGGCGCGGTCTCGGCGACAAGATTGCATTCACCGATTCGGATCGCTCGCTCACCTATGGCGAATTGCAAGCGCAGACCTGTCGCTTCGCTTCGGCCTTGCAGGATCTCGGATTGCGGCCGGAAGAGCGGTTGAGTCTGTTGCTTTACGACACTGTCGATTTTCCGGTGGCGTTCTGGGGCGGCGTGCGCGCCGGCATCGTCGTGCTGCCGCTCAACACACTGCTCACATCGGAGCAGTACGCCTATATCCTCGGCGACAGTCGGGCGTCGGCCATCGTCGCGTCGGTCGCGCTGGCGAAAGCGCTGCTTCCCATCCTTAATCGTTTGCCGCGCTTGCGCACGATCATCCTCCTGGGCGCGACTTCGCAAGACAGGGCCGCATTTGCCGGTCGTGACGTGTACGATTTCAACGATCTGGTCGCGCGCGGACAAGCAAGTGTGTTCACGGCGCCGACGTTGTCCGACGAAGTCGCGTTTTGGATGTACACGTCCGGCTCGACTGGCGAGCCGAAAGGCGTCAAGCATGTCCATACGACGCCGATGGTGGCGGCACGGCTGATGGGCCACTACGTGATCGGCATCCGTCAAGACGATGTGGTGTTCTCGGTGGCGAAGCTGTTCTTCTCCTACGGCATGGGCAACGCCATGGCGTTTCCGCTGTCGGTCGGCGCCAGTATCGTGTTGCTGCCGCAACGGCCGACGCCTGAGGCGGTGTTCGAGGTCATACGCCGCCACCAGCCGACGATTTTTTTCGGCGTGCCGACACTCTATGCATCGCTGCTCGCGCACAAGAATATGCGTCGTGGAGCAGGGTCCGATCGCCTGAGACTCTGCGTCTCCGCGGGCGAAGCGCTGCCCGCGCATCTTGGGGAGCGCTGGCGCGCCGTCACCGGTGTCGATGTGCTCGATGGCATCGGCTCGACCGAAATGTTCCAGACCTTTCTCTCAAACCGGCCCGACGACGTGCGCTACGGCACGACCGGCAAACCTGTTCCCGGTTACGATCTGAAGATTGTCAACGAGCAGGGCAGCGAGGTCGGCGTCGGCGAGATCGGGGAGCTCGTCGTGCGCGGCGCCACGGCCGGCGAGGGCTACTGGAACCAGCGCCAGAAAAGCCGGCGCACCTTTGCCGGCGAATGGACCATTACGGGGGACAAATTCTTTCGCGACGCCGATGGCTATTATCACTACTGCGGACGCACCGACGACATGTTCAAGGTCTCGGGCATGTGGGTGTCGCCGTTCGAGGTCGAGGCGGCGCTTGTGTCCCACGAGGCGGTGCTCGAAGCCGCCGTCATCGGCAAGCAGGACGCGGATGGGCTCGTCAAGCCAAAGGCCTTCATCGTGCTGCGCAACGGCTATGCCGCCGACGAACGCCTGATCGAAACGTTGCGCGTGCACGTCAAGCAATGCGCGGGACCCTGGAAATATCCGCGCTGGATCGATATCCGAACCGAACTGCCACGCACCGCGACGGGAAAAATTCAGCGTTTCAAGCTGCGCGAATTGGAAGGCTGAGCAACTTCGTGCCGTCACCCTGCGAGGCTCGCTTTGCTCGCTCCTCAAGATGACGGAAGAGAGTCTTCAAACAATCTTTGCATCAGGCGCCGCGCCAGCACGCCGGCGACGCGGCGGCGATAATGGCCGGGCGTGAACGTTGTCTTCATCGCCATGATCTGGTCGCGAACGAGCGCATCAAGGCCTGCAAATACGCGCTCGCCGAGCGCGCCGCCGCACAGCGCGGCAGTGCCGGCAAGCCGTACTGGCCGCGGATTGGTGCCAGTGAAGGCAACGCGCAGATCGACAAGTTTCGAGCCGTCGCGCCGCAACGCTACCGCAACGCCGGTCACCGGATATTCGATCGAGCGGCGGACGCGGATCTTGTCGTAGGCCGAGCGCAAGCCGGGCGTATTTTTCGCACGTACCGACGCGACGATCTCGCCCGGCCGCAGCGACAGGAAATATTTGCCGTCGCCGCGGCTCTCGGTGACCGGTTCGTCCTGGCGCGCATAGCCGATATAGAGATCGGCAAGCGGCATGCTGCGGCAGCCCGTCGGTCCGGTGATGTCCACTTCGGCATCGAGCGTGAGCAGCGCCGGCGCGAGGTCGCCGCTGAAGGTGGCGAAGCACACGCCGCGGCTCTTCGGCGCGACATGGCAAATGTCGCCGGTCGTTTTCAGGCAATGACGATTTGCACCGCGCCAGAATTCGCTCTGATTGTAGAAGATGCATCGCGTGTCGAGACAAAGGTTGCCGCCGACCGTGCCCATGTTGCGCTGGGTCGGGCCGGCGATGTGTCCGGCAGCCTGCGCGACGACAGGATAGTGCCGCACCATTTCGGGATGCGTGGCGAGTTCGACGAGCGTGACCGCGGCGCCGATCTCAAGAGCGTGCTCGTCGGCCTTGATGTAGCGCAGTTCCGTCACGCCGTTGACCTCGATCAGCACAGGCGGGGCGACGATACCGCGCCGGATGTTCACCACGAGGTCGGTGCCGCCGCCGAGCAGCCGGCTGTCGGAATGTGCCGCGCGCGCCGCGATCAGTTCGTCCAGCGTGCGCGGGCGCACAAGATCGAAGGAAGGCAGCGCGTCCATCAGACGCTCCCGAAAATACCTGCCCCTGAAAGGGAGAGGTCGACGCGCGCAGCACGTCGGGTGGGGGTCAATTGGTCCTGCGAATAGGACCCCAACCCCAATCCTCCCCCTTTCAGAAGGAGGGAGTTGTTTATTTGATGTATCACCATTGGCTGCCGCCGTTGTGCGTGCGGTCCGCGGTGCGCGCCCGCTTTTCGATCGCCGCAAACACGCGATCCGGCGTCACCGGCAGATCGTTGAAGCGCAGGTCGGTGGCGTCGGCGATGGCATTGGTCAATGCCGGCAGGAATGCCGCCAGCGAGCCCTCGCCGGCTTCCTTGGCGCCGAACGGGCCATGC
>JASHQI010000027.1 GCA_030037645.1 Xanthobacteraceae bacterium
ATGGAAAGAGCGCAAGAGCTTCATCGTCGGCAACGGCCACGGCTGGACCAGCAACACCACGCTCGACGACCGCAAACGCTCAAGCCCGGCATTCGACGACTATAAGCGCGTCTTGGCCGAGAAAGTGGGCGCCGAGCGGGCCGAGGAAATTCTCACGCCGCGACTGCACAACTCGCTGATCTATCCGAACATGTCGATCATGGGGCTGAACATCCACGTGCGGGTGATCAAGCCGATCGCGGTCGACCGCACCGAGGTGACGATCTATCCGATTCGCCTGGTCGGCGCGCCGGCGGCAATGAACTCCGGCAATATCCGCCTGCTCAACGTCACCCATTCGGCCGCATCCTTCGTGCAGACCGACGACCTGGAATCGTTCGTGCGCGCGCAGAAGGGACTGCGAAGCCACATGACCGATTGGGTCGATATTTCGCGCGGGCTTGGCGCCGAAGAACCAGATCGCGAGCGCAACGCGACCCGTGGCCTTGCCACCCACGAAATGGTCGTGCGCGCGCAGTACAAGGCGTGGCTCGGCTATATGCGCGAGGTGGCGTGATGGCGGTCGCGACGCGCAGCCTGGCGTTGGCCGCCGGCATCGACCGCGCGCCGTTTGAGGACTTCGTCATTCACGAGGCGCGACTGCTCGACGCGCGGCGTTTCCGCGACTGGATGGGCCTGTTCGCCGACGACGGCACGTATTGGGTGCCGGCCGCGCCCGACCAGGAAAGCCCGTTGGACCAGGCGTCGCTGTTCTACGACGATCGCGAGCTGATGAAGACGCGCGTGGAGCGGCTCGAACATCCGCGCATCCACGTGCAGACGCCGCCGTCGCGCACCGCGCATCTCGTCGGCAATATCGTCATCGAGGAAGCCGACGTGGCAAAAGGCGAATTTCTGGTCGGCTCGACCTTGATCATGGTCGAGTACCGCGACGACGAGCAGCGCGTTTTTGCCGGCCGCCAAAGCCATCGCCTGCGCCGCCATGGCGACGGCTTCCAGATCGTGCAGAAGCGCGTCGAGCTCATCAATTGCGACGGCGCCTTCGACGCGATGGCGGTGCCGATCTGACGGCGGCACCAGTGTCCCGATTCCGAAGTTCGCATGAGTGTGCGGAGAATTCTTTAGCGAACTTCGGAATCAAGGGGACACAGGCAATATAATTGTTCCAGTGTGGTTTGGATTTGAAGTTCCTACAAGAGTTGCCGCCTCATCTTAGGAACCTCAAATCCACCACACTGGCGCGCGCCGCAATTCAGGCTTAAAGACGCACGGGGCCGGCGATATCGGATGGGCGCGGCAATCAATGCGCAATGATGACGTTCGATGGCGACACGCCGGCGTGTTGGTTGGCGCGATGATGATGTTGAGCGCCTGCGGACATCACGCCTTGCCTGGAGCGGGCAACGGTGACGACGAAGGCATCAACGCCTATCCGACCAATTACCGGGCCGACGTTCTCGGCGGCATGCACGCCTACCTAAACAATCCCACCGGGATTCGCGACGCAGCGATTTCGGATCCGATGTTGAAGCAGGTCGGAGATGACGCGCGCTACGTGGTCTGCATACAAGCCAACGCCAAATTGAACGGCAACACTTACGCGGGCGTCAAGGAATTTGCCGCGGTGTTTCTCGCCGGACACCTCGATCATTTTGACGACAAGGCGCAGCAGATATGCGCCGGCGTGAGCTACACGCCATTTCCGCAGCTTGAGAAGCTGCCGCCTTAGAGCATGATGCCGAAAAGTGGAAACCGGTTTTCAGGAAAGATCATGCTTGATCAAAATGCTAGTGTGGCGAAGGGGCTGGGGTGGAGGTTGGAAATGCTGCGAATATTTTTTGCGTCGATCTTAGCAATTTTAATTTGCGGGCCCGTTTGTGCACAAACAGCGACTCAATTCTGTACAAAGTACCCAGCAAACGAGCAAGGCGCCTGTACAGTAACCCGCGACTATCTGGCGACAGCGCAGCTCGTCGTCGCCGGTAAGCTGAGCGGGTGTAACTTTCCTGATCAACCTAATGGCTTTAGCGATAAGTATCTTTCGAGCGGCGAGAGCGCGATCATCGACAAGGCGGTTCAGATGTCGCTTAATGCGCTTGCGGTGGCACTGTTTGATAAAAATAACCCAACAGCTTGCCCGGCTGCTTCCCAATAGTAAGGTTCGTGGGTTGTGGATGGTTTGACAACATTCAGTAAATGTTGTCGGCACGGATCAGGAGGGATGATGGGATGTTTGCCGGAAACCATCGCATGACAATCGTTGCGGCCTACGCGTGGTCGTCGGCAGCTAAGCCAGAAACCGACCTCGCCGTTTCCTGACAATTCACATCCGTCGCCGCAGAAGGCTTGGATTTGCGACCTTCCTAGCGCTTTCCGCGCCGGACACGGGTAATCCCTTAGGATCAAGCAATCCCATCTGTACCAGCACGCCGGCTTGGTCCCAATAGATGTGCTCGTGCGAAATCTTGCCGTCTTTGAAGCCGACGACTGCACAGAACGCGATCTCCACGGGCTTTCCAGTGGGCACAACGCCGGGGAGGAGCCAGTCGATGGCAGTCATGTGGGCAAAGCTGATGAACAGCTCCTTGACGACATGGTTGTCCCCCACTGTGCGAGACACGCTCGTGATCTGAACATCAGGTGGAAAGAACTTGCCCACGAGATGATCGCGATAAAAGGTTCGCACGCCGCCTCGGCCAACGACTCTCGCCATGGTCGACACGTGATTGAGATGCGGATTAGGACTCGTGGGCGGGGCGTCCTGTTCTAACTAACGCGCCCTACGCCCTCCGATTTTCAAAGGCGAACGACAATGACACCTGCGAACGTCCCAGCGCCTCGCACGCTAAACGAGAGACCATTCGTGGCGACATCTATCTGCAAATCATGGAGATAGTAGCCAGGGCTATAGTCTCGTCCATCCTCCCAGTCCACTTTCATCCTCAGGGAGGAGGCGCTACCGCGTTCAATCGTATCGTTCCCATAGGAGGTCGAGACCGGAGGAACTATGTCGATGTCTTTGAGAGTCCCACCTACCGTCAACGTTGGGTAGCTCTCCATGTATTCCACCCGTGTGCCGACCAACGATCCGAGTTCGTGCTTCAACACGCCGACTAACCCATCACAGTTGTCGCCTTTCCTCCTCATGGAGTTCTCAGCCACGCGTTGATCAATGACGTTTCGCAGGCTCCCATACTTCTCGCAAGTGTTCCTGAACGTTCCACCCGGCGTGTACACAGCCGTTAAGTATCTGCATCGCCCTTCTCCGCCGCCTCGCTCACAGACTTCGCGGACATGCGGGTCACCTGGGAATGTGGACAGCTTGTGCAATAAAGTATCGCCCACTTAGGAACGGTAGTCGCCGTTGATCGCGACATAGTCCTTTGTCAGGTCGCAGGTGAGCACGCGGTCGCGGCCTTTGCCGAGTCCGAGCGCGACCTTGAGCGCGATCTCCGGCTTTTGCATCGCCGCCGAGACCGCCGCCTCATCATAGCCCGGATCGCGCTCGCCGCGGTGCGCAACGCGGATGCCGTTGAACCAGATCGACAGCCGATCGCGATTGGCGGGCTCGCCAGCCTTGCCGACCGCCATGACGACGCGGCCCCAATTGGCATCCTCGCCGGCGATCGCGGTCTTGACCAGCGGCGAATTGGCGATCGATAGCGCGATGCGGCGCGCCGAATGTTTCGAAACCGCGCCCTCGACCAAGACCTCGACCAGCTTGCGGGCGCCTTCGCCGTCGCGCGCCACCTGCTCGGCGAGATTGGCGAGGACGGCATCAAAACCTTTGCGGAACGCCGCCAGCCGCGGATCGGACAGGCGCGTCAGCTTCGTCATGCCGTGCGCGGCGGCCGCACCGGTGGCGAAAGCCAACAGCGTATCGGAGGTCGAGGTGTCCCCGTCGATGGTCACCGCGTTGAAGCTATTCTCGACCCCCCTGCGCAGCACGGATCTGAGAAGCGCAGGCGCGATCGGCGCGTCGGTGAAGACGAACGACAGCATGGTCGCCATATCGGGCGCGATCATGCCGGCGCCTTTGGCAATGCCGCAGATGGTGACGACAGTCCGGTCCAGCCGCACCAGCGCGGCGGCGCCTTTCGGGAACGTGTCGGTGGTCATGATCGCCGAGGCTGCGTCCCGCCAGCCGCCGGGCGCCGCGTCGGCGACCAGGCGGTCCATGACGGCGCCGAACTTTGTCGCGTCGAGCGGTTCGCCGATCACGCCTGTCGACGCCAGGAACACGTCGCCCGGCTTGCAGTGCGCCGCCTTGGCGGCCAGCTCGGCGGTCAGCTTGGTCGATGCTTGGCCGGACTTGCCGGTAAACGCGTTGGCGTTGCCTGAGTTGACGATCAGGGCTCTGGCGCCGCCGCTCTTCAAACGCGCGCGGCACCAGTCGACCGGCGCTGAAGCGCACTTCGAGCGCGTCAAGACCCCGGCGACGGACGTGCCGACATCGAACAATCCGAGCAGCACGTCGGTGCGACCCGCATAGCGGATTCCGGCCGCCGCAGTCGAAAGCCGCACGCCGGCGACGGGCGGCATTTCGGGAAACGAGGCCGGCGCAAGAGGGGAAATGGCGACTGCCACAGGAGAACCCCGTTCATCATGGCCAGGGTTGACCCGGCCATCCACGTCTTCTGTTCGATGCTCAGGTGTATAAAGGCGTGGATGCCCGGCACAAGCTTGTACTCAGGCCGGCCAACAGGCCGGACCCGGGTGGCTGGGCATACCTGCGGTTACTTCTTCGTTGGCGCACTGGGATTGAGCTGCGATGGGTTCGTCACCGGCGGCGCGTCGAAGCGTTGGATATTGGCGGCGCTGCGCAATTTGTCGACGAGCTGCGCTTCGGCGCGATGCTCGACATAGGTCCGGAGCTGGTCTTTGACTTCGTCGAATGTCGGGGTCGGCTTGATGCGCCTGTCCTCGACCTTGATAATGTGCCATCCGAACTGCGTGTGCACCGGGTCGGAAATCTGACCCTTCTGCAGCTTGAACGCGGCGTCCGAGAAGGCCGGCACCATCTGGTCCTTGGTGAACCAGCCGAGATCGCCGCCGTCGGCGGCGCCCGGGTCTTTGGATTTTTCCTTGGCCAGCGCGGCGAAATCCGCACCGTTCTTGAGCTGGACTTCGATCGCCTTGGCCTCATCTTCGGTCGCAACCAGGATATGGCGCGCGTGCACCTCTTCTTCGCTCGGCATTTGCTTGACAGCGTCGTCGTAGACCTGGTGCAAGGCCGCGTCGGTCACGGCGGCCTGACCGGTCTGCTGCAGCAAGGCCTCCATCAGCACCCTGTTGTGATCGAAGGCGAGCCGTCGTTTGACGTCGTCGTTCTGATTGATCTTTTGCTGCTCGGCGGCTTGCGACAGCACGATCACGTCGGCCAGATAGGTGATCAGGTAATCGCGCCTCTGATCCGACGACATCTGCTGAGGCATATTGCCCCCGATCTCCTCCTCGGCGAAGGCGAGATCGCTGGTGCGGATATCGATGCCGTTGGCGCGGGCCACCACCGGATCGGAATTCTGGCCGGAGTCCTGTGCCCATGCCGCGGCGATCGGCGCGCACAGGAACGCCGCCAGGGTGAACGCGCCGAGCATGCGGCAGACGGCGAGACGATTTGAGTCCATGAAACGTAATCCTTTGGCGGAGCGGCACATTGCCGAGGTTTGTGGGCGGCTGGATTGGCCAATCGGACCTTGTAGTCGTCGACCTGGCGCTGAGTCCGTCCTCAAGTAATCTATCGCGCCTCTCCCGAGGCGCGCGCTGCGGCGCCGACAGTCGCCGAATCGGCTGTGCTTTGCAATGCCAGAATCGAGATGCAGCCCACAAGGGCGTGAAACTGCCAGTCGCATTGACAGGAAACCCACCCACTCCTATGTCTCCGCCAGACTCTTTGCGCCCAAGCCAGCGTGCAGCAGCCGAAATAGTGCCGCAGTTTCCACTGGTTGGATGGGCCGGTGGCGGGGAACCGGGCGAGGAATTCGACGGCATGATCGCGAAAGGTATGCATCGGTTTTTGCCAAAGATCATGCCCAATCAAACTGCATTATGGCGCAGCCCGAAGCCTAAAAGGATGACGCGATGATCGGCGCGGTTGCCCGCAAGCTATTTGGTTCCTCAAACGATCGGCGTATTCGCAGCTACCGGCCCCGCGTGGATGAAATCAACGCGCTGGAGAAGGAACTCGAGCAGCTTTCCGACGATGCGCTGCGCGCGCGCACCGACGAATTCAAGAAGGCGCTCGCCGGCGGGCAGAGCCTGGACGACATCCTGGTGCCCGCTTTCGCCACCGTGCGCGAAGCCTCAAAGCGCACCCTCGGCCAGCGTCATTTCGACGTCCAGTTGATCGGCGGCATGGTGCTGCACGAAGGCAAGATCGCCGAGATGAAGACCGGCGAAGGCAAGACCTTGGTCGCGACCTTGCCGGTCTATCTCAACGCGCTTGCCGGCCGTGGCGTTCATGTCGTGACCGTCAACGATTATCTCGCCAAGCGCGACTCCGAATGGATGGGCGAGATCTACAAATTCCTGGGCCTCACGGTCGGCGTCATCGTGCACGGTCTGGACGACGAACAGCGCAAGCGGGAGTACGACTGCGACGTCACTTACGGCACCAATAACGAGCTCGGCTTCGACTATCTGCGCGACAATATGAAGTATCGGCTCGAGGACATGGTGCAGCGTGGCCACATCTACGCCATCGTCGATGAGGTCGACTCGATCCTGATCGACGAGGCGCGCACGCCGCTGATCATCTCGGGGCCGCTCGACGATCGCTCGGACTTCTATAACACGATCGATACTTATATTCCGAAGCTCGACAGGGCCGATTACGAGCTCGACGAGAAGCAGCGCACCGTCAATCTCACCGAAGTCGGCATGGAGAAGATGGAAAATGGCCTGCGCGATGCCGGCCTGCTCAAGTCCGATTCACTCTACGATGTCGAGAACGTGTCTGTCGTCCATCACGTCAACCAGGCGCTGCGCGCGCACAAGCTGTTTGCCCGCGACAAGGACTATATCGTGCGCAACGGCGAGGTCGTCATCATCGACGAGTTCACCGGCCGCATGATGCCCGGCCGGCGCTATTCGGAAGGCCTGCATCAGGCGCTCGAGGCCAAGGAGCATCAGCCGATCCAGCCGGAAAACCAGACACTCGCCTCGATCACATTCCAGAACTATTTCCGCATGTACGAGAAGCTCGCCGGCATGACCGGCACGGCGGTGACCGAGGCCGACGAGTTCCAGGACATTTACGAACTCGAAGTTCTGGAAATTCCGACCAACATGCCGATGATCCGGCTCGACGACGACGACGAGGTCTATCGCACGGCGGCGGAGAAGTACCGGGCGATCATCGCGCTCATCGAAGATTGCAAGACGCGCGGGCAGCCGGTGCTGGTCGGCACCACGTCGATCGAGAAATCCGAGCAGCTTGCGGAAATGCTGCGCAAGCACGGTTGGGAGCAGCACGATTTCTCCAATCCCAACGCATTCGCAGCGCTCTATTCCGGCGACGAGGGCGCCACCAGGGCCAAGGTGTTCGCCATCCTCAACGCCCGCTATCACGAGCAGGA
Source organism: Xanthobacteraceae bacterium (assembly GCA_030037645.1). Lineage (GTDB taxonomy): Bacteria > Pseudomonadota > Alphaproteobacteria > Rhizobiales > Xanthobacteraceae > BOG-931. The sequence continues at coordinate 7,578 of JASHQI010000027.1, forward strand.
AGCCTACATCGTCGCCCAGGCCGGCGTGCCTGGCGCGATCACCATCGCCACCAATATGGCCGGCCGCGGCACCGATATTCAGCTCGGCGGCAATGCCGACATGCGCATCCGTCAGGAACTGGTTGAAATCGAGGACGCAAAGGAGCGCGAGAAAGGCCCGCGGGCCGACGAAATCCGCGCTCAGGTCGCTCGCCTGAAGGAGAAGGCGCTCGGCGCCGGCGGCCTCTTCGTGCTCGGCACCGAGCGGCACGAGAGCCGCCGCATCGATAATCAATTGCGCGGCCGTTCCGGCCGTCAAGGCGATCCCGGCCATTCGAAGTTCTTCCTGTCGCTTGAAGACGACCTGATGCGGATCTTCGGCACCGACAAGCTCGACGGCATGTTGCAGAAGCTGGGCTTGAAGGAGAACGAGGCGATCATCCACCCCTGGATCAACAAGGCGCTGGAGAAGGCGCAACAGAAGGTCGAGGCGCGCAACTTCGATATTCGCAAGAATATTCTCAAGTTCGACAACGTGATGAACGATCAACGCAAGGTGATTTTCGATCAGCGCGTCGAATGGATGGAAGACCAGGCAGTCGTCGAAGTGGTCGGCGACATGCGCCACACCGTGATCGACGATCTGGTCGCCAAGCACGTGCCGGAGAACGCCTATCCGGAGCAATGGGATGTGGCGGGATTGCGCGAAGAGCTCAAGCGCGTCCTCAACCTCGACCTGCCGGTCGACGAATGGGCCAAGGAAGAGGGCATCGCCGACGAGGAGTTGTTTACCCGCGTGGAACGCCGCGCCGACGAACACATGGCGACCAAAGTCGCCCAGTGGGGCTCCGACGTCATCCGCTACGTCGAGAAGTCGATTCTCTTGCAGAGCCTCGATCATCTCTGGCGCGAGCATCTGTTGATGCTCGAACACCTGCGGCAGGTGATCGGGCTGCGCGGCTACGGCCAGCGCGATCCGCTCAACGAGTACAAGGCGGAAGCCTTCAACCTGTTTGAGGCCATGAGCCAGAGCTTGCGCGAGGCGGTGACCGCGCAGCTCATGCGCGTCGAAATCATGCCGTCGCCGCCCGAGCAACAATCGGCGATGCTGCCGGCGATGGAAGCGCACAAGCTCGATCCGCTGACCGGCGAGGACGAGATGGCGCTGGCGCTTGCAGGCGGCGAGACGCTTGCGCGTCACGGTATCGGTCCGGGCGCCGCGGCAGGACTGGCGAGCGGCGCCGGCACGGGGCTGGCCAGCGCCCTTGGCGCGGCGCGCGCGCCGCAGGCGACGGTGCGCAATCCAAAGGACCCGACCAGTTGGGGCAAGGTTGGCCGTAACGAGCCGTGCCCATGCGGCTCAGGCAAGAAATTCAAACACTGCCACGGGCGCTACGTGTAGCGGACAATAGAAAGCGGACCACGGAATAACAGGCTTCGGTCATCCGTCGCCGGATCGCGGACCTATCGTTCACTGGGTGTTGAACGAGCCCCAACGCGCGTCGAATGCGCCGGCCGGCAATACCGGCGTGGCGCCATTCATGAGAGCGTTGCCCCCGGGCGCTGCGGCGTTGGCCTGTTGCTGAGGCACTGCCTTTGGCTTGGCGGTGTCAGCTTCCTGCGGTTGGTTCTTCTGTGTCTCGACAGTGGGTCTCAGCCGCAAGCCTGTGGCTGCGGCGGTGTCGTGGCGGACAACCGGTTTGGGTTTTGGCGCGGTTGCGGCCACTGTTGCCGGCTGCGCAGTTCCGGCGGACGGATTTGCCGGCGGCGCGACATCGTGTTTCGACGCGAATAGGCTGCCAAACATTCCGCCGTGTCCCTGCGAATCGGCGTCAGACGGGGTAACGCTGCTGGGTTCGGCATTCGCTTTCGATGCGAACAGGCTGTTGAACAGACTGCCCAGCGAGCTGCCGCTCTCGCTCGGCGGCGTGGCGATGGCTGCGGTGGTCTCGGATTCCGAGCCCGGCGGCGGAGAGATGGCCGGCGGCAATCTGCCGGGCTGCACCGGCGGCACGTGCACGTGGCCCTCGTTGTCATAGGTGTAGGCCGGGTCGTCGAGCTTGGCGAGGAAGACGCGATTCATGCCGCCGTCGGTACCGGTGTCGAGCGGGGCGACCGGCACGTTTTCGGCCACCAATTGAGCGAACTCGTATTCGTCGTTGCGTTGCTTCGCCATTGCCGCTTCGGCAATCTGCGGGTTGATCACGTAAACGGGGCAGCGTCCGGTTGGATTGAACACCAGGGGTTTCGTGGAATTCGGCGGCGGCGCGGCGTCGAACACGTAGTGCCGGTCGCAGACATCGACCTTGGGCTCCAGGCGCGACACCTCGAAATGGTCGTTACCTTCCTTGATCATTTTCCAGAAGGGCATATTCGGGTTGTTGCGATGCCGCGCCAGGTTGGCCGGCGTCATGCGAAACGGATAGGCCTGAATCTGAAATTCCTTTTGGCCGCCCAAAAATGCATCGCGCGCCAGCGAGTAGATCTCCCCGATCTCCTGATCGGTCATGGCGTAGCAACCGCGCGACGAGCAATCGCCGTGAATCATCAAGAAAGCGCCGTGGCGGTTGTTGGCCCTGTCGTAAACGTTGGGGAAGCCGGTGTTGATGGCGAGGTAATAGTTGGAATTGGGATTCATCAAGCCGGGCGTGATCGGATAAAAGCCCTCGGGCGCCTGGCGGTCGCCTTCCTTGACCTTCGGCCCGAGATCGCCGGACCAGCGGCAGATCGGATAAACCTTCAGCAGGACATAGCGTCCGGACGTGTCCTGCTTCCAAACTTCGAGCTCCGATTCCTCCTTGAAAATCCGGACCAGGATCGGGGAATCCTGCGGCATATTCTTTTGTGCTTCCAGCGCCACCATCTGTGGCGACAGTTCTTTCATCGCCCGGGTGGGCAATTGATAGCCGTCGTCGCCGTAGCAGCCCCCAAGCAGCAACGCACCGGCAAGGGCCGCCGACGCCATCAGCGCGCGGGCAAGGCGGGCGCGGATCAAGTCGATACTCCCCGGAGGATGGACCATCCCCAATGCCATCACCGCTTAATCGTTATCCTTAAGAGGTGTCTTTCGCAAGGCAGCCGGCATCCACGCTGGCCTCGCGCACGGTGGTGCTAAACGAACGGTAAATTTTCTATGAATTTGGCGCGTGAAACCAATGCAATAGCCGGCATGAAGGCTCCGTGCGGCTCGCCTCGCCGATGACCGAGGATGAATCCGGGCGAGATTGTGGCGGGCTGCCAAGGACCCGCCTCGGCAGCGGACCATCAGCCGAGAGTCTGCCCGATGGCCGAAAACTTCTCACGGCGCAGCCTGGCGACGGTCGCCCGATCGAGGTTGCGCAAGCCTGCAAGTGCTGCGGCGATCGCCTCTCCGGTTGCCGCAATGGCTGCGGGCGGATCGCGATGTGCGCCGCCGGTCGGTTCGGGCACGACGGCATCGACGATGCCGAATCGCTCCAGGTCCTGTGCGGTGATCTTCATGCCGGCCGCGGCGTCCTGCGCCTTGGCGGTATCGCGCCACAAAATTGACGCCGCGCCCTCCGGCGATATGACGCTATAGATCGCGTGCTCCAGCATGAGGACGCGATTGGCGGTGGCGATCGCGATGGCGCCACCCGAGCCGCCTTCGCCGATGATCACTGCAACATTGGGCACCCCGATCTGTAGGCACGCCTCCGTTGAGCGCGCAATGGCCTCGGCCTGGCCGCGTTCCTCGGCGCCGATTCCCGGATAGGCGCCGGCGGTGTCGATCAATGCGATGACCGGGACCTCGAAGTGGTCCGCCATTTCCATCAGCCGCACCGCCTTGCGATAGCCTTCCGGGCGCGCCATGCCGAAATTGTGCTTGAGCCGGCTGTCGGTATCGGAACCTTTTTCGTGGCCGATGACGCAGACGCTCTCGTCCCGGAATCGACCGAACCCGCCAATGATGGCCGCATCCTCGCCGTGCTTGCGGTCGCCGGCCAGCGGCACGAAATCGGTGATCAGCGCGGCAACGTAATCGAGGCAATGCGGCCGTTGCGGATGGCGCGCGACCTGGGTCTTCTGCCAGGGCGTCAGTTCGCTATAGAGTTCCTTGAGCGCCGCTGCCGCCTTGACCTCGATGCGATTGATCTCGTCGCCGATCGCAACGCCTTCGCCGTTGGCCTGCAGCGCGCGCAATTCCTCGATCTTGGCCTCAAGCTCGGCCACCGGCTTTTCGAAGTCGAGATAAGAGCGCATTACGCGTTAGACTGGTGGCTCGGTGATCGAAACGACAGATTGTTACAGACCCGCAAATTCCCCCGCCTGACGTGCTCAAGTCAAGGAAGGCCCCGTCGGTGCGAACGGTCGATTGGCAGACTCAATCCATCTCCGCCAGCGGATGCAGGTCACGCACCAGGCTCTTGAGCCGCTCCTCGAGCACGTGGGTGTAAATCTGCGTCGTTGAAATGTCGGCATGGCCGAGCAGCGTCTGCACCACGCGCAGGTCCGCGCCGTTGTGCAGGAGATGGCTGGCGAAGGCGTGGCGTAGCACGTGCGGGCTCACCTGCGCCGCACGCAATCGCGCCGCTCCGGCAAGCACCTTGAGTTCCCGGCCCAGGTGTTGGCGCGTGAGATGGCCGCTCTCGCCGAATGAAGGGAACAGCCATTCGCTGCCTTGCCGCCCTCGCTTGCCTGGCGGCGGAAAGTGGCGGTCCTGCCCGGATTGCGCGAGCAGCGCGAGGTAGCTTGCCATCGCACGCTTGGCCGTGTCGTTGAGCGGTACAAGGCGCTCCTTGTTGCCCTTGCCGCGAACGACAATGACGCGCGCGTCGTGACGCGCCGCCGAGCGGGGCAGGGCAATCAGTTCGGAGACGCGCAAGCCCGTGGCATAGAGCATCTCGACCAGGCAGTAGAGCCGGGCGGCGCGCAGCCTTGCCGGCAACGGGGCGGCCGGGTCGGACGTTGCGGCGACTTTCAGCAGACGATCGACCTCGGCGATGGTCAGCGTTTTCGGCAGCGCGCGCACGCGCTTCGGGCCTTCGAGCACGGCGGCCGGATCGTCCTTGCGTCGCCCTTCGGCGTAGAGGAAGCGATAGAGTTGCCTGACCGCGGAGAGGCGCCGCGCCACGGTCGACGATTGCAAACCTTGGCCTGCAAGCTTGCCGAGATAGATGCGCAGATCGTAAGTCGACGCCGTGGCGATGGAACTGCCGGTCGCCGCAAGGTGAGCGTCGAAATCCGCAAGATCGCGACCATAGGCGGCAAGCGTGTTCTTGCCGGCTCCGCGCTCGGCCGCCAGCATATCGAGATAAAGCGCGATCAAGCTTGCGTCGGAGTGCTTCCCCGCACGGGCCTTTCCACGCGCGGCACCTGCCATGGCGGCTCCTCAGCGGTTCTTGAAGAATTTGTCGGGCGGGATCGAGACGCTGATCTGGCGCGGCGTCGGTTGCACGTAATGGGCAAGCGAATATAGACCGCCATAGACCACTGCACACAGAATCGCGATGACAGCGAGTAACCGAAGCAGGCTCGGCATCGTCAGAAGCTCGCGCTCATGCCATTGGTGTGGGCGAACGTGACCGAGTACGATCACGTTCGGTCGAGCCTGGCAAGTCGTTTGCCAAATCGTTTGTTTGCCATCTCATGCAGGAGCGCGATGGCTGACAAAGGGGGCTCGGCGGCCAAACTCGGATCGATGGGTATATGACTGAGATCGCAGTGCAAAATGGCAGTAATGCGGGTGTGTCGGGCGGCGCAATCCGCGCCGCTCTGGGGCGTCGCTCGATCGTCCTGGTCGGCATGATGGGCGCCGGCAAATCGTCGATCGGCCGCCGGCTGGCGGCACGCTTGGCCGTACCCTTTGTTGATGCCGACAGCGAGATCGAGAAGGCGGCCGGCATGAGCATAGCCGATATTTTCGCCCGCCACGGCGAGGCTGATTTTCGCAGCGGCGAAGCTCGCGTGATCGCGCGCCTGCTCGAAGGCGGCCCCCAGGTGCTGGCGACCGGCGGCGGCGCGGTCATGAACGCCGATACGCGCGCGGCCATCAAGGCGAAAGCCGTTTCGATCTGGCTCAACGCCGAGATCGACGTGCTGATGCGACGGATCAACAAACGCAAGAACGAACGCCCGCTGTTGCAAACCTCCGATCCGGCCGCAACGCTGCGTCAATTGCTGGCGGCGCGGGAGCCGACCTATTCCCAGGCCGATCTCACCGTGGAGTCGCGCGAAGTGCCGCATGAATCGATCGTCATCGAAATCATATCGCGACTCGCCAGCTTCCTGAACGTATCCGCCGCAACACAAAGGACCGGAGAATGACCGCGCCCGTTCGCGCCGAGCCGTCGATCGTCACGGTCTCGCTTGGCGCGCGCAGCTACGACATCGTGATCGGGCGCGACGTCGTGGGCTCGCTCGGCGCGCGCATCGCCGCGCTTCGACCGGGCGCCAAGGCCGCCATCGTCACGGACGAGAATGTGGCGCGTTGCCATTTGGCTACCGTCGAGGCGGCGCTTGCCGGTGCCGGCGTGGTCACCAGTCGCGTGATCGTTCCGGCCGGCGAAGCGTCGAAGAGCTATCGCGTTTTCGAACAGCTTTGCGAGGCCGTGATCGCATCGCGCATCGAACGCGGCGATGTGATCGTCGCGCTGGGCGGCGGCGTGGTCGGCGATCTCGCCGGCTTCGCGGCGTCCGTGGTGCGGCGCGGCCTCGACTATGTCCAGGTGCCGACGACCCTCCTTGCCGACGTGGATTCCTCGGTCGGCGGCAAGACCGCCATCGATTCCGCTCACGGCAAGAATCTCGTTGGCGCGTTCCATCAGCCGATTTTGGTTCTCGCCGACCCGGCGCTGCTCGACACGCTGCCGGAGCGCGAATTCCGCTCCGGCTATGCCGAGATCGTCAAATACGGCTTGTTGGGCGATGTCGCCTTCTTCTCCTGGCTTGAGGCAAACTGGCGTGAGATTTTTGCCCGCGGTCCGGCTTGCGAACAGGCTATTGCGGTGAGCTGCCGCGCCAAGGCGGTGATCGTCGCCCGTGACGAGCGTGAAACCGGCGAGCGTCAATTGCTCAATCTCGGCCATACCTTCGGCCATGCCCTGGAGGCGGCCTGCGGCTTCTCCGAACGGCTATTGCACGGCGAGGCGATTGCCATCGGCATGGCGCTGGCATTCGAGTTTTCGGCAACGCGGCAGGGCTTGCTGCCGAAGGCCGCGGCCGAACGCGTCATTCGTCATTTGGCGGCAGCCGGCCTGCCGACCGGATTGCGCGACGTTCCGGGCCCGCTGCCCGCGGTCGACCAATTGATGGACTTGATTGCGCAGGACAAGAAAGTAAGGCGCGGAATGCTTACATTTATCCTTGTCCGCGGCATCGGCGCCGCCTTCGTCGAGACCGGCGTCGATCAACGCGAGGTACGTGCGTTCCTCAGCGAGAAGCGTGCGGAGCAATGAGCCTTATCGATTGGTTGACCGTCGCGGCGATCCTGATTTGCCTGTTGGTGTCGGCGTTCTTCTCCGCCAGTGAGACGGCGCTGACGGCGTCCTCGCGGGCCGCCATGATGCGGCTGGAAAAGCAGGGCAACCGGGAGGCCGGCATCGTCAACCGGCTGTTGGCCACGCGCGAGCGCCTGCTGGGTGCGATCCTGTTCGCCAACAACCTGACCAATGTCGCCGCATCCACGCTGGCCACCGGGCTGCTGCTGGTGTTGTTCGGCAAAACCGGCGTCATCTATGCCACGGTGGCGATGACGCTCTTGATCTTCGTGGTCGCTGAAGTGCTGCCGAAGACCGCCGCCTTCAATACGCCGGATCGCATTGCGCTTGTGGTCGCGCAGCCGGTTGCGAGCACCGTCCGCTGGTTCTCGCCGATCCTGCGGATCGTCGAGGGGCTGGTGCGCGTCATCCTGCGCGGTGTCGGCATGCCGGTCGGCAGGATCCAGTCGATCCTGTCGCCGCGCGAGGAGTTGCGCGGCGCGGTCGATCTGATGCACCGCGCCGGCATCGTGGAAAAGCTCGATCGTGACATGATGGGCGGTCTGCTCGATCTGCGCGAGTTGGCGGTTTCGGACGTCATGATCCACCGTACCAAGATGGTGATGCTGGACGCCGACGAGCCGCCGCGCGAACTGATCGATGCGGTACTCGCCGCCGGAGTGACGCGGCTGCCGCTATGGCGGGGATCGCCCGACAACGTCATCGGCGTGCTCAACGCCAAGGAGGTTTGGCGTGCCTTGCATGCCGCTTCCGGCGATGCCACCAAGCTCGACATCGTCGCACTGGCCAAACCGCCGTGGTTCGTCCCCGACACCACGCCGCTCGCCGAGCAGCTCAAGGCGTTCCGCCACCGCAGGACGCCGTTTGCGCTCGTGGTTGACGAATACGGCGAACTGGAAGGTCTGGTGACGCTGGAGGACATCATCGAGGAGATCGTCGGCGACATCACCGACGAACACGACATCGCCGTTCCCGGCGTGCGTCCGCTGCCGGACGGCTCGGTGAATGTCGACGGCGCGGTTCCGGTGCGCGATCTCAACCGCGTCATGGATTGGAGCATTCCCGATGATGAAGCGACGACCATCGCCGGCGTGGTGATCCACGAGGCGCGCTCGATCCCGGAGCCCGGGCAAAACTTCACCTTTCACGGATTCCGCTTTCACGTCTTGCGCAAGACCCGAAATCGCCTGACGGCATTGCGCGTCACGCCACTGGTGCGCAGAGTGACAGCCAAGGCAAGCTGATGCGCCGGGGCGACCCGCGATATTTATCCACGCGTCCCCGCGAAAGCGGAAACCCAGCGACTGGATTTCCATTTTGGCGGGACACAGCGGAGCTAGGAGAAAACCATGGCAAACGGCAGCTACGAGACGGTCAAGATCGAGCGCGACAGCGGCCCGAACGCTGGGCTCACTTGGGTCATCCTCAATCGGCCCGAGAAGCGCAATGCCATGAGCCCGCAGCTTCACTTCGACATGTGCGACGTGCTCAACGAGCTGGAAAGCGATGTGCAGACCAGGTTGCTGGTGCTCACCGGCGCCGGCGAGGCTTGGTGCGCCGGCCAGGATCTGAAGCTTTATTTTCGCGAGCTCGACAACAAGCCGGCCGAGCGCGCGCGTGCCGCGTGGGCCAGCCACTATTGGCGCTGGCAGAAGCTTTTCACCTATCCGAAGCCCACCATCGCGATGGTCAACGGCTTCTGCTTCGGCGGCGGCTTCACCCAGCTCATCGCCTGCGATTTCGCCATTGCCGCCGAGGACGCGAAGTTCGGGCTGTCCGAGGTCAACTGGGGCATCTTGCCGGGCGGCTTCGTCAGCAAGGCGCTTACGGACGCCCTGCCGCTGCGCGACGCAGTGTGGCTGGCGATGACCGGGGAAACCTTCGACGGCAAGATGGCGGAGAAGATTCGCTTGGTGAACAAGGCGGTGCCGCGCGACAAATTGCGCGAGGAGACGATCGCGCTGGCGCAACGCCTGCTGAAGCTCAATCCCGAAGTGCTCAGGGCCACCAAAATAGCGGTGAAGAATGTGCGCTCCGTTCCCCACGAGCAGGCCGCCGATTATCTGCAAGCCAAGAGCCAGGAGATGCGCTTCCAGGATAAGGAAGGCGGCCGCGCCAAAGGTATGAGCCAATTCCTCGACGACAAGAGCTACCGTCCAGGCTTTGGGCCTTACGCGCGAACCGCCGAACAGAAAGCGTAGCTTT
>JASHQI010000194.1 GCA_030037645.1 Xanthobacteraceae bacterium
TGGGATCACAATCCCGCAGCCACTGCTGGCCACCGCCGACGAGGTGATCGAATGAGCCGGCGCGCGTTGCAAAGGCGCTCGGCCTGAGCGTCAGCCGCGTTTTCCTGCTGCGCGCGGACGATGTGGTGGAGTGAGTGAGACTGCCGCCTCACACGCAACTCCTTCTCCCCGCGTGCGGGGAGAAGGTCGGGATGAGAGGGCGTTGCCACAGGGCGCGGATTTGCGGCGCTCAGAATTGCGGAAAGGCCCCCTCACCCGCCGCGCTTTGCGCGGCGACCTCTCCCCGCACGCGGAGAGAGGTGAAGAACGCTACGCGGTCTTGACGCCGAGCTCCGTCATTTCCTTGGCGTAGGCGCCGTCCATGCGCGACGTCTGGCCGTGCTTGGCGAGCTCGGTCGCGAACAGGCGGCGGATCTCCGGCTTCTCGTCGATATAGTCGAGCTGGTCACCGCCGACGCGGCGGCTGATCCACGCTTTCGGCACGCCCTGCGCATTGCGGATGGCGACGCCCTCGTGTTTGAACGCGAGATAGCGCGCCGGCGTCGCGCCGGAATTGAAGTGCTGGTGGAACCACATGTTGGGCGGCACGATCAATGTGCCGACTTCCCAGTCGTAGCGCTGCGGCTCCTCGCCTTCCGGCCACATCAGCGAAAAACCCTCGCCCGAGAGCACGATGACGTGGGCGCCGGGCCCATGCGCGTGCGCCTTCTTGTAGGTGCCGATCGGGAACTGGGAAATGTGGCTGTTCATCGAGCCCTTGGCCAGGTTGAAGCGGATATGGCCGCCGCCGGCGCCGCGCTCGGCCGCCGTGATCAGCGGAATGTTGACCGCGTCGGGGACGAAATTGGTGGTCAGCAGGAAGCCCTTCTGGTCGCCCTTGGAGGAGAAGTAGTCGGGCTCGCCGGAAAAGCGGTCCTTGAAGTCGTATTTGGTGTTGAAGATGAAATCGATGTCTTCATAGAGGTTGATCACGGGCGGCGCATTGGTCACGGCAACGTAGCGCACTGGCTCGCGGCCCGAACCGTTGAAGTGCTGGTGGTGGCAGTTGAGCGGAATGGCGAACAGCGCGCCTTCCTTCCACTCGAAGGTGATGCGGGCGCCGGCGTCGTTCCACACCGTGGTCGAGCCGCGGCCCGACAGCACCATGATCATCTCCTCGTAGAGCTGCCGGTGCGGCGCCAAACTCTTGCCCGCCGGAATTTCCATCACGTAGCAGTCGTTCGAGGTGCGCGAGGCGTCATGATTGAGAAAAACGGCGTTGCCGCCGCGGCGCGCCCACGGTTTCAGCGCGACCGTGCGCAGGTTCTTCACATACGTTGATGAAAGGATATCAAGCCCCTCGGCCTTGACCCAACGCGTGTACGGCGTTTCCTTTTCGGTCTTGAACTTGTTTGCCAGGTCTTCGGAAACGACGGCGGTCTTGGCCATTTGGCTCTCCTTGCAAATTCCATTGTCCTACGCGCGATCGCGCGCTAGGCCGCAGCGCGAGGTGCAGCCACCTCGGCGATGGCGACGCACTTCTCCGCCCGCATGCGCACGTTAATAGGGTCTCCGGTCGGCGTTCGCAATGACGGGTGGACGCGGGCGAGCAGCACAGATTCGCCCACTTTGACTTGAAAATCCAGATAGTCGCCGAGAAAGACCTTTGCCTCGACGATGCCGCGGCAGACATTGTCATCGTCGCCGCGCGCGAGTTCCGCCTCGGAAAGCTCGACGTCCTCGGGCCTGACCGACACCACGATCGGCGATCCCTTGGCGAGGTTGTCGACGCACTGCACGGTGAGCTCGCCGACCGGCGTTGCCACCCGGCAGCGGCCATTGCCGGCCGCGGCGGAGATGACGGTGCCGTCGATGAAATTGGTGCTGCCGACGAAGTCGGCGACGAATTTATTACGCGGCCGCTCGTAGATGTCGCGCGGCGACCCGATCTGAACGATGCGGCCGTCGTTCATGACGCCGATCTCATGGGACAGCGCCAAAGCTTCGCTCTGATCGTGGGTGACGTAGACCGTGGTCAGGCCGAAATCGCGCTGCATGCGCTTGAGCTCGAAGCGCATGGCCTCGCGCAGCTTGGCATCGAGATTCGACAACGGCTCGTCGAGCAACAACAGCCGCGGCTCCATGACCAACGCGCGCGCCAGCGCCAGTCGCTGCTGCTGGCCGCCGGAGAGCTTGGTGGCATCGCGGTCGGCAAGTTCCGCGAGCTGGACCGCGGCAAGCACGCGCATGACTCTTTGTTCGATCTCCTTGCGACTCGGTCGCGCTTTGCGCACTTCGAGGGGAAACGCCACGTTCTTGAAGACGTTCATATGCGGCCAGATGGCGTAGGACTGGAACACCATGCCGAAATTCCGCCGGTTGGGCGCAACGAACACGCGCTGCTCCGACGAATACACGACCTGCCCGCTGACCTCGATCGCTCCCGATTTCGGCCGTTCCAGGCCGGCGATGGAGCGCAACGTCGTGGTCTTGCCGCAGCCGCTCGGCCCGAGCAGCGTAAACAACTCGCCGTCGGGCACCTCGAAGGACACGTCCTGCGCCGCCTTGACGACCTGGCCGTTGGCGGCGGCATATTCGGTATTGAGCGACTTGACGCTGAGCACGCGTTTTCTCCCTCAGGCGTCCGCGACGCCGAATCGTCGGCCGACGAGTTGCGCCAGCATAACGAAGCAGAACAGCACCAGGATCATCATGACGCCGAGCGCGGATAATTCAACATATTGGCCATTCTGCCACAGCTCCCAGATCATGACAGAGACCACTTCGGTGCCGGGACTATACAGCAGGATCGAGCTGGCCAGCTCCCGGATCGAAACGATCACGATGTAGATCCAACCGGCGATCAGCCCGGGCTTGAGCAGCGGCAGCACGATTCGGCCAAAAGTGGTGCGCAGCGACGCCCCGCTCATGGCGGCGGATTCCTCAAGCTCCTTGTGCACTTGCAACAGCGAGGCGGTGTTGTAGCGCATGCCATAGGGCAGAAAGCGCGTGACATAGGCGATCAGCATGATCCAGATCGTGCCGTAAACGCCGATCGGCAGCGTCAGATAGCAGACCATGATCGAAAGGCCGAGCACGAGCCCGGGAAAGACCAGCGGCAGCGAGGCGAGATGATCGACAAACCAGCGGCCCGGTAGCTTGGTGCGCACCACGATCCAGCACAAAATCGAGGTCGCAATCATGATCAGCGTAGCGCTGGCCAGCGACAGCAACACGCTGTTCCAGATCGCGGTGCCGATCTCGGGATAGGCGAGCACGCGCCGATATGGCTCGAATGTGAGATTTTTCAGCGCCGCGAGCGACGGCACGCTGTAAAAACGCTGCAACGAAGACCACAGCAACACCAGGAACGGCAGCACGACGACCAACAAGACATAAATCAGAAACACGACCGCCGTGACATAGCGCCAGCGGCCGATCGTCATCACGCGCGGCCGAAAGCCCTTGCCGGTCACGGTGGAATAGCGGCCACTCAAGCTCGAAATGCGCGTGGTGATGAAAACGCACAGCGAAGTGATGATCAAGAGCGCAACGCCGTAGGCCGATGCCAGTCCGATCTCGCTCGGATAGCTGTGGATCGCATCGTAGATCGCCGACGTGTAGACCTCGATGCCGACCGGCAAGCCGAGCAGCGCCGGCACCTCGAATGATTCGAGGGCGCGCACGAACAGAATGAGGAGCGCCGCTGCGGTGGCCGGCGACGCCAGGCGGATCGTGATCCGCCACATGATCTGCGGCAGCGTTGCGCCGCTCATCATGGCGGATTCTTCGAGCGCCGGGTCCATCGAGCGGAAGGCGGCGGTCATCAGCAGGAACGCCACGGGCGAATAGTGCAGCCCGTCGACCCAGATCATGCCCGGGATCGAGTAGACGTTGATGAAAACGGTGTCGGTGTCGAATGCGTGCTGAAGCGCGAGGTTGATGAGGCCGATCTTCGGGCTGCCGAGAAAAATCCACGACACCGTAAACAGAATTCCGGGAATGATCAGCGGGACCAGCGCCAGCGCGAAGAACAGCGTCTTGAACGGCGTGTCGGTGCGCTCGTTGATCCACGCCAGCAATGCGCCGCACGAGAATGCGAGCGCCGCACTGCCGAGCGCAAATTCCAGCGAGGTTAGAAACAGGCGCGCGGTATCGTGGCTGGCATAGGCGGTGCGGTAATTATCGAGCGTGAAGCGCGCCGCCGAAGTCGCGGTTTGCGGCGACAGCACGCTCTGCCAGAGCATGAAGGCGAGCGGCACCAAAGCGAGCCAGGCGACCACCGCGACGGCAAGCGCGATCGGCGCCCAGGTCCATTCGATGCGCCGCGACGGCACCGCGCCGGCAAGTGCGGCGTGCGAGGGAGTCACTCCAACCGCCATCGCCTCCCCTTCGCTGCTCGCGCCGCGCTCGAATCGGCTTTGGCCGGGTTGCGCGCGAGGCAGCCGCCTTGCCGTCACCTCGCCTTACGAGCCGTCACTTTCATGCACATGCGCATGCTCGTGATGATGGTCATGCCCGTGACCATGATGATGATGGTGGTGGTGATCGTGCTCGTGGGAATGGCCATGCTCGTGATCATGGTCATGGTCATGGTGATGCAAGCGTTGCCGCGGCCGCGGCCCGCGAGGATCTTCACTGAACACCAGCGACTTGATCGTGACCGGTACCGTATAGGACGGCACGCGGATGCGGCCGAGATCGATATAGTCGAAGTCCCATAGCACCACACCGTCGATGACCAGCAGCTCGCTTTCGACGTGCAGCTCGTCGCGCAAGATGTGACCGAGGGTCTGAGCGACGTCGCCGTCGAGCATGATGAACAGCGGCTGCTGTTTGGCGATGCGGTCGGCGACGCCGCGCTTGACGCCCTCGGCGAATGCGACGAGCCGCTCGTAGGACGGCATGCCCGACCAGCGCATCGCCAATGCGATTTCGCGATCGGTTTCAAGAAGGTCGAAGGCGGTGATGTGGCTCTTGATCGCCTTGGCAATCGCGTCGGGATCGATCGTCTCATCGCAGGCGTAGGACGGCTGCAACACCTGGAGGTTACGGCGCGGCAACAACACGCCGGGCGCCGAAATGTAGCTGGTATTGCCGGAAAGCTGCACGCTGTACTCGGAGGCGCCGAGCGCAGTGGCGCGAATACATTCGCCGGCCGGCAGCATCGGCCACGGGAAGGCGCCCTGCGCGATGCGTTCGCGGATGGCGCGGCCGAGCCGTGGACCCATATCGCCGAAATCGCGCTCCTCGCGCTGATAAACGTATTCGGCGACGCCGCCCGAGAACATGATGCCGTCGATGCGGCCGAAATCGAGAATCGGATCGGTGAGATAGAGATGCTCGACGTCGTGCGGCATCGGCCGCGCCGCCACGGCGGCGACCAGCGCGTCGGCCATCACGTCGGCGACATGCTCCAGGTCGGCCGGATCGACACTGTCGCCTTTGTTCCAGGAAAAGCCGGCCCGCTTGGCGTGATGCTTGCCCGCAGGGTCGAGCCGCACGATCTTGCCGTTCTCGACCACTTGCAGGCGGCCGCCGATATGGACCGCCGCAGTCGCGATCACCTTGCCCTTTTCGACCAAGCCGAGCTTGGTGGTGCCGCCGCCGATGTCGATGTTGAGGATGCGTTTATCCTCGTCGCTCGACACCCGCGCGGCACCCGAGCCGTAAGCCGCCAGCATCGATTCCATGTGATGGCCGGCGGTCGCAGTGACGAATTCGCCGCCCTGCTCCGACAGGATCGCCGCGATCCCCTGCGCGTTCTCGCGCCGCAGCGCTTCGCCGGTCAGGATGACGACGCCGGTATCGATCTTGTCGGGATGAAGATCGGCGGCCGTATAGGCATCATCGATAATCTCGCCGAGCTTGGCGTCATCGATGCGCTCCTCGTTCTGATAGGGAGTGAGCGCGACCGGCGATTGATACAACGTTTCGCGCGAGACCACGTAATAGCGGCTGGTCAAATCCTCCGCCAGCCGGCGCAGATTGACGCGCGAGAAGATGACCTGCGTGCCCGAGGAACCGATGTCCATGCCGACTGTCATCAACGACACGTTGTCCTGGCGCCACAGCGGATTATCCTCGATCGGCCCATCGTCCTCGTCGAAATCGTGATCGTGATCGGCATCCTCACCGTGTTCGTGAACGAGGCTCTGGCCGTACAAATGGTCGGCGAGGCTGTGCCCTGCCGGCTTCTTTTCTTCCGTATCCGACATCCATTTCTCCTGCGCGGTCGGACCTGTCTTCCCGCGCCCGCAACTGCAGGTCAATCCGCAGCGTCGAGGGCGGCAGCCGGGCGACGACGGCGATCGGCACCAGGCACTCGCTCTCAACCATCGCATGTGGGCGATAAATCGCGCTTCTTCAATGGTTTGATGCGCTATCCCGGGTCATCCACAGGCGCTTTTTAAGCGAATCGGTGCGCAGCGTAGAGTGATTCGCCATCGGGCCTCCTCCTCGCGCATGGCCGCAATGCGCTTTCACGCCGACCTGCACGTTCATTCGAAATATTCGCGCGCGACCAGCCGCGACCTCGATCTCGAACACCTGGCCGCTTGGGCGGCGCGCAAGGGTATCAGCGTGGTCGGGACCGGCGATTTCACCCACCCGGCCTGGCGCGCCGAACTGAAAGAAAAGCTCGTGCCGGCGGAGGCCGGCCTGTTCCGCCTGCGTCCGGAGATCGAACAGGAGGTCCTGCGCGAACTGCCGGCGGCGTGCCGGACGCCGGTGCGCTTCATGCTCTCGGTCGAGATTTCCACGATCTATAAGAAAGGCGAAAAGACCCGAAAAATTCACCACCTGATCTACGCGCCGGACTTTGCCACCGTCGATCGCATCGCCGAGCGCCTAGCCCGCATCGGCAATATCGCCTCTGATGGCCGTCCAATCCTCGGGCTCGATTCGCGGGACCTTTTGGAGATCGCACTCACGTCGAGCCCCCACGCCTATTTCATTCCGGCGCACATCTGGACGCCGTGGTTCGCCGCGCTCGGCTCGCAATCGGGCTTCGATTCCATCAAGGAATGCTACGGCGATCTCGCCGACCACATCTTCGCGGTCGAGACCGGACTTTCCTCCGACCCGCCGATGAACTGGCGGCTGTCGATGCTCGACCGCTACCGGCTGGTTTCCAATTCCGACGCACATTCGCCCGGGAAACTCGGTCGCGAGGCGACCACGTTCGATTGCGCGATGGATTACTTCACGATCCGCAAGGCGCTGGAGACCGGCCAAGGTTATGTCGGCACCGTCGAGTTCTTTCCCGAGGAAGGCAAATACCATCTCGACGGCCACCGCAAATGCGGCGTGAAGCTTTCACCGCGCGAAACGCTGGCGCATGGCGGCCGCTGCCCGGTCTGCGGCGGCGCCATGACGATCGGCGTCTTGCATCGCGTCGAAGCGCTCGCCGACCGTCGCGAGGAGGACGCCGTGCCGCCACCGACGGCGGGCGAAGTCTCCAACCTTGTGCCGCTGCCCGAGGTGCTCGGCGAGCTTGCCGCCAGCGGATCGACGAGCAAAACCGTGGAACGCGGCTACGGCAAATTGCTCGCCACTTTGGGGTCGGAGCTTGCCATCCTGCAATCGGTGCCGGTCGAAGATATCGCCCGCTCGGATTCCTCCCTGCTTGCCGAGGCGATCGCCAGGCTGCGCGCCGGCCGAGTGATCCGCGATGCCGGTTATGACGGCGAGTACGGCGTCATCCGGCTGTTCGAGGCCGACGAGTTGGCGCGGCGCACCAGCGGCGGGATGTTGTTCGAAGAGCTGCAAGGCAACGCTCCCTTCATCGTCAAGCCAACGAACAAATCCGCGCACCCTCCCCTGGAGGGGGAGGGTCGGACCGCCAAAGGCGGTCCGGGGTGGGATGATCACAATTCCGCGCGCGCTGAATCACCGTCACCCCCTCCCGGCGCGCTTGCGCGCGCCGACCTCCCCCCTCCAGGGGGAAGTGGTTCGACCCTCGCTGCGCTCGATGACGACCAGCGCGCGGCAGCGTCGGTTGTCGACGGGCCATTGCTGATCGTCGCCGGCCCGGGCTCGGGCAAGACGCGCACGCTGATGCAGCGCATCGTCCATCTCGTCGCCGACTGCGAGGTGGCCGGCGAGCACTGCCTCGCCATCACGTTTACACGCCGCGCCGCCGCCGAAATGAGGGAGCGCCTCGATCATGCCCTGGGCGCACGTTCGAGCAAAATCCCGATCCACACCTTTCACTCGCTCGGACTCTCGATGCTGCGACAGCACGCCAATGCTGCGGGCCTGCAACGCGGCTTTCGTGTCGCCGGCGAGGCGGAACGCATCGCCGCGCTCGCGACCGCGCTGAA
The DNA here is from genome assembly GCA_030037645.1 of Xanthobacteraceae bacterium. GTDB lineage: Bacteria > Pseudomonadota > Alphaproteobacteria > Rhizobiales > Xanthobacteraceae > BOG-931. The sequence goes on from JASHQI010000194.1 coordinate 8,304, forward strand.
CGTGCCGCAGCCGCGCGCCGAAAGTCTCGTTCGCGCCATCGCCAAGGCGGAACGGTCAGATGCCGCGCCGATCCGCGACGTCGCCACGGCGCGCGCCGCTTATCGCGACGTTCTCACCCTCAACAATTGGGTCGACTTCGACGATCTCGTCGGCCTCGCCTTGCGCTTGCTGCAAGACGATCCGGATATCGCGGCGCATTATCGCGCGCTCTACCGCTTCGTTTCAGTCGACGAATTCCAGGACGTCGACACGCGGCAATATCGCCTGCTGACGCAGCTCGCACCGCCGCCAAGCGGCAATCTTTGCGCGATCGGCGATCCGCGTCAGGCGATCTACGGCTTCCGCGGCGCGGACGCGTCCTGCTTCGAGCGCTTCGGCAGCGATTATGCCGGCACCGCCGCTATTGCGCTCAAGCGCAATTACCGGTCGAGCGGCACGATTGTCGCCGCCTCGGCGCAAATCATCGCCGAAAGACCCGGCGAGCCGATTGCCGAAATCGTGCGCGACATGCACGAGCGCATCACCATCCATACTGCGCCGAGCGAACGCGCCGAGGCCGAATTCGTCGTCGCAACCATCGAGCAGACCATCGGCGGCGCGAGCCTGTTTTCGATCGATAGCGGCCGGGCCAGCGGGCAAGCCTCGGCCCTCTCGTTTGCCGATTTTGCCGTGCTCTACCGTACCGATGTGCAAGCCGCGGCGCTGACCGAAGCGTTGGCCCGTTCGGGCATTCCATTCCGCAAGCACTCCCATCGGCCGCTTGCCGAGGAGCCGGGGGTGCATGCGCTGCTGGCTGCGCTCGCCGAGATTGATACGCCCGGCGGCGATCTCGACGGCCGGCTCAGGATCGCCGCGCAGCGCATCGCGACCGGTCACGATGAAACGGCGGCGATTGATCTTGCGCTGCAACGGCTGTTGCCGCTCGCGCAAAGTTGCGGCGGCGATCAGGCGCGTTTTGTCGACGCCGTCATGCTGGCGAGCGACGCCGATTTTTGGGACAGCCGCGCTGACAGCGTCGCGCTGCTAACGTTGCATGCCGCAAAAGGGCTGGAATTCGGCTTCGTCTTCATCGTCGGGATCGAAGATGGCGTGTTGCCGCTGCATTGGGGCAACGCCGACGCCATTGCGGCCGCCGATCTGGCCGAGGAGCGCCGCCTGTTCTATGTCGGCATGACGCGCGCCAAGGACCGCCTGGTGCTCAGCCGCGCGCTTAAGCGACACTGGCGCGGCCGTGTGCGCACGCTGAGCGCTTCGCCTTTCCTCGCCGACATCGAAACCGAGCTCATCAAGCACCACGACGCGGAGCTGCGGCGCAAGCGCGAAGATCGCCAGCTCAAGCTGTTGTAAATAAAGCATGCGGTTCAAATCAGCTTGGCAGGATCAATCATGAGCGAGTACGACGCGGCCGCACCGTCCGCTCGGCCATCGACCCGGCGGACCATGCTCAAGGGCAGCGCATTGCTGGGTGTCGGCATGATCACAGGGCGCGACGCAGCACAAGCCGCAGGCGAGACCGGCGATCCAATGTCGCCGCAGCCGGTGCCGGTACAAGTTTGGGCGCAGGAGGGGATCGCGCAGCTCACAGGCACGCGGCTTTTCTTCTGGGACACAGGCGGCAACGGCCCGCCCGTCGTGCTGTTGCATCCGGCGACCGGCAGCGCGCTGATGTGGGTTTATCAGCAGCCGATGTTCGCTCGCGCCGGCTATCGCGTCATCGGCTACTCGCGGCGCGGCTATTATCGGTCCGATCCGATCGCCAACGGCAACCCGGGCGTCGCCGCGGACGACCTGCACAATCTGATCGACTATCTCGGCATCGAGAAATTCCACGCCGTCAGCTCCGCCGCCGGCGGCAGCATCGCGACCGACTATGCGCTGTCGCATCCCGAACGACTATTGAGCCTGGTGATAACCAGCAACTCCGCCGGCGTGCGCAGCGGCGAGATTGCGCGCATCAGCGCCGCCATGCTGCCGAGCGGCTTCGAGCACATGCCGCCCGAATTTCGCGAACTGGGGCCGTCCTATCGCGCCGCCAACCCCGACGGCGTGCTGCAGTGGCTTGAGTTGGAGCACAAAGCCACCGTGAACGGGGCGGCGCGGCAGCGTCTCGGCAACGCCATCTCGGCGGAGGCGCTCCGCACCATCAAAATCCCGACGCTGCTGATGACGGGCGACGCCGATCTCTACACGCCGCCGTCGCTGCTGCGGCTCGTTGCCGCGCAAATTCCCAACAGCGAAGTGGTGATCGTGCCGGAGACCGGGCACGCCATCTATTGGGAGCGGCCGGATATCTTCAATCGGACCGTGCTCGGCTTTATCGGCCGCCACTCTTGATGACGACTACCTCACGCGGATGACGATTTTGCCGAAATGGGCGCCCGAGGCCATGTGTTTGTAGGCCGCCGGCGCTTCGTCGAAGCCGAACACGCGGTCGATCGCCGGCTTGATCTTGTTCGCCGCGATCGCGGCGTTCATCGCCTCGAACATTTCCGTTGAGCCCACTGAAATGCCCTGCACATTGGCACGCTTGGAGAAGATCAGTCCCGGATTGAGCTCGGTCGCACCGCCGCTCAGCCCGCCGATCATGCTGATCTTGCCGCCGATGCGGATGGCGCCGAACGAGCGGGTCAGCGTCGCGGCACCGCCGACCTCGACGACGTGGTCGACGCCGCGGCCGCCGGTGAACTCGACCGCCGCCTTGTCCCATTCCGGCGTCGCCTTGTAGTTGATGGCGCAGGCCGCGCCGAGCGCTTTGGCGCGCTTGAGCTTGTCGTCGCTCGACGAGGTGATGACGGCCGAAATACCCATGGCGTGGGCGAACAGCAATCCGAATATCGAGACGCCGCCGGTGCCTTGCAGCAGCACCGTCTGTCCGGCGAGCAGCTTGGCGTGCTGCATCATGGCGTGCCACACGGTGACGCCGGCGCACGGCAGCGTCGCGCCCTCCTCGACCGACAGGTGCGCCGGCAGTTTGACGATGCCCTCCTCTTCCAACACCACATATTCGGCCAGCATGCCGTCGATGCCGCCGCCAAGCGCCGAGGCGTGCACGTGCGGGCCCGGCTCGCCGCCCGGCCAGCGCTGGAAGAAACAGCTCGCGACCTTGTCGCCAACCTTGGCGCGCGTGACGCCGGAGCCGGTTTCGACCACTTCGCCCGCGCCATCGGAAAGTGGAATGACTTTTTCGCGCACCGGCATGCGATAGCTGCCGCGCACGATGCCGAGGTCGCGAAAGTTGAGCGAACAGGCGGCGACCTTGACCAGCACCTGGCGATGCTGCGGTTTCGGCTCCGGCAAATCGACGCGCTGCAGTGCATCGATACCCGCGCCGCCCTTGGGCAATTGATAAGCTCGCATCGCGATCCTCCCGATGGCCGTATCGATCGACAACGCCGCCCGGCCGCCTTCGGCAATTCACTCGCTCCTTATATCTCGGCCTGCTGCGCATAACAGCCCGGACACCGCAACTCCCGGGGCAACGCTTTCGGCCTTTGGCCGCCACCGCGGCGGTGCTAGTCTTGTTGCCAGACAAGCGCAGAACACGCCGGCGATCGCCGCTTTCTACGCGTCGCGGCAACGGGGGAAGCCCATGAAGCAACTGATCAAACAATACCTCGATCAAGGCCTGTCGCGGCGGCAGCTTGTCGCCGGCTTGAGCGCTTTCGGAATGAGTTCCGTCGCGGCGAAAGCAGTGGCGCAGAATCTGGCGCCGATGGGCAAGGACGCGCCGGCGGCTGTGCCTGCCGCGGCGCCCGCCGCGATCCGCGAAGTCGAAGGCAACGGCGGCAGGCTGTTCGTCGAACAGCTCAAGTCGGCCGGCGTCGAATATCTGTTTTTCAATCCCTCGACCGGCGACCACCCGATTTTCGATGCGATGGTCGACGTGCCGGAGATCACTTTGATCAAAGGAATCCAGGAAGGCGCCGTGACCGCGATGGCGGACGGCTATGCCCGCGCCTCGGGCCGCACCGGCGTCGTTGTGGTCGCCAATATCGGTCTGCCCAACGCCATGACGCAGATGGTCAACACGTTCAAGGACCAGATCCCGCTTCTGGTCGCAGTGGCTTCGGTCGGTCAGGACGAACTGGGACGCGATCAATTTCAGGAGACCGATCACCACGAGCTCATGACTGAGCCGATCACGAAGTGGTTCTGGCAGGCTCAATCGACGGAAGCGTTGGCGGAAACCACGCGGCGCGGCCTCAAATTTGCGTCGACGCCGCCGTGCGGGCCGGTGTTCTTGTCGCTGCCGACCAATACGCTTGCGCAACATGCCAAGGCACAGGTGTGGGAACGCAGCAAATTCGACGTGCCGATGCGCATCCGTCCCGACAAGAACGATATCGAGACGGTGGCGCGCATGCTCATCGAAGCGAATAATCCGCTGGTGAGCGTCGGCGACGAGATCACATGGTGCCGCGGCGACAAGGAGTTGGTCGAACTTGCCGAACTGCTCGGCTTGCCGGTTGCCGGCGAGGCCGGATCGCTCGGCTACTGGTCGAAACCGTTCCCGACGCAGCATCCGCTGTTCGTCGGCACGGTGCTGCGGACCATGCGCTACCCGGGCAAGCCCGATGTGCTGCTCAACCTCGGCAATCGCTGGGGCGAACTGGCGTCGCCTGGCACCAAATTGATCTCAATCCGGCTCGATCCGACAAGCCTTGCCCGCGAAGCGCCGGTCGATGTCCCCATCGTCGCCGACCTGCGGCTTGCGATCGCCGATCTCAACGCGGCGATCCGCAGCATGGCGACCGCTGCGCGGCTCAAGGACATCGCCGCCGCGCGCGCCGCGCGCACGCGCGCCTATACGGCGAAGATGGCCGAGGAGCGCGAAGCGATCGCCCGCGCACTGGCCGACTCCACGCCGATCAGCATGGAGCGATTGGGTCTCGAGCTTGAGACCAATCTCGACCGCGACACCTGCTACGTCGCCGACGTCGACTCCGGCAAGACCATGGATCCGCTCATGGCGTTCGGCGGCGACGACAAGCAATATATCGGCACCGGCCCCAACGTTCTGGGCTGGGGCATGGCCGCCGCGTTCGGCGTCAAGCTGGCGCGGCCCGATGTTCCGGTTGTTTCCGTGGTCGGCGACGGCAGCTTTTTGTTTTCGGGCCCGCAGCCGTTGTGGAGCATGGCCCGCTACAAGGCGCCGGTGACGGTCATCGTGCTCAACAACAAAAGCTACAACAACGAGCGCAACCGCATCTGGAACAGCGCCGGACGTCAGTTCGAAGCCGCCCGCGACATGACCTGCTACAACGGCGATCCCGATGTCGACTTCGCCAAGGCTGCGG
>JASHQI010000195.1 GCA_030037645.1 Xanthobacteraceae bacterium
TGCCGGGGCCGGTGTCGCAGGCGATCAGCTTGTCGCCGTCGATGAACGTGACATTGGCGACGCCGCCGATATTGAGCACCGCAACCGGCACCTGCCGCCGCAATTGCTGCGCTAAGGCGCGGTGAAAGACCGGCGCCAGCGGGGCGCCCTGCCCGCCCGCCGCCACGTCGGCGGCGCGAAAATCGTAGACGACGGGGATGCCAAGTCGCGCCGCAAGCGTGCCGCCGTCGCCGAGCTGGATGGTCAGCCGGCGCTCCGGACGGTGCAACACCGTCTGGCCGTGGAATCCGACCACAGCCACGTCGGCCGGCCTCATCCCGTTCGCGGCGAGGAAGGTTTCCACCGCTTCGGCGTGGGCCGTGTTCACCAACTCCTCCGCCTTTGCCACCACGGTCGGGCGCAGGGTCCGGTCGGTTAGATTTGCCGCCGTCGCGGTGGCGCGGCGCAGCACGGTACGCTCGCCGCGCGTATAGGGCCGGTAGGCGGTCGGTCCGAAGCGTGCGATGACTTCGCCGTCGGTTTCGATCGAGGCCACGTCGACGCCATCCTGCGAAGTGCCGCTCATCAGCCCAATCGCGAAAACCGGCGGCATTTGCGTTTCGCTTTCCGCGGCCATGGCCCGGTTCTTCGGTTGAATCACGCGGTGGACCTGTTACACCAGCGGCGCCGCCGCGGCGAGCCGCCGCTTAAGAGCTTGATCCGGCGGCAGCCGGCCGCGACTTGGTGCGCGGCGGAAGCCCGTTTTCCGAAAAGATCATGCTCCACTCAATGGCAACCGGATCGCGATGAGCACCTACAAGTCCGATTTCCTCAACGTGCTGGCCGAACGGGGCTTCATCCACCAGATCTCGGAACCCGAGGCACTCGATGCGCTGGCGCGCTCGTCAACGATCACCGCCTATATTGGTTTTGACTGCACCGCACCCTCGCTTCATATCGGCAACCTGCTGGTGATCATGCTGCTGTACTGGCTGCAGCAGACCGGGCACCGGCCGATCGCGCTGATGGGCGGCGGCACCACGCGCGTCGGCGATCCTTCCGGCAAGGACGAAAGCCGCAAGATCCTCACCGACGAGGTCATCAGGGACAATCTCATCGGCATCCGTGCTGTCTTCGCAAAGTTCCTCAAATTCGAGGAGGCGGGCGGCAACGCGGTGATGGCCAACAATGCCGACTGGCTCAACACGCTCAACTATATCGATTTCCTGCGCGACGTCGGCCGGCACTTCTCGGTGAATCGCATGCTGGCGTTCGATTCGGTGAAGCTGCGGCTCGATCGGCAGCAGGAACTGTCATTCCTGGAATTCAATTACATGATCCTGCAGGCCTACGATTTCATCGAACTGCACAAGCGATACGGCTGCGTGCTGCAGATGGGCGCGTCCGATTAATGGGGCAACATCATCAACGGCATCGAGCTCGGCCGCCGCATGCTCAATGCGCAACTGTTTGCCTTGACGACGGCGCTGCTGACCACGTCTTCGGGCGCCAAGATGGGCAAGACGGCCGCCGGCGCGGTGTGGCTCAACGCCGACCTCGTCAGCCCGTACGAATATTGGCAGTACCTGCGCAATACCGAGGATGACGATGTGGGGCGCTTTTTGAAGTTGCTCACGACATTGCCGCTCGGCGAGATCGACCGCCTGACTGCGCTCAAGGGCGCGGAGATCAATGAGGCAAAAAAGATTCTCGCCACCGCGGCGACTGCCCTTGTGCACGGCAAAACGGCGGCCGACGAGGCCGCGGCGACGGCGCGCATGACGTTTGAGGAAGGCGGCCTCGGCACGGGCCTGCCGACCGTCAACGTGCCGCGCGCGGAACTTAAAGCCGGCATCGGTGTGCTTGCTGCGTTCGTCAAGGCCGGTCTCGCCGCTTCGAACGGCGAGGCGCGCCGCGCCATCGTCAATAACGCCGTCTTGGTCAACGACGTTCGCGTCACCAACGAGAAAGCCGCGATTGGCGAAGCCGACATCACTGCGCAGGGCGTCATAAAGCTCTCGCTTGGCCGCAAGCGGCACGTCCTGCTCAAGCCGACCTGACACCGGCCCTCACAGAATCGGAAAACCGGTCGCAAGCCTACCCTCGGATTTGATCCGAGGGTGGAAACCGGTTTTCGGAAAAGATCATGCTCAAACGAAAAATCTAGACCGTGATTCGATTCAGTTGAATTGGATCAAGCTCTAGTGGCCGTCGTCCGCACCGCTGCCGCTACTGCCGGTACTGCCGGTAGTGTCATCGCTGCCGGCGTTGCCGCCGGTCGAAGCGCCGTCCCGGGCGGCCGGAAATTCGAACACCTTGCGCAACAGCCCGGGCGCCAGCGCCGAAATCGGATTGATGCGGAGCACCGGTTGGCCGGGCTTGCCGACGACCTCATAGGTGATGCCGACGAGCCCTTCCTTCTCACCGCCTAAAAACAAACCGACGATCGGTAGTTGGCCCAGCAGGTTGTTCGGGCCGTAAAGCGGAACCAGCGTGCCGCGAAGATGCACTTCCTCGCGCGCGTAATCGACAATTCCATCGATGGTCGCGCCAAGCAACGGGCCGCGCACCACGCCGTCGCGCAACACCACACGCCCGGGCATGCGGGTGAAGTCGACCCGCATGCTGGAGAAATTCATGTCGTTGTTCGCGACCGGCGCGCCGTTCGATGAAACCGCGCGCTGCAACTGCTCTTCACCGTGAATGACGAAGTCGCGAACCGACACCGCGCCCTGCTGAACGGGATTTCTCGCCGAGGGAGCATCCATCGCAATCAGCATTTGCCCGCCGGTCATGCGCTGATAGACATCGGTAAATCGGAACAGGGCCCCGCCGTCGCCGGTCGCCAAAGCGATCACTTGGCGTCCGTTAGGCGCACCGCGCAATTCACCCGTCAGCGTCGAGTTAAGCCCGATCTTGGCGGAGAGACCGAAGCTGTGAATCTCGCCGGCTCGCCGCGACATTTTTAGATCGAGGTCGCGCAGCGCCTCGCCGTTGAAGCCGACGACGGCGCCAAGCTTCATATCGAGGTCGATATCCGGCGTCCGGTTTTTACCGGGCGCACTCTCGGACGGCCCGTCGGTGAGCGTCTTGATGAAGCCGCGCCCGTCATAGACATCGCCGCGCATCACAACGCGCAATGTCCCGTCGGGATTGCGATCGACCTTGAGGCTGGCCTTGTCGCCATCGGAAAATCCGTAGGACGGGAAATTGGCCGATTGCAACTGACCCGAACCGTCCATCACGATACTGCCCTTGGCGCCGCCGCTGGCGCCCTCGATCAGCAAATCGTCGATGTGGATCGATTGCGGCGTTGTCGTCAGGGTGAAAGTTGCGCGGGCCGGCTTGCCGGATGGCTTGACCCAACCGGGCAAGAAACCATCGATCTGGCAGGGCGTCAGATCGGCCGCGATCGAGAAGCGTCCATTATGATCGGACGTGACATCGACGCGGCCGGTGAGTTGGATCGGAATGGAGCCGCTGATCGTGTTCGACGGATCGAGGCCGAGCTTCTTCTGCGCCGCCGCGTCGAGCATGCCATCGATCTGGACTTCGGCGGCGTCGTCTCCATGCATTTTGCGGTATTCGAGACTGGCCGGCGTGCCGCCGATTTTGACATCGCCCTTGAGGAGGAAGCCCTGGTTATTGGCGATCACTTTCAGCGCCGCGGCTTCCACCTTCTGCCCCATGATCATGTGCTCGGCGGAAAAATTCGTCGCGTCGACCGTGATCGCGTAATTGGTCGCGCCCGGCGGCAAATCCGGCCGCAGCGGCATGGAAAGCTGAACCTGCGCGCTCATGGTGCCGCGGGTTGTGGCCGGATCGAACGGTGCGCCCGAAGCGTCGCGCAGTCGATCCATGGCCAGCAGTTCGGCCGCCGCCGGGACAGGGCCGTCGAGCTTGAACCGAACGTGCGCGGGCGGCGCATGAGGCGCCGTATCAGGCACCTCGAATTGTCCGGCCGACATCACCAGCTTGCGTCCCGACGGCAGATCGGCGATCGCCTTGTTCAGCGTGATGCTGACGTAACGCCCGGCAATATGCACGTTGAGATCGGCGTTGCGCAGCGCCGGCAGGCCGGCCACCGGTCGGATGACGCAGTTCGTCCCTTGCGCGTCGATCTCCAGCCCATCATCGGGAACCGGCGGGCCGCTCGCCTTCAACGTGTCGAAGGGCGCATTCACAGCGATCACCAACCGTTCGAGAGTCCCGCTGATGAGGTGATCGAGGAACCAGGTGCGCACCTTGGGCGAGACGAATACCGGCCAAATCCGTTTCATCGCATCGACCGGCATGCGGGTGGCCGCGAAGCCTGCGGTCAGATGCAAGTCGCCAGTGGAATAATCCGCGCTGCCGGACATGGCGACGCCGACTTCGGTATTGCCGATGTCGCCGTTGCCGATGACGATGCGGCGCTTGGTGGGATCGAACTGTCCGGTCACGGCAATGCGGTTGAGAATCAACGGATCGCGCCGCGTGTCGGGTGCGGTCAGCACGACCGTGCCGCCGCCGATCTTGAACGACCAGGCTCCGCCGGGCCGCGCCGGGGCGTTGGCTTCGCCGACAAGCGTGATGCGGTTGCCGCCCGAGACGATCTGGAACGGCACCGATAGGATGCGATCAGCATCATCCCAATTAAGCTTGAATTCGGCACGGTCGATATCGATGCGGCCATCCGCGGCGCTGCCGTCGCCGATGAACCCGGCGTCGGCAACGATCCGGCCGGACAGCCTCTCCGGCACGCCATCCGGTCCGATCTCGCCGCGCAAGCTCGCCGACACCGGCAAGTCCGTCTTGAATTCGCCGTCACCGATGCGCGCCGCCAGCAGCAGGTCGCTGACGGAAACATGACGCGCTTCGAGCGCGATGCTGTGATTGCCATCCCCCGTCGGCTTAATTTCGGCCGTCAGGCCCCACGCCCGCTGAGGATTATTCGAGCCCAGGGTCACCACCACGCCGCCGCCGCGCGGTCGGTCGAGCGTGAGAGTGATATCGCGGAAGGTCCAGCGTTTCCCTGTCCGTTCATCATCGACGGTCAAGCTGCCGTCCTTCAACCCGAGCTCATTCAAATCGTGACCGTCAAGACCGGCCGTGCCGATGCCATCGATCCACGACAGCAGCGCGGCAAGAACATTGCCGGTCCGGCGCAGCGAAGCATTCGGCGCGCCGGTGGACGGTACGGTGACTGGAGCCGCGCTCCCCACCGCGGGCGGTGTCGCCGCGGGCGGGGCGCCGAAATCGGATTTGCCCGCACCGGTAACAAGAGCGCGAGCGGCCATCGGCACCGTGGCCGTCGCAAAGGGATGCCTTTCGGCGCCGGCGAAAACGGTGACCTCGCCGTCGCGCTCGATGCGCACCGCCATTTGCGCGCCAACCAAGTCGAAACTTTCGGCGCGCAGATGGCCGCTTAACAGGCCCAGACCCGAAACGCGGACCTCGGCCTTTGGCGCGCTCGCCACCACCGCTCCGTCGGCGTCGCGCACGACGATATTGCGAATTCGCACCGCGGCTCTGCCGTTCTGGGTACGCTCGATCTGCGTGCCACCGACTTCAACGCGGTGGTCGCTGCCGAAATTCTCCTCAATGGCAGAAGCAAGCCACGGGGTGACAATGTCGAGTTGGATTGGGCCGCTGGCGAGTCGCCACCACAGGCCGAGAAAGCCCACCAGCAATACGCCGGCCAAAACCCCGGCGCCGATGCCGACGCGACGGATGAGACGTCTGTGCCGCACCAGCAGCCGGCGATAGGCAGCCAAATAACGGCTGTCACCACGGCCTTCGCCCCGATGAGCCGCGGCAAGGCTCACCCGGCGACGAGTGTAGGCGACCGGCTCCCGCTTTAGGGGCCCCGCACTGAACCTGTCCTGGCTCGTCATGCCCCCTCGGGCGTCCCCTCGTCCGTGGTGCCGTCAGAACTTTGTCGCAGCAAGACCGCGCAACAAGCCCCGGCCTCATAGCGGTAATCGACTACCCCGGCCCGCGCGCGTATTGTGACAGAAGAATGCCTCTGGGAAAGCGTCGAAAGGAAGGCACATGCCCGTTCAAAGCTTGCCCGCAAAGGACTCCAAGCGCCTCGCACCCGGCGCGAAAGCCCCCGCTTTCAGTCTGCCGGACGATCATGGCACCACGGTCTCGCTGAACGACTTCGCCGGTCGCAAGCTCGTACTCTACTTCTATCCCCGCGCCGACACCCCCGGTTGCACCAAGGAGGCGATCGACTTCTCACGGCTACGGGCCAGCTTCAGCCGTGCCGGCACCGACATTCTTGGCGTCTCCGCCGATCCGGTGCCGGCGCTGGATGCCTTCAAGGCCAAACATAAGCTTGGCATAGCGCTGGCGTCCGACGAGAAGCACCGCATGCTCAAGGCCTACGGCGTGTGGCAGGAAAAGTCGATGTACGGCCGCAAATTCAAAGGCGTCGTTCGCACCACAGTCCTGATTGGTCCGGACCAGCGCATCGCCCGCGTCTGGCCCAAAGTGTCGGTTGCCGGCCACGCCGACGAAGTGCTCGCCGCCGCCAAAGCGGTGTGAAAGTTACCAATGCAATGATGCGCGGCGACAACGACCAGGTGGCCGCGATTTGCCAAATGTTAACCATACAGCGTTCAAATTCGCTTCCCATGGTCGGTTTCGCGATGGCCGGTCCCCTTGGGAGCGTCAATGTCGCA